>JANPCI010000321.1:0-2125 GCA_031430875.1 Actinomycetes bacterium | reverse complement strand
TTGAAGCCATTGAGGTCGATGAGCATCACGCAGACCCCGGTCTTGAACCGCTCGGCGGCGAGCAGGGCCTCCTCGGTTTGGCGTTCGAACTCGCGGCGGTTCGGGAGTCCTGTCAGGTCGTCCGTGGTCGCCTGACGCTTGAGACTGCGACGGTCGAGCAGGAACGTCCACCCAGCCAGCGCCATCAAGACGGTACCGAATCCCAGGAGCAGCAGGTACAACGCCAGGTCGTCGCCACCGAGACCGACGTCGTCGGCGATCGAGGTCGTGACGCGGACCGATCCGCCGTCACCCGGGAGTGCGAGGGTGTCAGTGACGATCAAACGGCCGTCGACACTTGACGGCCCGACCCGGATCGGATTGTCACCGTTCACCTCGATGATGTCGGATGACACTGCAACGTCAATGGCCGCTTCGTTGCGTTCGACAGCTGATGATGCCAGCGCGCCGAGCAGAGAGTCGGCGGGCAGGATCAACGCGGTGGTCACTTCACCGTGCGACACCACGAGGAGGGAGTCGGTGGCATCGTCGACGGCCACCGCAGGCCCGCCGCTCTCGACTGATGCCGCAACGGCACCGCCGAAGATGTTCGACGCGCCGAGGTCGGGACCGGTGCATCGATCGACGCTCGCAGCAGTGATGCACGCCTCGGCGGTGTCGCCGAACGATCGAGTGACGGCCTCCAAATCGGTCTGTGCTGTTGCCACCTCGACGATCGCCATCGCGCGAACGACGGCACTGTCGATGGCCTGATCGGCCAGCAGGACGGTCGCGACGGCACGAGCGTCTTGCTCCGCACGCTGCTCGGCGCCCTTGTTGACCATCGAGACCGTCGTCGCCACGAGCAGGATCACACTGCCCACGAGCGCGGCCATTCGAATCAGCCTCATGAGCCGTCATCGGCATGTGGACCGGCAAACCTGAGCAAAACCTGAGGAAAACCTGACAAACGCTCGCTGGTTGCCAGTCGGACGCGAGAAGGGCGGCACCTTTCGGTGCCGCCCTTGCCATCCTGCGCGCCCGGAGAGAGTCGAACTCCCAACCGCTTGATCCGTAATCAAGTGCTCTATCCATTGAGCTACGGGCGCCGAATTGTGACGGGCGACAGTGTAGGCGGAAGTCGCTGCAATGCAGACGTCGAATTCGACGCCGCTTTCACCGGGAGGTCAGCCGCCCCACGGGCCCCAGCCGCCCGAGCGCTCGTAGAGGGCGAGTGCCGCACGAGCATTGGTGGCCGGATCGTAGAGCTGGTCGGCCGACGTGATGCCGAGGCCACCCAGCCAGCTCCGGTGAACGCTCCAATAGATCTGGAACACGCCAGAGCAGCACGAGTTCTTGGCGATCGGGTTGTACTTGCTCTCGCGCCATGCGATCTCGAGCGCACGGTCTTCAAGTTCGTCGGGCCACACAGCGCGAATGATCGCTTCGACCTCAGCGGGAGTTGCGGTCGATGCCGGCGGGGGCGGTGCCGGTGTGGCGCTCGATGGTGTGCTGTTCACTGGTGTGCCGCTCACTGGAGTTGTCGATGCCTTCGAACTCGTGCTCGAGTTCCTGGTGCTGGACCTGTCCGTACTCGTCGGAGCCACGGCAGCCGGCGGTGGCGGCGGGATTGTCGCCCCATCAGGGAGACAGATCGATCGACCGGGGTACAGCGGCGTCGACACCGTGGCGCCGTTGACGGCGAGCAGGTCGGCGAGCGGAGCACCCGAACCGTCGGCGATGCGGATCCAGAAGTCGCCGAAGACGACCTGATACTCACGTGCGCATTCGTCGACGGCGAGTGCCTCTGCCTCTGGTGAGGTGATCGGCGTCTCGATGACTGGCGTGGTCGGTTGCGCCGCAACGGCGACGTCGGTGTCAGGTGACGTCGGGCCAGGAACGGGAGTGGTCGGGGCCGACGAGGTAGCGACCGACTGCTCGGCCGGTTGGCCACCGCTCGGCGCCGGCGAGACATCGGGGGCGACCGACGACGTTCGCACGGCATCACCATCGTCGGAGGTGAAACCCATCACCACGGGCACCAGCAGTGTGAGGACGACAGCCAGTCCACCAAGGCGCGCCAACAACGGATCAACACCTGACCGCGGCGGTTCAGGCGGTGCCGTCTCCCAGGCGTCGTCCCAGT
>JANPCI010000320.1:0-17024 GCA_031430875.1 Actinomycetes bacterium | reverse complement strand
GGGCGACGGTGTGCTGACGGCGCTTGCGCTGCTCGACGCCGTGAAGCGTTCGGGCCAACCGCTCGCCGAGCTTGCAGCCGCAGCGATGACGTCGTTACCGCAGGTGCTCGTGAACGTCGTCGTCGCGCGCCGGGCGCCCGACGTTGCCGAACTGCTCGCCGCCGACATCGAGCGAGTCGAACAGTCGCTCGCTGGTGCCGGTCGTGTGCTCGTTCGCGCGAGTGGAACCGAACCGCTCGTGCGCGTCATGGTCGAGGCACCGACGCACCAAGCCGCAGTGGCCGCTGCCGACGATCTCGCGGCCGTTGCCCACCGGCTGTTCGGCTGACCGGTTGCCGCCCGAGCGGCTCGGTAGCCTGGAATGTCATGTGTGGGATCATCGGGATAGTCAGCCGTCCACCGACGAGGCCAACGCCTGCCGCGGCCGACCTGATCGCCGGGCTCGATGCAGCGATCGCCGCCGTCCCGATAGCGGTCGACGTGACTGCGGCAAGCCGTTCGGTTGATGATGCTCTGCGAGGGCTGCCCGGTGTGCTGGCACTCGTCGGTCGGATCGATGTCGTGGCGGCGATCGAATCGAGACTCGACCAACTCGATGCGTTCTGCACATCGGTCGAGACCGAACTCGACACCAACAGCGCTGGGCTGAGTGCTGAGTCGCTGGAGATGGCCAATGCCCAGCTGATCGACCTCAAAGATGTGCTCTGGGCACTCCGCCACGACAGGTTGCGTTCGATCGCGGCGGTCGAGTCGCTTGCCGGACGAGACGCCTTGCCGGCCGAGCTGGCCGGATACCTCGCCGTGCAGCAGGCACTGGGAGGCATCGACCGCCTCGAGGTTCGTGGGCGTGACTCTGCGGGCCTCCACGTGTTCGTGTGGGGCCACGACATCGAATCCACCTCCCGCCGTACTCTGCTCGACGAGCGTGGCACCGACCCGCTGTTCCAGTCGGGATCCGTCGTCGAAGCCAACGGGTGTCTGTCATTCGTGTACAAGGCGGCCGCGGAGATCGGCGAGCTCGGCGACAACACCGCGGCGCTTCGCGCGGCGCTGTCGGCTGATCCGCTCCTGCGGCGGGCGCTGCAGTCACCCGACGCGCGCGTCGCGATTCTTGGCCACACGCGCTGGGCGAGCGTCGGCATCATCAGCGAGCCCAACACCCATCCGTTGAACTCGTACGAGCTTGAGCAGTCGGCTGGAAGTGAGCCGCCGTACGTCGTTGCCGCGTTGAATGGTGACGTCGACAACCACGCCGACTTGCGCGTGAAACATGAGCTGCGGATCGCGTCGACCATCACAACTGATGCGAAGGTCATCCCTACCTTGGTCGCCCGTCGTGCGGCGACCATGCCGCTTGCTGAGGCGTTTCGGCGCACCGTGTCGGAGTTCGAGGGGTCGGTCGCGATCGGCCTTGCCAGCGCCGAGGCACCGTCGAGGCTCTTTCTGGCACTGCGCGGCAGCGGCCAGGGGTTGTACGTCGGGCTCGCCGACGACTGCTACATCGTGGCGAGTGAGCCGTACGGTGTGGTCGAGGAGACGTCGCAATACGTCCGTCTCGATGGCGAACACGGTGGCGAGATCGTGGCCCTCGACGGCGACGGGGCCGGTGATCTCGCCGGGATCGTTCGGCTTGGGTACGACGGTGTCGAACATCCCGTTACCGCCGCCGACGTCGTCACCGCCGAAGTCACGACGCGCGACATCAATCGTGGTGATGCCCCGCACTTCCTGCTCAAGGAGATCACCGAGGCACCGTTGAGCTTCGCCAAGACACTGCGCGGCAAGATCATCGAGCGAGACGGCCGGCTCAGCGCCGATATCGGCGAACAGGCCCTTCCGCTCGATGTCATCGACCGGTTGGCTGCCGGAACGATCACTCGGGTTCGTGTGATCGGCCAGGGGACAGCGGCCGTCGCGGGCCAGAGCACAGCGGCGATCCTCGACGAACTCACCGACGGCCGGCTGGATGTCGATGCCATCACCGCCACCGAGCTGTCGGGCTTCGGGATGCGGCTCGACATGTCCGACACGCTGGCGATCGCGGTCAGCCAGTCCGGCACCACGACCGACACCAACCGCACGGTCGATCTGCTGAGGGCACGAGGAGCGGTCGTGATCGGCATCGTGAACCGGCGTGGCAGCGACCTCACCGACAAGTCCGATGGCGTGCTCTACACCTCCGATGGCCGCGACGTGGAGATGAGTGTTGCCTCGACCAAGGCGTTCTATGCCCAGGTGGCTGCCGGGGCGCTGCTGTCGTGTGCCATCGCCGAAGCCGCCGGGATGGGCGACCCGGGCCGTCGTCATCAGCTGCTCACGTCGCTGCGCGAGATGCCCGAAGCCATGCGCGTCGTGCTGTCGCGTCGCGATGTCGTTGCTGACGCGGCACGTCTCGCTCCGGCGAAGCGGTACTGGGCCGTCGTCGGTAATGGGCCCAACAAGGTGGCTGCCGAGGAGGTCAGGATCAAGCTCAGCGAGTTGTGTTACAAGTCGATGGCCTGCGATTCCACCGAAGACAAGAAGCACATCGACTTGTCATCGGAACCGTTGATCCTCGTGTGCGCCGCCGGCCTCGTCGGCTCGAACGCCGACGATGTCGCCAAGGAGGTGGCGATTTTCACGGCGCACAAGGCCACTCCGATCGTCATCGCCAGCGACGGTGAGACGCGATATCACGCCGCCGCAACCATCGAGGTCCCCGTCGTCGATCCTGCGCTCGGCTTCGTGTTGTCGGCCATGGCTGGCCACCTGTTCGGGTATGAGGCGGCACTGGCGATCGACGCATCGGCGCGTCCTCTCCGCGAGGCGCGCGAGTCGATCGAGCGGCTCGTCGCCGCGCGCCTGTCGGGTGATCAAGTGGTGGCGCAACTCCGTACCGAGCTGCGCCCGCCGGCTGATCGGTTCGACGACGGCCTCCGCTCGGGCGTCTATGACGGCCAGCTCGAAGCATCGACTGCCACACGCCTCCACGGATTGCTGCGCGACGTCCTGTCCGATCGGCCCATCGAGCAGTATCAGCACGGATCGGGAAAGGTCGGGACTCCAGCTGCACTGATCGACGATCTGGTGACGGCCCTGAGCCGGGCCATCGACGAACTCACCAGACCGATCGACACCATCAAACACCAGGCCAAGACGGTGACCGTGGGCATCTCGCGCAGTGATGAGGGAGTCATCGACCGGGCGCTCGTCCAGGCCGTTCTCGCAGCCGGCGCCGGGCGCGACGTGCTGAGCTACCGCACACTCAAGGTACTCGCCGACCTCGATCCGGCGGTCGCCGCGGTCGTCGGATTCACGCGGTACCGGATCGATGGCGAGACGATCTCGATCATCGACCGCGGGGGCATCTCGCGTGATCTCCCCAGCCGGGTCGAGCGCAATGCCGAGCTGCGTGGCACCAAGCACCGGGTTGCATCTGAGCGTGAAGTGCTGCTCGGAGTCGGGCGCAGTGATGGCCGCACCGTGGTGTTCGTTCCCGAGGTCAAGGGCGGCGAAACCACCGGAATCACGCTGTTGCACCTTGCCTTCCACGAGCGCCTCCCCGCCGACGTGATGCGCGGGGTGATGCAGGGCTACGACCGCCGTTACGACCGGCTCGTCGACTGGGTCACTGAGACCGAGGGCACCTTCGACGAGTCGTTGCTCGGTGAGTTGCCGGTCGCCGAGTTGCTCATCGGGCCGATCTCCGACACCGCCGACCACTGGCGCCGATGATCGGCATCGGCATCGACCTGGTCGACATCGACCGGTTCCGTCGGTCGCTCGAACGGACTCCGACGATGCGGACGCGACTGTTCACCGATGTCGAACTCGCCTACGTCGCGCCGCAGGCCGACCCCATCCCGTCGCTGGCCGCCCGATTCGCCGCCCGCGAGGCGGTGATGAAGGCGCTGGGTGTTGGCCTCGGCGCATTCGGATTTCACGACGTGTGGGTCGAACGGTCGCCATCCGGACGGCCATGGCTCGCATTTGCCGGGAGGGCGGCAGAACTGGCGGCCGAGGCGGGTGTCGTCACCTGGCACCTTTCGCTCACCCACACCGACCTGACGGCTGCTGCGTACGTCATCGCCGACTAGGAAATTTCGCTCCGGCGCTGCCAACATGCCCGCCATGATCGAAGAGTTCCAACAGGCATGGGAAGAACTGACAGCACCGGGAGCGCAGTTCGCAACGACGACGATCGACGTACGAGGCGTGCCGATCAAGGTGTTCGAATCGTCGTTGCCGAGTATGCGCACCGTTTGGGAGCTCGCTCGTGGGTACGGCGATCGTGACTACATCGTGTACGAGGACGAGCGTTACACCTACGCCGAAGCTGATGCGGTCATCCGTGCACTGGCTGCCCGGCTCGTCGACGAGTACGGCGTGCAACCTGGCGACCGGGTGGCGATCGCCATGCGCAACTATCCCGAATGGGTGCTCGGCTACTGGGCCGTCGTGTCGATCGGTGCGGCATGCGTCGGGATGAATGCGTGGTGGACCTCTGACGAGATGGCGTACGGCCTCTCCGACTCGCGGCCCAAGGTGCTCATTGCCGACGGCGAGCGCGTCGCCCGCGTGCTTCCCATCCTCGATGCACTGCGCGCCGAGGCGCCGCTGCATCTGATGACCGTGCGCTTCGAGGGCGAACTCCCCGCCGACGCCGACCGGTGGGAGGATGTCATCGATCCTGCGAACGCTCCGGCCGAACTGCCGGCGGTCGATATCGATCCCGACGACGACTCCTGCATCTTCTACACCTCCGGCACCACGGGCTTCCCCAAAGGGGCACAGCTCACCCATCGTGGGTCGGTGCACAACCTGTTGAACCTCTCGTTCATGGCTGGAGTCGCCGGCCTCGCAGCGGCAAAGCTGGGCGCTGCGCCGACGCCACCGGTGGATGCCGATGGTCAACCGAAGCAGAACGTCTTCATGGCGCCGACGCCGCTGTTCCACGTGACGGCCAACAACTGTCTGCTGCACCCGGCCACGATCTCGGGCTCACGCATCGTGTTCACCTACAAGTGGGATGCGGGCCGGGCCCTCGAACTCATCGAGCGGGAGGGTGTCACGAACTTCTCCGGCGTGCCGACGATGAGCCGCGAGCTGCTCATGCACCCCGACTGGGATCGCCGCGACACCTCGACGCTCGCCGGAATGGGCGGCGGCGGTGCCCCGTTGCAGCCGGACCTGGTCGACAAGATCGACAAATCGCTGGCGGGCGGCGCGCCGAGCACCGGCTACGGCCTCACCGAAACGCACGGCATCGTCACCGCCAACTCCGGCAGCCTGTACGTCGCCAAGCCGTTGTCATGCGGACGCGTCGTGCCGACACTCGAAGCGAAGCTCGTCGACGAGTTCGACAACGAGGTGGCGCCGGGCGAACGTGGCGAGCTGTGCGTTCGCGGCGCGATCGTCATCAAGGGCTACCTCAATCGGCCCGAGGCGACGGCCGACTCGATTCGTGACGGCTGGTTCCACACGGGCGACGTTGCGTTCATCGACGAGGACGGCTTCGTGTTCATCGTCGATCGCATCAAGGACATGGTGTTGCGCGGTGGCGAGAACGTCTACTGCTCCGAGGTCGAGGCAGCGATCTACGAACTCGACGGTGTCGCGGAAGCTGCAGTGTTCGGCGTGCCGGACGACCGCCTCGGCGAGATCGTCGGTGCAGCGATCGTGCTCTCGCCGGGAGTGACCATGACCGAGGACACCCTGCGCGAGGCGTTGGCCGAGCGCCTGGCGAAGTTCAAGATCCCCGAGCGGGTCTGGTTCCTGACCGAGTCGCTGCCGCGCAACGCGAGCGGCAAGTTCGTCAAGCGTGACCTCAGAGAGTCACTGCTCGGCTCCTGACATCAAGGGTCAATCGTTACGATCAACCCGGTGATCCCGATCGTCACACCCCGGGAGATGGGCGCGATCGATGCCGCGGCGCCCGAACCCGTCGAGGAATTGATCGATCGCGCCGGCCGAGCGGTGGCGCGTGAGGCGCTGGCAATGCTCGCCGGCGCGTACGGACGCACGGTCAACATCATCGCGGGGGCCGGAAACAATGGATCCGACGGGCGCACGGCAGGCCGCTACTTGGCCGGACGCGGCATCAAGGTTCGTGTCGTCGACGCCGTGATGTGCCCCCCGATTCTGACGCCGTGCGACCTCGTGATCGACGCCGCCTTCGGCACCGGGTTTCGTGGCGAGTGGAACGCCCCCGAGATCGCCGGAATCGGCGGCGGACGGCCCCTGGTGCTGGCCGTCGACATCCCGAGCGGGGTGAATGCACTGACCGGGGCCGCTGGTCAGGGTGTGCTCGCGGCTGATCGTACCGTCACGTTCCAGGCGCTCAAGCCGGGCCTCGTCTTCGGTGCCGGCCGTCGCCTGGCCGGCCACGTCGTCGTGGCTGACATCGGGCTCGACGTGACGAGCGCGGACCAGTTCCTCGTCGAGGCGACCGATGTCGCCGACTGGTGGCCCCGTCGAGCGATCGACGCCCACAAGTGGAAGGGGGCCGTGCGCATCGTGGCAGGAAGTGTCGGGATGCTCGGCGCCGGCCAGCTGTGCGCGGCGGCGGCTGCCCGCTCGGGCGCCGGTCTGGTGGCGCTGTCGAGTCCGGGCGTCGCCCCGAACGCTCGCAGCGAGATCATCCAGCGACCCATTCCCAGTGCCGGATTCGCCGTCGACGTGCTCGACGACCTGAATCGTTTCGGATCATTGGTCGTCGGCCCCGGACTGGGGCGTGAGGAAGCGACCGTGGCCGGGGTTCGGCACTTGATCACCGACGCCATGGTGCCGGTCGTGATCGACGGCGACGGCATCTTCGCTGCGGCGTGGAGTGCCGATGGAGCTGCCCCGCTGTTGCAGTCACGCGGGTTGGCGACCGTCGTCACTCCGCACGATGGCGAGTACGCCCTGCTGCGGGGCGCTCCACCCGGGCCCGACCGAGTTGCGTCAGCGCGCGAGCTCGCTGATGATCTCCAGTGCACGGTGCTCCTCAAGGGTCCGACAACGGTGGTCGCCGGGCCGAACGGGCCGACGTTCGTGATCGATCACGGCGACGAACGGCTGGCGACGGCCGGCTCGGGGGATGTGCTTGCCGGGATCATCGGTGCGTTGCTGGCTGCCGGCGTCAGCCCCGAGCGCGCCGGCGCTGCGGCAGCCTGGCTCCATGCCGAAGCCGCCGCGCTTGGGCCCGAGCGGGGCCTGCTCGCCGGCGACATCGTCGATCACATTCCGACAGCATTGTCGTCGTGGTGATGCAACCGCAACGCTGGGCATGGGTCGATGTCGACCTCGACGCCATCCGTCACAACGTTGCGCTGCTGCGGACGATCGTCGCCCCGAGTGATGTCTGGGTGGTCGTCAAGGCCAACGGGTACGGCCACGGCGCGCTCGAGGTGGCGCAGGCAGCGCTCGACGCCGGGGCCGCTGGGCTCTGCGTCGCGCTGGTTCACGAGGGTGTCGAGCTGCGGCGTGGAGGCATCGACGCGCCGATTCTCGTGCTCAGCGAGCAACCACCCGACGCGGCGAGTGCCATCGTGGCCAACGATCTGACGCCGACCGCGTACACCGACGACTTCATCGATGCGCTCGCCGCCGCCGCACTCGCCGCCGGCCGCTCGGACCGACCGGTTCACGTCAAGGTCGACACCGGGATGCAGCGCGTCGGTGCCCAACCGGAGGCCACGGCGGCACTGGTCGAGCGAATCGGCGAACGGTCGCCGATGCTCCGACTGGGCGGCCTGTTCACCCACCTCGCAGTGGCTGACGAGCCCGAGGACGAGTTCACCGCGCTCCAACTCGGTCGATTCGACGAGGTGCTGTCGACGCTTGGTGTGCCCGACGATGTCGCGATTCACGCTGCGAACTCGGCGGGAGCGCTGGCTCACCCGGCGGCACGTCGTTCGTTCGTTCGAGCGGGCATCGCGGTGTACGGGATCTCGCCGGGACACGGTGTCGACGATCTGTGTCTCGGCTTGCGACCGGCGCTCTCGCTGCGGGCCCGAGTGTCGTTCGTCAAGACTGTTCGCGCCGGTTCGCGGATCTCGTACGGACTCCGGCACACCTTCGACCGCGAGACGACGGTGGCGACCGTGCCGATCGGGTACGCCGACGGTGTGCCCCGCCGACTGTCGTCGACGGGCGGCGACGTGCTCATTGCCGGTCGCCGCCGCCCGATTGTCGGCGTGGTGACCATGGATCAGCTGATGGTCGACTGCGGAGCGGGCGACGATGCCGGCGGTGACCTGGTCGCTGTTGGTGACGAGGTCGTGCTCATCGGGAGCCAGGACGGCCCAGACGGCCCGCAACGGATTCGTGCGGAGGACTGGGCTGACCGGCTCGGAACCATCGGCTACGAAATCGTCTGTGGCATCGGCACTCGCGTGCCGCGCCGCACGGGCCCTAACATCGACTCCTGAATGGTGAAGCGCTGAGATGTTGGAGCTGCGAGTGCGCTCGCTGGTCGAGACCCATGCGGTCGCGACTGCATTGGCCATCCTCTCGCGCGGCGGCGATCTGATCGTGCTGTCGGGGGAGATGGGCGCCGGCAAGACTGCGTTCGCGCAAGGGTTCGGCTCAGCGCTCGGCGTCACCGAACCGATCACGTCGCCGACGTTCACGCTCGTGCACAGCTACGACCTGCCGAGTGGCGGTCACGGTGCCAAGGTGCTGCATCACGCTGACCTGTACCGACTCGAGCGGACAGCCGAGGTCGCCGATCTGGCGCTCGAGGAGCTGGCCGACGACCACGGCATCGTGCTGGTCGAGTGGGGTGACGTCGTGGAGGCCCTCTTCGGTGATCACCTCGACGTGCACCTCGAGGTCGAACTCGACGACGATGCCGCCTCCGACGACGACCCAACGGTTCGTCGCATCGAGATCTCGGCCGTAGGACCATCGTGGGCGGCTCGGTGGAGCCGATTGGTCGAAGCCTGCGAGGAGTTCTCGTGCTGATCCTCGGTATCGAGACTGCGACCGAACGGGTGAGCGTGGCCGTTGGAGGTCACGAGGGAGTCATCGGGCTGTTCGAGATCACCAAGGGCCGCCGTCACGTGGAAACGCTGGTGCCCGCCATCGAGTTCATGCTGAAGCAGGCAGGCATCGACCTCGACGAGATCAGCGTGGTCGCTGTCGATGTGGGACCCGGGCTGTTCACCGGCATGCGCGTCGGGCTCGCCGGCGCCAAGGCCATCGCCCAAGCGCTGCGGATTCCGATGATCGGGATCTCGTCGCTCGATCTCCTCGCGTTCCCCAACCGCCACACCGATCGTGTTGTGGTGCCGGTGATCGACGCTCGTAAGGGCGAGGTGTTCTACGCGATGTACCGGCAGGTGCCGGGCGGTGTGCAGCAGGTGGCCGAACCCACGGTCGGACCGGTTGACGATCTCGTCGCCGACCTGCTCGCTCGCAGCCAGGACGTGCTGTGTGTCGGCGACGGAGCGCTGCGCTATCGCGAGGAGATCCTCGACGGATACCGCTGTGAGATCGGGGGCGATGCGCACCCGTCGGCGGCCCCGCTGGTGCAACTCGCGCACGCTCGGGCGCTGCGTGAAGATTGGGTCAACCCGTGGGAGATCGAGCCGATCTATCTCAGGGCGCCTGACGCTCAGATCAACTGGTCGACGCGGGCCGGTCGATGAGCGTCATCGAACGACTCCTTCGGCGCGATGGTGATGGCGTCGCGCCGACGATCGGTGATCTCACGATCGAGCCGATGCGCCGACGCGATCTGCGTGGCGGTGTGATGGCCATCGAGTCGGTCAGCTACCCGCGGCCATGGTCGCAGAGCGTGTTCGAGAGTGAGATCGCTCAGGTGCGTTCGGGAACGCGGCGCTATCTGGTGGCTCGTCGATCGTCGACGGGTGCCGGGCGACGTGCCCCCGTGGTCGGATACGGCGGGTTGTGGTTCGCGGCCGACGAAGGTCACATCACCAACGTTGCTGTGGCCCCGGATGAGCAACGCCGAGGCGTCGCAACTGCGCTCCTGCTGGGGTTGGCCGACGAAGCGATCCGGCACAGCTGCATCGCCTGGACACTCGAGGTTCGAGTGTCCAGTACTGGTGCGCAGGAGCTGTACCGACGGTTCGGGTTCGCGCCCGCCGGCGTGCGCACCCGCTACTACGAGAACACCGAGGACGCGATCGTCATGTGGTGCAACGACATCCAGGGAGCAGACTACGCAGCGCTCCTCGACACGATCCGTGAGCAGGTCGCCACGTGAGCGTCGATCGACCGGTTGTCGACGAGTCGACGCTGATCCTCGGCATCGAGACGAGCTGCGATGAGACGGCCGCAGCGCTCGTGCTCGGTGGCTACGACGTGGTGTCGAACGTTGTGTCGACGCAGGTCGATCTGCACAGCGACTTCGGCGGTGTGGTTCCGGAGATTGCCTCGAGGGCACACCTCGACGTGCTCAATCCGGTCGTTGCGCGAACCATCGTCGAGGCCGGAATCGACGACGGACGAATCGATGCGGTTGCCTGCACCATCGGGCCGGGTCTGATCGGCGCGCTGCTCGTCGGGGTGTCGGCGGCCAAGGCGCTGGCGATGGCATGGGATGTGCCCTTCGTTGGCGTCAACCACATGGAGGCGCACCTGTATGCGGCTTCGCTGGAAGACCCGACCCTGGAGGTTCCGCTGCTGGTGATGCTCGTGTCGGGCGGCCACACGATGCTCATCGACATGCAGGGTCACGGTCGCTATCGGCTGATGGGCCAGACGATCGACGACGCGGCGGGCGAGGCATTCGACAAGGTGGCACGGTTCCTCGATCTTGGTTATCCGGGCGGTCCGGCGATCGATGCGGCCGCGCTCGATGGCGATCCCGAGGCGATCAGGTTTCCGCGTGCGATGATGGACGACGGCTACGACTTCTCGTTCAGCGGGTTGAAGACGTCGGTGATGAACTACGTGCGCAAGCATCCCGACGTTTCGTCGCAGGATGTTGCCGCGTCGTTCCAGGCGGCCGTGGTCGATGTGCTCGTGACCAAGGCGCGTCGCGCCGCCGCTGAGGTCGGAGCGACCGGCATCGTGCTCGGCGGCGGAGTTGCGGCGAACTCGCTGTTGCGTGAGCAGGTCCTCGATGCGTGCGAGCGCGATGGCATCCAGGGGTTCCTGCCGAGCCGATCGATGTGCACCGACAATGCGGCGATGATCGCGGCCGCGGGATGGCACCGCCTGCGCTCCGACGGCCCCACGCCCCTCGACGTCGGTGCCACCCCCAACCTCCGCCTCCCCTTCATCAACTGACCCGGCGCAGGTCTGTCCGGCACGGTCTTTCCGGACCCGACCCCAACAGACCGGCTGGGTCTTTCCGGACCCGACCCCAACAGACCGGCTGGGTCTTTCCGGACCCGACCCCAACAGACCGGCTGGGTCTTTCCGGACCCGACCCCGAAAGACCGGGAGGGTGGCGAGATACCGTGGTCGGGTCATGTCGTTCTCGATCGGCCCCTATGAGCTGTCGGCCCCTGTGGTGCTCGCCCCGATGGCGGGTGTCACGAACGCGCCATTTCGCACGATGTGTCGCCGATTTGCTCCCGGGCTCGTCTACGTCAACGAAATGGTGATGGCGACGCCGGTCGTGCATGCGAATGCGAAGACCGATCGCATGATCAGCTTCGCCCCCGACGAGCATCCACGCAGCCTGCAGCTCTATGGCAGCGATCCGGAGATCATGGGTCGTGCTGTCGCCAAGCTCTGTGACGCGGGTCGCGTCGATCACATCGACATCAACTTCGGGTGTCCCGCTGCGAAGGTCACGCGTCGCGGCGGGGGAGCTGCCGTGCCGGCTCGGCCCGAACTGCTTCGGGCAATTCTGCGAGCTGCTGTGTCGAACGCCTCGCCCTATGGAGTGCCGGTGACGGCGAAATTCCGCATGGGCCTGTTCAACGACTGGCTCACCCACATCCGCACCGGCGAAGTGTGCGCCGACGAGGGCGTTGCTGCCGTCGCACTTCATGCTCGCACGGTTCAGCAGCACTACTCCGGCGATGCGCGCTGGGATGCGATCGGTGAACTCAAGCAGGCAGTCGGGTCGATCCCGGTATTGGGCAACGGCGACATCTGGGAGGCATCCGACGCAGTGCGGATGATGGCCGAGACCGGCTGCGATGGTGTAGTCATCGGGCGCGGCTGCCTGGGCCGTCCTTGGTTGTTCGGCGACCTCGTGGAGGCGTTGGCCGGCCGCCCGGTTCCCACGAGTCGCCTGCTCGGCGAGGTGTGTGCCGTGATGGTCGAGCACGCCCGGCTGCTGGTGCAGCATCTCGGCGAGAACTCGGCAATGCGTGACTTCCGCAAGCACACCGGCTGGTACATGAGCGGCTATCCCGTCGGCCCCGAGGTGCGGCGCCGGTTCTCGATGGTCAAGACCCTGGTGGAACTCGAGGACATCGTTGCCGAGCTCGATCCGAACGCGCAGATCGTCGAGGGCGGCGAGCGCATCAAGCGCGGACACACGAACGGTCCGATCAAGGTCAGCCTCCCCGACGGATGGCTCGACGGCCATCGCCGTGACGAGCTGCTCAGCGACCTGACGGTGCCCGACGACGACCAGGTCATGGCGCTGTCGGGCGGCTGATGATCGAGCTGCCGGATGGCGTGCGGCTGGTGTTGGCCTCGGCGTCGCCCCGCCGATCCGAGCTGCTGCGGTCGGTCGGGTTGGAGTTCGAGGTGATTCCCGCCGACATCGACGAGTCCGTGCTCCACGGCGAGTCGCCTGCGGCATACGTGGCACGGCTGTCCGCCGAGAAGGCTGCTGCAGTCGCAGAACGGGTTGGATCCGACGTGATCGTCGTCGCCGCCGACACAACAGTCGACGTCGACGGACTCATCTTGGAGAAGCCGATCGATGCCGCCGATGCCCGCCGCATGCTCGGCCTGCTTTCCGGTCGCACTCACCTCGTCCACACCGGCGTCACCGTTCATCGGTCTGTTGGGGTCGGGTCCGGAAAGACCGGCCGGACGATCGTCGTCGAGACGGCGGTGGAGTTCGGTGAGCTGACGTCCGAGATGGTGGAGTGGTACGTGGCGACCGGAGAACCGTTCGGCAAGGCGGGCGGCTATGCAATCCAGGGGGCGGGTGGAGCGCTGGTGCGGCGCCTCGACGGCAGCGTCACCAACGTGATCGGCCTCCCCCTCGCCGAAACACTCGACCTGATCAGTGAGCGAGCAGGGTCTTCACGATCTCGGTGACGTGGCGGCTCGTTCCGGTATCGATCACACCCAAGCGGTGCACGAGGCGTTGGGCGTTCACCGAACGGATCAGTTCGCACTGGACGTAGCTCGTCTCGTCAAGGCCGCTGTCAGCCGTCGCCTCGACCTCGACGTGGAGTGAGAGACCGCGTCCGCGTGTCGTCAACGGGCACACAATCACGAACGGGAAGTTCGCTCCGAACGTCGACGGCGGCCCGACGACGAGCACCGGGCGCTGATGCGCCGGCTCTCCGGGGAACGGATCGCCGAAGTCGACGATCCAGAGATCGTCAATCGAGGCCATCGGTGACACCGGTGGCCTCGGCGTCGTCGATGTAGTCCGCCCACGCAACCGGGTCGGCTCGGAGCGCGTCGAGTTCCGCGGCGACCTGGGACGCGAACTCCTGGCGGCGGAGCGCTTCGGCTGCGTCGCGGACGGTCTGGAGCAGCGATGCTCCGCGCCGTTCGCCGAGTTCGAGCAACCGGGCGTGCGTCTCGATGTCGACACGGATGGTCGTGGTGGACATGGAGCTAGTCTACATTTTATCTACCGATCATCTACTCATCGAGTCACCGGGCGAGTTCCTCGACGCCAACACCAAACTGCAAACCCCGAAATGTGCGGGGGTATGTGCACTGGGCGCACAATCTGGCGCATTTTTCGGATTGGTGGGGTTGGCACTCTCGGGTGGCGGTTGCTAACGGTGGGGCGCAGCGCCTAGCATTGGCACTCGCCGGGCGCGAGTGCTAACTCGCTTCCGGCTCTCAGAACCCATCGGGACTCGAGCCCGCGTGAGCAAGCCAATGGAGGCTTACACCATGAACCTGAAGCCGCTGGATGACCGCATCGTGGTCCGTCCGAATGAGGCCGAGACGCAGACCGCGTCGGGCCTCGTCATCCCCGATACCGCCAAGGAGAAGCCGCAGCAGGGCGAAGTGCTCGCTGTTGGCCCGGGCAAGCGCTCCGAAACCACGGGCGAACTGATCCCCGTTGACATCAAGGTCGGCGACACCGTCCTGTACTCCAAGTATGGCGGCACGGAAGTCGCCGCGAACGGCGAAGACCTGCTCGTACTCAACAGCCGCGACGTGCTCGCTGTCGTCGAGAACTGAGAGAGGAACCCCCAATGGCAAAAGTACTGAAGTTCGACGACGAGGCGCGCCGCGCCCTCGAAGCCGGAGTCAACAAGCTCGCTGACGCTGTCCGCGTGACGATCGGCCCCAAGGGTCGCAACGTCGTGCTCGACAAGAAGTTCGGCGCCCCGACGATCACCAACGATGGTGTGTCCATCGCCAAGGAGATCGAGCTCGAGGACCCGTTCGAGAACATGGGCGCCCAGCTCGTCAAAGAAGTCGCCACCAAGACCGACGACATCGCTGGCGACGGCACCACTACCGCCACCGTGCTCGCACAGGCAATGGTCCACGTCGGCATGAAGAACGTTGCTGCCGGCGCCAACCCGATGGCCGTCAAGAAGGGCATCGAGAAGGCAGTCGCCGCGGCAGTCGAGTCGATCGCCAGCCAGGCGAAGGAAGTCGACGACAAGTCCGACATCGCCAGCGTTGCCACGATCTCGGCAGCCGATTCGTCGATCGGCGAAGTCATCGCCGAAGCCATCGACAAGGTCGGCAAGGACGGCGTGGTCACGGTCGAGGAGTCGAACACGTTCGGCACCGAACTCGACTTCACCGAGGGCATGCAGTTCGACAAGGGCTACCTGTCGCCGTACTTCGTGACCGACGCCGAGCGCCAGGAAGTCGTCCTCGAAGACGCCTACGTCCTGCTGAACAGCGCCAAGATCTCGACGGTCCAGGCCATGCTGCCGACCCTCGAGGCCGTCATGCAGACCGGCAAGGCGCTCGTGATCATCGCCGAAGACATCGAAGGCGAAGCCCTTGCGACCCTCGTGGTGAACAAGATCCGTGGCACGTTCAACGCTGCCGCCGTCAAGGCTCCCGGCTTCGGCGACCGCCGCAAGGCGATGCTGCAGGACATGGCTGTGCTCACGGGTGGCCAGGTCATCAGCGAAGAGGTCGGACTCAAGCTCGAGAACGTCACGCTCGACCTGCTCGGCACCGCCAAGCGCATCGTCATCACCAAGGACAACACCACCATCGTCGATGGCGGAGGGACCGAGGAAGACATCGCCGGCCGTATCAACCAGATCAAGGCCGAGATCGAGAACACCGACTCCGACTGGGATCGCGAGAAGCTCCAGGAGCGTCTTGCGAAGCTGGCCGGCGGTGTGGCGCTGATCAAGGTCGGCGCCGCGACCGAGGTCGAGCTCAAGGAGAAGAAGCATCGCATCGAAGACGCTGTGTCGTCGGTGCGTGCGGCCATCGAGGAAGGCGTGGTCGCCGGTGGCGGCACCGCCCTCATCCGTGCGCGGCCCGCTGTGTGGGCCGTTGTCGAATCCCTCGAGGGCGATGAGAAGACCGGCGCCAAGACGGTGTGGGAAGCGCTCACCGCGCCGGCCCGCAACATCGCCAACAACGCCGGCCTCGAAGGCTCCGTCGTCGTTCGTGAGATTGAGGCCGCAGAAGGCCCGATCGGTATGAACGCTGCGACCGGCGAGATGATGGACCTCATCGCTGCGGGAATCATCGACCCGGCCAAGGTGACCCGTGCAGGTCTCCAGAATGCCGCGTCGATCGCCGCGATGGTGCTCACCACCGAGTGCCTCGTTGCCGACGAGCCCGAAGACGAGCCCGCCATGGGCGGCGGCGGAGGTATGGGAGGCATGGGCGGGATGATGTGATTGCGTGACGGCTTGGCCGTCACGCAATCACATCGCCGCCGTTCCACGGCGGCCGGCCGGCTTCGCCGGCCATCCCGCTTCTCCGCCCGGGATCGACATCTAGTCGATCCGGGGCGAGGCCCGTTTTCGGGCCGACTGAACGGTCGCACGGGGGAGTTGGTGGGGGGATACCCTCACCCTATGGTCGACTCTGAACGCGTGCGGCGGCCGTTCTGGATCCATCAGGTGGTCGAGTATGTGATCGGGATTGCGCTCATCAGTTCCTCGGTCCAGTTGCCCGATCCGGCGGTGCCTGCACTTCTCGGACTGCTGGTCATCCTCAATGCCGCCGTTGCCAAGGGGTCAGCGGGTGCCTTCAGACTTGTCGGCCGTCGGCTGCATCGAACGCTCGACCTCGTCGTGATCGCAATCCTGACCTTCTTCGCAGTCCAGCCGTGGTGGCCAGTCGACACGACGAGCCGAATGCTGATCGGGTCGATCGCTTTCATCCTGTGTTTCGTGTGGTTCTACACCGACTTCGCCGAACAGCGCAGCCCATCCGAACGCAAAGCGCAGCGCGCCGCCGAGCGGGCCGCACGTGGGCCAGCCGACAGTGCGGAACTCGGTCGCCGCGCCGGTCGGCTCGTCGGCGGCACGGTCAACGCCGCCAAGCGTTGGAAGGATGGCCTCTCCGCGACCGCCGCGACCGAGACCGCCGTGGCCGAGACGGCCGTAGCCGAAGCAGCTCCGCCCGCCCAGTGGGATCCACCGACTCCCCCGCGGTAGCCGCCCGTAGGATGACGTCATGACGTTCGAGCCGTCCGATCTCGCGAAGATCATCGCCGCACTCGACGAGTGGAAAAAGGCGACGAGTCGCCCGGCCGAGTGACCCCGCGTCGGCGCGGGGGCGATCAACTGATTCCGCGGCCCGACGTCTGGACCGAGGACCACCAGACGCCCTGGCCACTGGGCGCGGCATGGTCGGTCGACGACCTCGTCGGCCCGGTGCCCGAACACTCGGCGCCGCTCCTGCCGGCGTTCCCCGATGCGCGGGTTTCCGCTGTGCTCATCGTGCTCGTCGAGGGCGATGACGGAGCCGAAGTGCTGCTCACCCGTCGG
>JANPCI010000319.1:0-27183 GCA_031430875.1 Actinomycetes bacterium | reverse complement strand
CCGTGTCGACGTCACCGGCCCGATGGTCGATCCGCACGGCATGTTGTTGCGGGAGACGAACACCTGCCACGGCACGCCGGCGCGCTCGCATGCCCGCTGGAACACTGCGGCCGTTTCCGCCGACGTGGCGTAGCGCTGATTCGAGTTGACCTTGATCGCCGGTCCGGCATTCACGATCGGGCGGTGCCCGGGTTCGTGGCGTTCGGGATAGTTGGGGTGCACGGCGTGAGCGTTGTCGGCCGAGATGCACGCCGAGGTGGCGAATGACCGGTGCAGGTCGTCGTCTGAGCCTCCTCGGGCGGCCACGAGCCGTGCCAACACCGTTTGCAGGAACGGCCCGGCCGCGCCGGTGGCGCTCGCGGAGCCGACCTCTTCGTGGTCGTTCAACATGATCACCGCGATGTGGTCGAGCGGATCGGCATCCACCAGCGCACGGACTGCCGCCCAGCACGACAGCTGATTGTCGAGGCGGCCAGAGGCAAGCAGCGACCGATCGGCGCCGAGCACGGTGGCGCCCTGCACGTCGTACAGACACAGTTCCCACCACGTTGGGGGAGCGTCGATGCCGGCGGCCTCGCCGATCCACTCGGCGAACTCACCGGACGATGCGGTTCCCACACCCCACACCGGGCTCAGGTGCTGCTGTGTGTCGAGAACGAGCCCGGCGCTGTTGACTTCGCGATCGAGGTGAACCGCGAGTTGCGGTACGCGGGCGACGGGTTCGGCGACGTTGACCAGCGTGGAGGTGCCATCGATGCCGACGACGCGCCCGGCCACACCGAGGTCGCGGTCGAGCCAGCTGTTGTTCAAGATGCCGCCGTAGACCTCGACGGCGAGCTGCTTCCAACCGGAACCGCCGGCATCGGGGTGGGGCTTCACCCGCAGGCACGGCGAGTCGGTGTGGGCCCCGACAAGCCGGAACGGGGCATGAGGGCCGGGGTCGGTGCCGCCGTGATCGCCAGGGAGTCTCCAAGCGATGATCGCTCCGCCGCGTACGACGTAACCCGCCGTCGGAATCTGGTCCCAGGGATCCGATTCGTCGAGGCGTTCGAAGCCGATCAGACGGTCGATGGTCGAGGCAACGGCATGCCATGGCGACGGCGACGCGTCGAGGAAGCTGATCAGGTCGTCGATGGGAAGTGGATTCATCCGTCAGCCGTTCTGAAAGAGGCCCATCGGGAGCCCGGTGCCGCGAAGGTGGCTGGTCTCGTTGACGGTGACGACCGAGCGCTCGCCGCTCGACGCTGCTGCCACTCGATTGATCGAGGTGTAGTTGGGATAGAAGAAGCCTCGGGCGAAGGTGTCGAGGCCGATGACGTGCGAGAGGTAGCCATTGATGACTCCTCCGTGGCACACGACGGCAACTCGCTGTCCGCCATGATCACCGATGATGCCGTCGATCGCCGACACGACCCGGTACCGGAAATCCTCCTCCGATTCGTCGACGGACCACTCACCGGCGAGCATCGCGTGCCAGCGCGGATCGTTGGCGGCCTTGAGCTCCTCGACCGGGACATACTCGGAGCTGTGTTGGTCCCATTCGGCGAGTCCGTCCACCGTCCGGATCTCCAGATCACGGCCGTCCAACAGCGGCAGCGCTGTCTGTTGGGCCCTCAGCAGCGGGCTGGCGTAGATGGCGTCGATCTGTTCCGACGCGAGGTACTGGGCGAGGTGGACAGCCTGCGTCAACCCGGCCTCGGACAGTTCCGGATCAGCGGCACCTGTCGTGAGTTCGCGGCGCACCGGCAGGGCATGGCGGATGATCAGAAGTTCCATTGCACGATAGACAAGCAGAAATGACCGGACGAACGAAGATCGTGGCGACCATCGGGCGCAATCCAGTTGTCCCTCACGCTCGGACCGTTGGGCGACAACCGTCATCCTCGTGCGACGAGGTCCCCTGAGACCTGTGCGTTCACCGCTGGATGGTGACACGTTCGACTATGGTGCCGATCATGACCAAGCTCGTAGCGTTCTTTGTCGCCGTCGGTGCCGCACTCCTGGTTGTCGGAGGCGTGGCCTCGGCCACAGAGGGGATCTCGACCGATCCTGATTCGGTAGCGCCCGGCGGGTCGTTCGAGGTAACGGTGTTCCGGAACTCTTTCTGCGGTGTTGTCACGATTGGCATCGTGGGGGTCGCGACCCTCGGCACAATACCTGAAGAAAACTTTGGCCCGGACCCCTTGGACAATGGGGGCCAGCTCGGAAAAGCGACGTTCACTGCGCCGAATCAACCGGGCTCCTACACCATTCGTGCCCAGGACGGTGAGTGTCTCTCTGTACGGACGACGCTCGACGTAGATCTGCCCGCATCGACAACGACGGCCGCAACTACAACTACAACTACAACTACAACTACCGCAGCACCCACCACGACGGCAGCACCCACCACGACGGCCGCAGCGGCGGTTCCACCGGCTCCGACGACGACTGCGGCGCCGGCCACGCTTCCGGCGACCGGACGTGCGTCCAGGAACGTATTGCTGCTGGCCGGGTTCTTGACGCTGGCAGGTGGCGCTCTCGTCATGGCTCGAAGGAACCCTCGCCAAGCCTGATCGGTGACGATCAGGAGAACGGTGACGTGTGCCTCCACGTGGTGCCTCGGATGGCGATAGACACCGAGGAGTGACTGGACGAACGAAGATCGTGGCAACCATCGGGCCGGCGAGCGACTCCGCGGAGGTGCTCGGCGCGCTGATCGATGCCGGCGTCGACGTGGTCAGACTCAACCTGAGTCACGGGTCGCTCGACGACCATCTCGAACGACTCGCACGGGTCCGCACGGTTGCTCACGAGCGCGGGCGGCCCGTCGCCGTGCTGGCCGACCTGCCGGGCCCGAAGATCCGCGCCGGGGCCTTCCCTGACGGAGGGGTCAGGTTGGTCGCCGGTGAGTTCGTCACGCTCCGGCCCGGGGAGGGAACCAGCGACGCCGACCACATCACCGTGCCGTATCCCACCCTGATCGAGGATCTCGTCGTCGGCAGTCGGGTGCAACTCGGCGACGGTGCGATCGCCATGCGGGTCACCGAAATCGGCGCGGACTCGGTCGTTGCGCAGCTGGAGACCGGCGGGGAGGCCAACGGCCGGCCGGGCGTCCATCTGTCGTCGGAGAGCCTCCGCCTGCCGTCGCCGACCGCCGAGGATCTGGTGCTGGCCGAGGCCGTTGCGACGGCCGGGGTCGAGTTCATCGCGGTGTCGTTCGTCCGGGCCGCCGACGACGTCGATCAGGTACGCGCAGTCGTCGGTGATCGTGCACAGTTGGTCGCGAAGATCGAGACGAGCGCAGCGATCGACCACCTGCACGAGATCATCGGCGTCAGCGATGCGGTGATGGTCGCCCGCGGTGATCTCGGCATCGACTGTCCGATCGAGGACGTGCCGCATCTCCAGAAGCGGATCGTTCGCCACTGTGTGGAGGCGGGCGTTCCGGTGATCACCGCCACACAGATGTTGGAGTCGATGATCACTGCGCCATCCCCAACGCGAGCCGAAGTGAGCGATGTGGCCAATGCGGTGTTCGACGGCACCGACGCACTCATGCTGTCGGGCGAGACCGCCATCGGACACGATCCGGCGTTGGTGGTGCGAACGATGGCGACCGTGGCCGAACGCGCCGAATCCGAAGCGTCGTATCGGCACTGGGCGAACCGGCTGGGACGAATGCAACAGTCGCCGCACCACGAGACGATGTCGCCGATCGATCCGATCACTGCCGCCTTGACACACGCTGCATCGCAGGCCGCTCACGACGCCGGCGCATCGGCGATCCTGTGCTGCACGCGCAGTGGGCGAACGGCTCGGGCGATGGCGCGTTTCCGGCCTGCGGCCCGCATGATCGGACTCTCGCCCGATCCTGTTGTGGTGCGCTCGCTCGCGCTCAGCTGGGGTGTCGAACCGCTCGAGGTCGACCTGTACGGAACGACCGACGAGATGGTGTGGTTCGCCGTTGAGACGGCGTTGCGGGCGGGCCTGGTCGCTTCCGGCGACATCGTGCTGGTACTGGCCGGGGCACCGGACGCCGACCGACCACGCCCAGCAGCCACTCCAGCGGGCGCGGCCACTCCAGCGGGCGCGGCCACTGATGTGCTGCGGATCGTGCGCGTCGACTGATGCGACGTGGCACCCCAGCCGGTGTCTGGGCAGCCGGTGTCTGGTCGGAGTCGGCGGGCGGGCCCGATCTGCCGACGCTGATCGTCGTGCACGGTTCGATGGATCGTTCGGCGGGGCTCTTGCGGCTCAGTCGCCGACTCGATGCGCAGTTCCACGTCGTTCGCTACGACCGGCGTGGCTACGGACGATCGCGCTCCGTCGGGCCGCCGTGGACCATCGAGGCCAACGTCGCTGATCTTGACGATGTCGTCACCGCCACCTCCGCAACGTCAGACGCACCGGTTGCGCTGTTCGGCCACAGCTACGGCGGAAACGTCGTGATGGCGTTCGCGGGGCGACGGCCCGACGTCGTGTCGTCGGTGATCGTCTACGAGACCCCACTGTCGTGGTTCGACTGGTGGCCGGGTAACACCGCCGGTGGCGCGGCGATGACCGTCGACGATCCCGGTGATGCCGCCGAGGCGTTCATGCGTCGATTGGTGGGCGACGCGGTCTGGGATCGCCTCCCCGCAGCGAAACAGGCCGATCGCCGCGCCGAGGGGGCGGCGATGGTGTCGGAACTCGCCGATCTTCGACGGTTGCCGCCCTGGCACGCCGATGAGATCACCGTGCCGGTGTTGGCCCTGTGCGGCGAGCATGCCCGGCCGCATCATCGCGATGCCATGAGCCGACTTGCCGACATGCTGGTGGATTGTCGCACGGAGATGGTGGCCGGGGCCGGCCATGCGGGCCCGCACACTCATGCCGACGCCGTGGCCTCCTCGGTGGCAAATTTTCTCACATCGTCGGCGACGCCAACGGTGCAGCCTGGCCCGTCGGAGTTCGGTGCGGGAAGACTCGAGGAGTGACCAGTTCGGTCTGCCGGCGGAGAGCCTGGACGAGTCGGGTTTGCACGCGTCCGCGGGCGCGTCGGTGGGTGCCTGGTGGGCGGCAGGTCGGGACGCGCCGCTTCGAAGGGTGTCCGGTCGAGGGATGCGGTGGGCTCCGGGTTCGGATCGCGCTCGCGCGATCCATCGTAATCAGGGGATGTCACAGAGTTACCAGGGGAGGTTCGGCGCGTCCGCGGGCGCGTCCGCGGGCGCGTCAGACCTCAGCTCATGCCCCGATTCGAGGAGCCCGTTATCGCCGGTCAGATTCGACGACTGATCACGAGCGACAGGCCCGCAACGACGGCTGACATCGCCGAGAGCACAGCCGTACCGGCGATGCCGTGGCCGGCGAAGAGCCAGCCGCTCAGGATTGCTCCACCGGCGCGGGCAACGGTGGCCACAGCGTTGGACATCGCCAGGGTGGCGCCGCGTGCATCGGGCATTGCTTCGCTCACGAGTGAGAGCGACGTCACGAAGGCGAACTCGAAACCGAGCAGGAACAGCAGGAGCCCACCGAGGCCGACGAAGAGTTGCCCGTCGGCCAACATCATCACGCCAAGCCCTGCGAGCAACAACACGAGCCCGACGATCGTGCTGCGGAACTTGCCTACCCTGTCGGCCACGCCGGCACTGGCCAGGCTGGCGGCGAGTTCGACGGCGCCGAAGGCAATGGCGATCACCCCGATACCGCCCGTCGACACACCGAATTCATCGTCGAGCCAGCTCCCACTGACGACGAAAACCGACAGGCCCGCCATCGCAGTCGTTGCCGAACCGATCATCACGAGCCAGGCGGCGGTCGTGATCGGTAGACGCGGAGTTGTCGCTCGGTGGGTCGGTTCGGAGCGAGGCTCCCATCGTGGCAGCGCGCCGGCCACGACGAACGCGGCGAGCAGAGCGGCGACCGCCAATGCAACGAAGGGGCCCCGCCAGCCGAAGACGTTGATGAGCAGGGCAACGACGGGCGCGCCGATCAGCAACGCGATGGCCCACGATGTCTCGAAGAGTCCGAGCGACCTCGCCCGCTGGCCGTACGGCACACGGTGACTGATCCAGGCCTGACCAGCGACGGTGAAGTTCGAAATCCCCAGTACGAGGACGAAGAACGACACGGCGAAGCTGGCCACCGTTCCGCCGAGTGCGATGACCGACGACGCAGCAACCAGACCGAGTGACGACACCATCACCACCCGTTCGCGTCCACGGTCGAGCCGCGCTCCGGAGGCGATCGTCGAGAACCCCGCCAGTTCGCCCACACCGAGCACGGTGGTCAGCTGCGTGGTCGTGGCACCGAAGGCCCGCTCCAGCGTGGGGAGGAACAGCGGGATCCATCGCAGCGCCGTATTCGCAACTGTCTTGGCGCCGGTGAGCCGGACGAGGGTGTTCACTCCGAACGTGGGTCCGAGATCGTGATCGACACGCCGAAGAACGAGCACTCGGTATCTGCCACGGCGACCTCGACGCCCGATTGCGTGAAGTTGTCCTGCACCTTGTCGGCGCAGTCCTGGAGTGCGCCTCGCTGGGTCCACACAGCGAACGCAAGCACGGCGAGCAGGCCGGCAACAAGGAGCTTCTGGACCACGCTCTTCATCACCCAGAACGAGGCGATCGCCCCGACCACGAGTGCAGTGGTGGCCACGATGGCAATGGTCTGTGCCTGTTCCAGGGTCATGGCGATCACGCCAGCACTGTACGGCGTCGGTACGCTCGCCCGGGTGAGCGACCAGCCGATCAACCTTTCCTCGGGACTCCCTACCACGGTCTTGCCGGCGCCGGGACCTGTCGTCGCCGCTGAGCTCGCTGCCGCTCTGGCGTTGACCGGCGACGAGCGCCGATCGGCAGTGGCCGACGTCGTGGCGTCAGACCCGCGGTTTCTCGATGGCTGGGCGGCGCTCGGTGATCTCGGTCGCGACACGATCGACCGCTATGCGGCCTATCGCGTGGGCTATCACCGGGGCCTCGACGCGCTGCGTGCCAACGGGTGGCGGGGAAGCGGATACGTGCGGTGGTCGGAGCCCACCAATCGCGGGTTCCTGCGGTGCATGCGCGGTCTCGCCGAGATGGCCACGGTGATCGGCGAAACCGACGAAGCCGAACGATGCCGGATCTTCCTGCTGCAACTCGACCCCTCCCATCCCGAACACACGGGTATCCCGTCGGACTGATCTGGACTGACCCGGTGCTCGGCGGTGTCGTGCTCACTGGTGGGGCCAGCCGCCGCATGGGTCGAACGAAGGCGCTCATCGAAGTCCGTGGCACACCGATGGCATCGCGGGTTGCTGAGGCACTGGCCGACGCGGGATGCGAGCCGGTCGTGCTGTACGGCGGCGATCCGGGCGAACTCGCGCCGCTCGACCGGCCCGTTCTCCCCGATCGATATCCGGGCGAGGGGCCGCTCGGTGGCATCCTCGGTGCGCTCGAACTGTTCGCCGATCAAGCCACCGATCTCCTGATCGTGGCCTGCGATCTCGCGAACCTGTCGTCGGCTGATCTCACTGCGCTGATCGACGTTGCTCGGCTGCGACCTGATGCCGACGTCATCGTCGCCAGTGGCGGGCGGGTCGAGCCGACCTGTGCGCTGTGGCGCAGCGCAACAGTCGACCGCATCCGAGCATCTTTCGATGCGGGCGAACGAGCGGTTCATCGCGTGCTCGACGATCTCTGCACCGTCGAGGTGTCGTTGCCGCCCACCTCGCTGCGCAACATCAACACGCCTGGCGACCTCGATCGGTACTCTTGAGCCCGTGACAATCACGGAGATTTCGGTCCACGATCTGGCGGCGATCGGGCCCACCGCTCGGATCATCGACGTTCGCGAACCCCAGGAATGGGAGAGCGGCCATATTGCCCAAGCTGAACTGGTGCCGCTCAGTGCGGTTCCGGAGCGCCTCGGCGCGTTCGATGGCTCGCCGACCTATGTCGTGTGTCGTTCGGGCGGACGCAGCGCCAACGCCTGCCGATTCCTGGCGGATCAGGGTGTCGAGGCGGTCAACGTGGCGGGCGGGATGCTGGCCTGGGTCGACGGGGGCTTCGACACTGTCTCCGGGCCAGTGTCAGGCCCAGTCTCAGGCGCCGCCGGTGACTGACCCGCGGCTCGAGTACCGCTGGATCGATCAACAGGTCGACGTCGACGACCTGGTCTCGACCCTGCTTGAACAGCCGCGATACGCACTCGACACGGAGTTTCACCGCGAACGGACGTATTACCCGAAGCTCGCGCTGGTGCAGGTCGCGTGGCGAACTTCCGACGGTCAGCAGGTCGCGTTGATCGATCCGCTCGCGGTTGACGTGGCATCGTTCGGCCGGCTCTTCGCTGCGGACTCTCTGTGCGTGATCCACGCCGCACAGCAGGATCTCGATGTGCTCACCCATGCCGTCGGCTCGGTGCCGGCACGCATGTTCGACACCCAACTCGCAGCAGGTTTCCTCGGCTATGGCACCCCATCGCTGGTGTCGCTCCTCCAGGGTGAGCTCGGCGTGACGCCCGCAAAGGGTGATCGTCTGACCGACTGGCTCCGCCGGCCCCTCACCGACAGTCAGCGTCAGTACGCCGCTGTCGACGTCGAGTACTTGCTCGAGGTACATGAACGGCTGGTCGCTCAGCTTGCCGACGTCGATCGTCTCGCGTGGGCCGACGATGCCTGCGAGGAGCTGCGCACGCGTCCGACCAGTGGCTCGGCTCCGGACGACGCGTGGATGCGGCTCAAGGATGCTCGCTCGTTGCGGCCGAGCGCCCGGGCGGTCGCCCAGAGCGTGGCCGGATGGCGCGAACGCAGGGCCATGCGTACCGACATTCCCGTGCGTCAGGTCCTCCCTGATCTCGCCATTCTCGGTATCTCCCAGCGCGCCCCGAGCACCATCAAGGAACTCTCGCAAGCTCGCGGAGTCGACGACCGCCACTCGCGCGGTGGACTCGCCGAGGAAATCCTCGAGGCCGTCAGGGCCGCCAAGGGTGCTCCTGCGCCCACACCACCACCTTCGGCCGACGATCTCGAGCGGTCGATGCGCCCCGCCGTCACGCTCGTGTCGGCATGGGTGGCGCAGCTCGCACGCGACGAACGGCTTGATCCAGCGCTGTTGGCCACGCGGACAGACATCGTGTCGTTCCTACGTGGCGACGATGACGCTCGGCTGGCATCGGGTTGGCGAAGTGTGCTGGTCGGCGACGGCATCAGACGCCTTGTGGCCGGTGAAGCCGGGCTCACCTTCGACGGAGAGGGACGCCTCCGTCTGACAACTGTCTCGGATTGACCAGCCGATTGCGGAACCTCACCGCTACCCTGTGGCCGAATGTCAACCTTCTAGTCTGTGGGAGCCCTGTCGTGAAGAAGGGTCGTCATCGCCGTTTCGAAGAGGCGAGAAAACTGAAGCAGTCCGGCCCGGGAGCATTCGATCTCGGGTTCGGCGACCGTTCCGAGCCGTCGTCATCCAATTCCGGCAGTTCCGGTGACGATGACGAGTACGCCGCACTGGCCGAGAAGTACGGCGTCACGTTCGACGACGACGACGATCTCGACGACTGATCATCCAAGCGATCGGCGCACCCGATCACCCACGCAAGCGATCAGCGACGTACGACAGGGTGGGGGAGCGGCACCCAGTTGGGTCGCTCCAGTTGCCGTACCATTGCGTCGTAGACGTGTTCTCCCACCAATTCGACGATTTCGTCCTTCGCCGACACGTACAGCGGTTCGGCACCGATGAATGCGTCGGGTTCTTCGGTACACCACCATCCGAACTCGCTGCCACCCTCACCCCAATCACGTCGTTTCCACTCGCGTAAGCGTGAAGTGACGTGACCTGATTCGTCAGTCGAGTGCTCGAGACGTAGCGGCACCTGCCAACACACCGACGGCTTCCAGTCCATCGGGCGTTCGGCGACCTGGAGAGCAGCGATGTGCAGTGCGCATCCGACTCCGCCGGCGAATCCCACCCGGTTCAGGAAGATGCACGCACCGTCGACGACCCGTGTGGTCGTTACGGGCGAACCGTCGGCTTCGGGTTCTCCGTCGGCGAGAAAGCCCTTCTTGGCCTTTCCCTTCTTGGCCTTCCCTTCCTTGGAACTCCCCTTCTTGTGGAACTGCCAGTGCTCGGGGGTGAGGCGCTCGGCATGGCGTACGAGGTTGGCGACGTCGTCGTCGTCGACGAAATGGGCGCCGTGGCTGCAGCACCCCTGCTGGAGTTCCGGAGCCGGTTCTTCGAGGATCCCCTTGCAGCCGCAGCCATAGATACACATGTAGTTCGACCGCAGGTAACTCGCATCGAACACCCAGGTGCGTTGTTCATCGGGATCTTCAAAACTCACCCACTCGTGCAGGTCGTCGGGTGGTGACGGAACGATGGACCGCGGCGTGTCAGTACTCACTCGGGAGCAAGCTAGCGGCGTCGATAGGCTCGCCCGGGATATGACCCCGTCGATGAACGCCGACCAACTCCGCGACTCCTTCCGTGACTTCTTCGCGGCCAAGGACCACACGCGTGTGCCGTCGGCGAGCCTCATTCCCCACGATCCAACGGTGTTGTTCAACGTGGCCGGCATGGTGCCGTTCAAGTCGTACTTCGTCGGCGATGAGCAGCCGCCGTACCAGCGGGCGGTCAGCTCGCAGAAGTGTGCCCGTGCCGGTGGCAAGCACAACGACCTCGACGACGTGGGTCGGACCAAGCGCCACCTGGTGTTCTTCGAGATGCTCGGTAACTTCAGCTTTGGCGACTACTTCAAGCAAGAGGCGATCCCGTGGAGTTGGGAGCTGGTCACCGGTGACCCTGCTTCGGGTGGCTGGGGATTCGACGGCGACCGATTGTGGATCACGGTCCACGAGTCCGATGACGAGGCCGAGGCGATCTGGCACGAAATCGTCGGCGTGCCGATGGATCGAATCCAGCGACTCGGCGACAAGGACAACTATTGGCAGATGGGCGACACCGGCCCGTGTGGGCCGTGCAGTGAGATCCACATCGACCGTGGCCCGGCGTTCGGTCCCGGAGGCGGCCCGCTCGGCGACCCGGCCGGCGATCGGTTCATGGAGTTCTGGAACCTCGTGTTCATGCAGTTCGACCAGGCTCCCGATGGTACGCGGACGCCGCTACCGAAGCCGTCGATCGACACCGGTGCCGGCCTGGAACGCATCCTCGCGCTCGTCCAGGGCGTCGATTCGGTGTGGGAGACCGACCTCATGCAACCGCTGATCGATGAGGCGTGCTCGATCACCGGCAAGTCGTACCGGGTCGGCGACTACGACGACCGCGACAGCTTTGCGATGCGTGTCCTCGCCGAGCACGCTCGCTCGGGTGCGATGTTGATCAACGATGGGGTCTTCCCGTCGAACGAGGCCCGCGGGTACGTTCTGCGCCGGATCATCCGGCGCGCCGTGCGGTACGCCTATCTGCTCGGAACCGAATCGCTCGTGATGCCGCGTCTCGCCGAGGTCGCCATCGACGTGATGGGCGCCGCGTATCCCGACATCGTCAAGAACCGCGACTTCGTCGTGAACGTCATGACCAAGGAGGAGGAGCGGTTCCGTCAGACACTCAAGCACGGCCTCAGCATTCTCGACGGCGAATTGGAATCCGACCCGACCGAACTGTCGGGATCGACGGCATTTCTCCTCCACGACACCTACGGGTTCCCGCTCGAGCTGACCCAGGAGATCGCCGGTGAGCGTGACGTCGCCGTGGATCTCGATGGTTTCAACGCCGACATGGCGGAGCAGCGTGATCGGGCGAAGGCTGCTCACAAGGGGACCGGCGAGGGCGTCGACCTCGAGGCGTACCGCGACGTGGTCGACCAGTTCGGCGTCACCGAGTTCGTCGGCTACTCGAGCGATGTCGCCGAGAGCCGCGTCCTGGCAGTGGTCCCGGTCGAGTCCGGTGATGCTGAAGTCGGCGAGGTCGACATCTTCCTCGATCGGACACCGTTCTACGCCGAATCCGGCGGCCAGATCGGCGACATTGGCACCATCACGACCGAGACCGGGCGGGCGATCGTGCTCGACACGACGTTCGCCCTACCCAATCTGCGTCGGCACCGGGCCAGGCTCGAATCCGGAACGATCACGGCTGGCCAAACGGCTACCGCTGAGATCGACGCCGATCGTCGGGGTGCCATCCGTCGCAACCACACCGCGACACATCTCCTGCATCATGCGTTGCGACATGTGATCGGCGAGCATGTGAAGCAGGCCGGGTCGATGGTCGGGCCCGATCGTCTCCGTTTCGACTTCAGCCACTACGACGCCGTCACCGACGAACAGATTCTCGAGATCGAACGCCTCGTGAACGCCGAGACACTCGCGAATTCGCCGACTCGGAACTTCGAGACGACCAAGGACGAAGCGGAGGCGCTGGGGGCCGTTGCGTTCTTCGGCGACAAGTACGGCGACATCGTGCGCGTGCTCGAAGCAGGCTCGTCGATCGAACTCTGCGGTGGTACGCACGTCCGCGCCACCGGCGACATCGGCACCGTCAAGATCGTCAGCGAATCGTCGATCGGCTCGAACCTGCGCCGGATCGAAGCGATCACGGGCCAGTCGAGTGTCGCGCTGCTGCAGCGCGACGAGCAGTTGCTTGCTGATGCCGCTCGACTGGTGGGTGCCCCTCCGGATGATCTGCTCGCTGGCATGCAACGCAAGCTCGACGAGATGAAAGCACTGAACGACGAGATCAAGGCACTGCGAGGTCAACTCGCAGTGGGACGCGCCTCCGAGTTGGCCACCATCGCCCACGACGGTGCGGTGGTCACACAGGTCGACGGCCTTGCTGCGGGTGACCTGCGCGAACTCGCGATCGCCGTTCGCCAACACCCCGGCATCCGCTTCGTTGTTCTCATCGGCGAGACAACGGGTGGTGGCGTCAGCCTCGTTGCTGCGGTCGAACCGGGCAGTGATCGACCGGCCAGCGACCTGATCAAAGAGGCGGCCAAGGCTGTCGGTGGAGGCGGAGGCGGCAAGGGCGACATCGCCACCGCGGGCGGCAAGGATGTCAGCGGAATTCCGGCTGCGCTCGAGCTCGCAGCTCTGGCGATAGCGGTCGCCGCCGGAGCGTGAGCGCCACCGGGGGTTCTGTTCCCGAGCCCCGTGTTCCCGGCGTTCGTGCACTCGGTATCGATCTCGGCTCCAAGCGCATCGGCATTGCGGTCAGCGATCTGTCGGCCACCGTGGCCTCCGCGTTGACCACGGTGCATCGCTCGTCGTCCCGGCGCCACGACCATGCTGCCATCGCCAAGCTCGTCCGCGACGAGGAGGCCCAAGTGGTTGTGGTGGGGCTTCCGCTGTCGCTCGACGGCACCAGTGGGCCGGCCGCGCGGTCTGCCGAGACCGAAGCTCGTCAGCTCGCTAGCGTGCTCGGGGTGCCGGTGGAGATGTACGACGAGCGGTTCACCACGGTGACCGCCGAACGGGGAATGCGCGAGGCGGGCCTTGATGGGCGTCAACGACGCAAGGTCGTCGACAAGGTGGCCGCCGCGGTCATGTTGCAGGCCTGGCTCGATCATCGCCGCTCCGCCTGGGACTCGTCGCGGCCCGGAGCTGTCTCGTGAAGCAACTCGACCCCTTGCTTCCCGAAGCCCAGGTCGACCCCGACAGCCGACCGGCGCTCGACTGGTCGATAGATCCCTGGGATGCGACCGATCAGACCGGCTCGGTCGAACGGCTCCGCCAGCAGACCCGCCCGCTCAAGTGGGCCGTCTGGCTCTCGATGGTCCTCATCGTGATCGCGATTCTCATCGCCGGAGCGGTCGGCTGGTGGTACCTCGGCAAGATCAATCCTGAGGGTGCTCCCGGCGACGTGCAGAGTTTCACCGTGAACGACAATGACGATCTGGCGTCCGTTGCCGAACGATTGGCCGATGACGGTCTGGTCTCCGACGCCGGCGTGTTCGAGTGGTACGTCGAGCGTGAGGGCGGCATCGAGTTGATCCCCGGGTACTACGAGATCCGGCCGAATGACCACATGGGCAACGTGCTCGGACGTCTGCGCACCCCACCGGGCCAGACCTACACGAAGGTCACCTTTCCCGAGGGTTTCACCGTGTCGAAGATGGCCGACCGGCTGCAGACATCGGTCGATCGCCTGAGCGCCGCCGAGTTCCTGGCTGCAGCGAACAGCGGCACGATCCGCTCGTCGTTCCAGCCGTCCGATGTGACGTCGCTCGAGGGGATGCTGTTCCCCGACACCTACCAGGTGTCGAACGCGGAGGGGGAGGGCCAGATTCTCGAACGCATGATTGCCCTCATGGAACGAGTCAGCGATCAAGAAGACATCGTCAATCGCTCCGCCGCGCTCGGCATCACGCCCTATCAGGCGCTGATCATCGCTTCGATGATCGAACGAGAAGCCAAGGTGCCCGAGGACCGGGCGAAGATCGCGAGGGTCATCTACAACCGGCTCGGGCTCAGCGCGATCGATCCGGAGAACGCCATCCCGCTGCAGATCGATGCGACCGTGTTGTACGGACGCGATCAGGCGGCAATCGACCCTGAGCTCCCGTTCTCCGAACTCCGCCAGATCGACACGCCGTACAACACCTACCTGCGCCCCGGACTCCCCCCGACCCCGATCGCCAACCCGGGCCGAGCGTCGATCCAGGCTGCCTTGAACCCCGCGCCCAATCCGCCGGCCGGTGACCCAGTGTGCGCGGAACTCGCCGATCCGACCCAGTGTGCCTACCTCTACTACGTCATCGCCGACGAGGACGGCGGCCACGTCTTCGCGTCGGAACCCTGGCAGCACGAACGCAACGTCGAGTTGGCGCGCCAGGCGGGCCTCCTGTGACGATGCGCCGAGTGGCAGCGCTCATCGGGTCGCCGGTCGAACACAGTCTGTCGCCGATCATTCATCAGGCCGCCTTCGACGCTGCCGGTGTCGACTGGACCTACGTGGCATTCGATGTCGCCGACGGCCGAGCTGCGGCCGCGCTCGACGCGATGCGGGTCCTGGGAATCGCCGGCCTCTCGGTCACGATGCCGCACAAGCGCGATGTGGCCGACGCCGTCGATCGTCTCGAACCCGCAGCTCGTGCACTGCAGTCGGTCAACACGGTCAGCTGGAGCGGCGATCAGCTCGTCGGATCGAGCACCGACGGGGAAGGGTTCGTTGCATCGCTCGCCGAGATCGGGATCGACGTTGCCGATGCTCGCGTCGCCGTGATCGGTGCCGGCGGCGCGGCCCGCTCGGTCGTCGACGCGCTCGGACGCGCCGGCTGCAGCGCCATCTCGGTGATGAATCGCACGCATGTGCACGCCGAGTCGGCAGCGACGCTGGCATCGGCCGCCTCCGTCGGGATCGCCGACGACATCAGCCGTGCCGACATCGTGGTCAATGCAACCAGTATTGGCATGGGTGTTGACCCGCGCTCGTCCACCATCGATGATCTGCCCTGCGATCCGGCCCTGCTCCGAGCGGAGCAGGTGGTCGTCGACCTCGTGTACCACCCGCTGCGCACTGGGTGGCTGACGGCCGCCGAGGCGCTCGGCGCTCGCACGGTCGACGGACTCGGCATGCTGATTCATCAGGCAGCATTGCAACAAGAGCGATGGATCGGTGTCCGGCCCGACACGAGGGTCATGCGAATCGCCGCCGAGGCGGCACTCGCCGACCGGTAGCCTCGTTCGGATGTTGCGGTATCTCACGGCGGGCGAATCCCACGGCCAGGCCCTCGTGGTCATTATGGAGGGGCTGCCGGCAGGTCTCGAGATCACCGTCGAACAGATCCAGGCCGAGATGGGCCGTCGGCGACTCGGCTACGGGCGCGGTCCGCGTCAGCGTTTCGAGGCCGATGAACTGACACTCATCGGCGGTATCCGCCACGGCCGCACCCTCGGGTCGCCGGTTGCGATCGAGATCAAGAACAGCGAGTGGTTCCGCAGCGACAAGTGGCACCAGGAGATGAGCCCTGCGCCGGGCGCCACGAAGGATCCGCTCACGCAGGTTCGCCCGGGCCATGCCGACTTGGCCGGCATGCAGAAATACGGCTTCACCGATGCCCGCGACGTCTTGGAGCGTGCAAGTGCCCGAGAAACTGCTGCGCGCGTGGCCGCCGGCGCAGTGGCCAAGGCCTTGCTGAAGATGTTGGGCGTCGACATCATCTCGCACGTCATCCAGATGGGTGACGCTCGGGTTCCTCGCGGTGCGGTGCGTCCCACACCCGATCAGCTCGATCGGGTCGACGACAACGAGGTTCGCTGTTTCGATGTCGATGCCGGCGAGGCGATGATCACCGAGATCAAGGCCGCAGCCAAGGACGGCGACTCGCTCGGTGGCGTGGTCGAGGTGCTCGGCTTCGGGGTACCGGTCGGGCTCGGTAGCCACGTTCACTGGGACCGCAAACTCGATGCGCTGCTCGCGCAGGCGATCATGAGCATTCAGGCTGTCAAGGGCGTTGAGATCGGCGACGGGTTCGAGGTCGCCGGGCGACGGGGGAGCGTCGCTCACGACCCGATTTCGTGGGATGCCGGCGCCAAGGCCTATCGACGCGGCAGCACGCTCGCCGGCGGTACCGAGGGTGGCATCTCCACGGGTGAGTTGCTCGTCGTGCGCGCCGCCATGAAGCCCCTCGCCACGCTCAACAAGCCCACGCTGGAAACGGTCGACACCGAGACCAAGGAGTCCGCCGTGTCGTTCAAGGAGCGAACCGACGTCACGGCGGTCCCGGCAATGGGAGTGGTTGCCGAGACCATGGTGGCCCTCGTGCTCGCTGGCGAGGCACAGCGCAAGTTCGGTGGCGATTCGGTCGACGAGTTCGTCCGTAACGCCGAGGCGTTCACGGCATCGTTGTCGTGAACGCCTCGCGCCATCTCGTGCTCGTGGGCATGATGGGCGTGGGCAAGTCGACCGTGGGGCGAGCACTCGCCGGCAAACTCGGCCGTCCGCTCTACGACTCCGATGAGATGATCGAGGAGCGAACTGGTCGTACCGTCCGCGAGATCTGGACCACCGACGGCGAGCCTGCCTTCAGGGCGCTCGAGACCGATGTGCTCGTCGATGCACTCGTGCAGTCGGAACCCGGGGTCATCGCGGCGGCCGGCGGTGTCGTGTTGAGCGAAGCCAATCGTGCTGCACTCCTCGGCCCCGAGGCTCACGTCGTGTGGCTGCGCAGCGACGTCGAACTCCTGGTCGACCGGGCGCGCAGCGGCGGCCATCGACCACTGCTCGACGACGACCCCGAGGCGACGCTCCGACGGCTCTACGACGAACGGGCACCGCTGTATGCGGAGGTTGCCGACGCCATCGTCTCGGTCGACAACCGCTCCGTCAACGACGTCACCAAGGCGGTGCTGCGATGCTGCGGGTGATCGTTCCGCTCGCCGAGCGCTCGTACGAGGTGGTTGTGGGCGCCGGTGCGATCACCGAGCTCGAGGCGCTGCTTCCCGACGACGCCAACCGGGTGGCGATCGTCACGCAGGACGCGGTGCCGCTGAAGTGGTCGTCGGCGAGCCGATCGGTCGAGACCTACGTCATCGATTCGGGAGAGTCGGCGAAGTCGCTGGCCACGATCGAAACGCTCATGCGGGGGTTCGCTCGCCAAGGCCTCACGCGCCGCGACGTCGTGATCGGCCTCGGCGGTGGCATGGTCACCGACGTCGCCGGCTTCGCGGCGGCATCGTGGCACCGTGGCACGCCGGTGGTCCACGTCGCCACCACGCTGCTCGGGATGGTCGACGCCGCGATCGGCGGGAAGACCGGCGTGAACCTGCCGGAGGGCAAGAACCTCGTCGGTGCCTTCTGGCAACCGTTGGGGGTGATCTGTGATCTCGATGCCCTGTCGACGCTGCCCGAACGCGAGATGCGGTGCGGTCTCGGCGAGATGTCGAAGTATCACTTCTTGACGGGCGACGACCTGCTTGCGTTGCCGCTCGACGAACGGATCGCTCGCTGTATCGAGATCAAGGCCGACGCAGTGGCAGCCGACGAGCGCGAAGGCGGCCTACGGGCGCTGCTCAACTACGGCCACACGCTCGCCCACGCCATCGAGATCGCCACCGATCACGAGATCGCGCACGGCGAAGCCGTTGCCATCGGGCTCGTCTTTGCTGCAGAGTTGGCGTTCGAACTCGATCGCGTGGACGAAGCTCGCGTCGACGAGCATCGCCGGATCGTGGCTGGCGAGTACGGCCTGCGCATCACCCCGCCCGAAGGCCTCGACGTCGAACACCTGCTCTCGCTGATGGCTCGCGACAAGAAGGCCCTTGACGGGCTCACCTTCGTCCTCGACGGGCCTGACGGCGTCGAAGTCGTCTCGGGCGTCCCCGAATCGGCCGTCCGTTCCGCTCTGAGCCGATTCGTGTCCGGATCGTGATCGAACCAAGCACACCGATCGATCACGCTCGCCGGGTCGGATTGATCCAGCAGCGCCTGCCGATCGGATGCGACGCCGTTCTGTTCACCGACCTGGTCGACGTGCGGTGGCTGACGGGGTTCACCGGATCGAACGGGTGGGTCGTCGTCACGGCCCACGACCTCATCGTGGGCACGGACGGCCGATACGGCGAGCGCGCACGGGCGGAGACCGCAGCGAGCGGCGCCACGGTCATCGCCGAGACCACACGAGCGAAGTTGCACGAGCGTTTGATCGGGTCGCTCGACGGCGCACGACAGGTTGGCCTCGACCCCGGGTCGACCACTCACGCCGAATGGGACCGGCTCGCCGACGACCTCGCACTACATCCGACCGAGTCGCTCGTGAAGGTCCAGCGCCAGGTCAAGGACGCAGCCGAGATCGAGCGGATGACCGCGGCGGCGGGCGCGGCTGATGCGGCGCTGGCCGAGGTCGAACCGATCCTGTTCGCCACACTCGACACACCGATCACCGAGGCCGACATCCGCAACGAACTCGAGTACCGGATGCGCCTGCACGGTGCCGATGACCGCAGCTACGAGACCATCGTCGCGTCCGGCCCTGATCATGCCGCGCGTCCACATCACGAAGTGGGTCGGCGAACCATCGGGGAGGGCGACACCGTCATCATCGATGTCGGCGCGCTCGTCGACGGCTACCACTCCGACATGACACGGTCGTACGTGATCGGCGAACCGACCACCGAGCAGCGGGAGATCTATGCGCTGGTCGAGGCATCGCACGCCGCCGGCGTCGCTGCGCTACGCCCCGGGATTTCCGCTCGCGGGCTCGACACCGTATGCCGCGACGTCTTCGAAGACGCCGGCCACCTCGACTGGTATCTGCACGGTACGGGCCATGGCGTCGGCCTCGAAATCCACGAATCGCCGTTCCATTCGCAGGCCTCCGACGAGGTCATCATGGCGGGCAACGTGGTGACGGTGGAGCCGGGCCTCTATCGTGTCGGCTTCGGTGGATTCCGGATCGAGGATCTCCTCGTCGTCACCGAAACCGGCTCGCAGCCCCTGACACACACCAGGCCGCACCCATTTCCGGGCTGAACACTCGACCGACGCCCAACACTCGAACGATAAGGGACACACCATGCCGCAGATTTCCGTGAACGACCTGAAGAACGGAATCACCCTCGAACTCGACAATGGGCTGTTCCAGGTCATCGAGTTCCAGCACGTCAAGCCCGGCAAGGGTGGGGCCTTCGTTCGTACGAAGATCCGCAATCTCCGCAATGGTGCCGTCATCGACAAGACGTTCAACTCTGGCATCAAGGTCGAGCAGGCCATCGTCGACCGCCAGGACATGCAGTTCCTGTACAAAGATGGCGGCGACTACGTGTTCATGAACACCTCCACCTACGACCAGATGAACGTGCCGAGCGCAGCGTTGGGTGAAGCGGCCGACTACCTCACCGAGCAGATGGTGGCCCAGATCGCGCAATACCAGGGCGAGATCATCGGCGTCGAGATCGCTGCCTCGGTCGAACTGCTCATCGCCGAGACCGAGCCGGGTGTGCAGGGTGACCGCGTGTCGGGTGCCCGCAAGCCGGCAACGCTCGAAACCGGCAAGGTGTTGCAGGTTCCGCTGTTCGTCGAGCCGGGCGACAGGGTCAAGGTCGACACCCGTACCGGCGACTACCTCACCCGCGTCTGATTCAGGATCGTCCAGCATCTTTCATGGCTCCCATGCCGCGTCCCGACGACCGCTCCGACGCGCGCGAACGTGCGCTCTACCTGCTGTACGAGGCGTACTCGAAGGGCATCTCACCCGCTGATGCGCTCTCCGTGCAGGTGCTCGAGCCCGATGCGTTGACCACGCTGCTCGTCGTCGGTGTCGGTGAGCACGTCGAAGAACTCGATGCCGCCATCGCTGCACGAGCCAAGGGCTGGACCCTGGTGCGGATGCCCGTGCTCGATCTGAACATCCTGCGCCTCGGTGCATTCGAGTTGGCTCATCGGCCCGACGTCCCGCTGGCCGTGGCGATCGACGAAGCCGTCGAACTCGCGAAGCGGTTCTCCACCGACGACAGCGGTCGCTTCGTGAACGGGGTGCTCTCCGCGCTGGTCGACGACCTGCGACAGTAGGTCGATGGCTGCGCGAACGTGGTGGCACCGGATCCCACCGCCGAGCGCCCCGCAGGTGTTCCTTGCCGGAGCCGTGATTTGCTGGACCTGGTACTTCACAGCCCGGTCGCTCGACATCCACCACGCACTCGGCACGTCGAGCTACGACTCGGCGCTCTACGACCAGGGGATGTGGCTGCTCTCGCGCTTCGATGCCCCGTTCGTGACGCTGATGGGCCGCAATCTGTTCGGCGACCACACGTCATTCATCCTGGTCCCACTCGTCCCCTTGTATTGGATCGCCCCCGGCGCCTGGATCATGTTCACCGCGCAGTCGGCCGCAATTGCCGCGGGCGCCATTCCGGTGTTCCTCTACGGACGAAAGCGGCTGGGGTCGGAATGGCTCGGGCTGATCGGCGCCGGCACGTATCTGCTGCATCCGGCGGTGGGTTGGACGAACCTCGAGAACTTCCACCCCGACGCGTTTCTCGGCGTGTTCGTCGGCTTCGCGATCTACGGCGCCCTCGAGCGCAAGTGGCGGGTCTACGGCGTCTTCGTGGTGCTGTCGTTGCTGGTCAAGGAGGATGTTTCGCTGGTGATCGTGCCGCTCGGCGTGTGGGTTGCGCTCCGGCGTGATCGTCGGATCGGGTTGCTGACCGTCTTCGGAAGTGTCGCCTTCATGGCCGTCGCGATGCTGCTGGTGATGCGCAGCCTCATCGGCGTGCCGACGCGCAATGGATGGCGTATCCCGTTCGGTGGTCCGTGGGGGCTCGTCGACACCGCCGTGACCAATCCAACGGCGCTCGTCCACCACCTTCGCAGCGATGGTCGTCCGTGGTACCTGGTGCAGATGACAGCGCCGTTCGCATGGCTGTTCGTCCGTCTGCCCGATGTGGCAATGATCAGCGCAGTGGTGCTTTTCACCAACATCCTGAGCACGTTCGGGTACCAGTATCAGATCGACTACCACTACAGCCTCGTGGCCGTGCCGGCGCTGGCCATCGGCACGCTGTACGCCATCGGTGCGATGCGCGATCACGTGGTGTCGGTGCGCGGCCATCTGCTGGCCATACCGACGCGAGCGCTGGCGATGACGACACTCGCGGTCGCGTCGCTGCTGACGGCGTTGCTGTGGGCGCCGTCGCCGCTCGGGAGCACCGACTCGTGGTACGGCGATCGCGACAACATTTACGCCGCGTCGGCACGCGAGTTGCTCGGGGAGATCCCGGCCGATGCGGTGGTGTCGGCGAACTACCGCCTCACACCGCAGCTGGCATACCGCGAGGAGATCTACCAGTTCCCGAATCCATTCCGCGTGTCGCTGTACGGGCCGGATGTCAGCCTCGAAGGGTCACGCCTCGACGAACGGGCCGAGCGAGTCGAGTACGTGATGATCCCTGTCGATCAGGACGCCCAGCTGATTGCGGACTGGCTCGCCATCGCCGACGCCTTCGACGAGGTGGCGCGCAACGAGATCTGGGTCCTCTACGAACGCAATCGCAACGTCGCCCTCCCCGGCTAGCGCTCACAACAGGGGTCAGACCCCTTTTGTTAGGTCAGCGGGGCCCGCGGATGAGCTGGCCGGGCAGCTCGCCGGTGAACTCGTCGTGGTCGACGATCTGAACACCGGCAACGAACGTCGCGTCGTAGCCCTTGGCCTTCTGCACGAGTCGGCGTGCACCGGCAGGCAGATCGTGGGCCATCCGGGCGGCGCCGAACGTGAGGTGGTCGTAGTCGATGATGTTGAGGTCGGCGCGCAGGCCCGGCACCACGGCGCCACGATCGGTGAGACCGTAGAGCTCGGCGGTGTCGCGGGTCTGGCGTCGTACGACATGTTCGAGTGCGAGCTTCGGGCCGCGAGTGCGATCGCGGGTCCAGTGCGTCAGCATGAACGTCGGCGTGCCACCGTCGCAGACGACACCGCAGTGCGCGCCGGCATCGGCGAGCCCCATTCGCGTACCCGGATGCTGATGTACCTCGTAGGTGAACGACAGGTCGCCATACGCGTAGTTGAAGAACGGCGTCAGGATGATGCCGTTGCCGCCGTTCGAGATCAAGTGGTCGATCATCAGCTCCGTGGGGGCAACACCCTTGCGGGCGGCGACGGCGGCGATCGATTCGTCGGCCGACGGTTCGTAGTCGATGTCGCCGTCTTCCACTGCCCAGAACTTGTCGAGTCGGTCGAGCACGAGCATCGTGTACAGCGCGCCGCCTTCGGCCGGCACCGTGGCGAACTGTGCACGCAACTCCGGGTCGGCCAGCGCAGCGGCACGTTCGGCGAGTGGGAGATCGGCGATCGGCGCATAGGCCGGGTGGAACGCAAGCGGGTTGAAGCTGCCCTCGAGGCACATCAACAGGCCGACGACCCGACCGGCCACCTGGGCCACGATCGGCAGCCCTTCCTCCTGCGCCTCATCGAGCAGCGCGAGCACCTCGCGCCACAGATCAGGTGCGTCATCGGGCTGATTGAGGTTCACACTGACGGTGCGACCGGTGCGGCGCGCGAGTTCCTTCATCCAGGGCCACTCGTCGCGAGGGACGAGTGCGTGGTCGGGAGCGAACTGGAACACACCGTGGCCGGCCCGGGCGAGCGCGTCGGCGATGCCGAACAACTCGTCGCTGGTGGCGTGTGTGCCCGGCACGAGTTCACCCGACTTCGACTTATGGATCGGGGTACGTGACGTGGAAAAGCCCAGTGCGCCGGCGCGCAACCCGCGTTCGACGATGTCGGCCATCGCGGCGATGTCGTCGTCGGTCGCGGGCTCGTTCGCGGCGCCGCGGTCGCCCATCACGTAGCCACGCACCGGCCCATGAGCCACTTGGGCGCCGATGTCGATGACGTACGGGCGCGTCTCGAGCGCGTCGAGGTACTCCTCGAACGACTCCCACTCCCACGAGATGCCCTCGGTCAGCGCCGAGCCGGGGATGTCCTCGACACCCTCCATCAACTCGATGAGCCACTCGTGGCGATCGGGTGCGGCGGGAGCAAACCCGACGCCGCAGTTGCCCATCACGACGGTGGTGACGCCGTGCCACGACGACGGTGTGAGGAACGGATCCCACGAGGCCTGGCCGTCGTAGTGGGTGTGGATGTCGACCCAGCCTGGCGTCACGAGCCTGCCGGTGGCGTCGACGACGCGTCGCGCGCCGCCGATGTCGTCGCCGGAATCTGCATCGATGACGGCGGTGATCACCCCGTCGTCGACTGCGATGTCGGCGAGTCGCCCGGGTCGGCCGGTGCCATCAACGAGAAATCCCCCACGGATCACGAGATCGTGCATGCAGCCACCGTAGTTGCTGCTACCTTCGCACTCACCGTGAAGCGGGCTCTGTGAGGCCCGCACGGAGGAGAGCGCATGGTCACCGAGAAGCAAGTGTTGGGGTTCGACGACGTACGTCGAGCCATCACCCGAATGGCCCACGAGATCATCGAACGCAATCGTGGCGTCGACGGCGTGGTCCTTGTCGGCATCCAGCAGGGTGGTGTGTGGCTCGCCTCCGCACTCGGCGCCGAGATAGCCCGGATCGATCAGCCTGTTCCCGTTGGGTCGCTCGATGCGAGCCTCTATCGCGACGACATCGGCATCCGGCCGGTTGCTCCCGGTGCGGTGAGCGACCTGAACTTCGATGTCGAAGGTGTCACGGCGGTGCTCGTCGACGACGTGCTGTTCACCGGGCGCACGGTCCGTGCCGCACTCGACGCACTCGCCGACTACGGGCGGCCGCGTGCGGTGCAGCTCGCCGTACTTGTCGACCGTGGTCACCGCGAACTGCCGATCCGGCCGGACTTCGTGGGCAAGAACTTGCCGACCAGCACCGATGAGGACGTCTCCGCCACGATCGATGGTGTGGTGATCTCATGACCCGTGATCTCGTGACGCGTGATCTCACGATGTCTCGCTCGTTGTTGACCATCGACGATCTCGGCGCCGACGGCATCATTCGCCTGCTCGACCTCGCCGACCACATGGCCGAGGTCAATCGGCGCCCCAACCCCAAGGTGCCGGCACTGCGTGGCAAGACCGTATGCAACGTATTCTTCGAGGACTCCACGCGGACGCGGCTGAGCTTCGAGACTGCGGCCAAGCGGTTGTCGGCCGACACGATGACCTTCGCTGCATCGCAGTCGAGCATCAACAAGGGCGAGAGCTTGCGCGACACCATCGAGACGATCGCCGCGATGGGTGTCGATGCATTCGTGGTGCGTCACAAGTCGAGCGGCGCGCCGCAGCTCATCGCGGGATGGACGAATGCGAGCGTCATCAACGCCGGTGACGGGTGGCATGCCCACCCGACTCAGGGCCTCCTCGACGTCTACACGGTGCGCACGGCGCTCGCTCGGACGGGTGGCTTCGACGGGCTGCGCGTCGCCATGGTCGGCGATGTCAAACACAGCAGGGTGGCACGCAGCACCGTGGCGGCGTTCCGCCTGCTCGGCGCGCACGTCACCGTCGTGGCGCCACGCACGCTGCTGCCGCCGGACACGGGCGAGTGTTTCGCCGACGCCGTCACCGATCGTCTCGACGACGTGATCGGCGGCATCGACGTGCTGTACCTCCTGCGGATGCAGCAGGAACGGATGAACGAGGCACTCGTACCGAACCTTCGCGAGTACACGATGCGCTTCGGCCTGACGCCGGAACGCGCCGCGAAGCTCGGCCCGCAGACGCTCGTGATGCACCCCGGCCCGATGAATCGCGGGGTCGAGATCGCTGTCGATCCCGCCGAATTGCCCGGAGCGGTCATCACCCAACAGGTCACCAACGGCATCGCCGTGCGCATGGCGGTGCTGTTCGACCTGCTCGGCGGACCGAACAACGATCTTCGAGCAGAAGGAGCAACGTCGTGAGCCTGTTGATCACCGGCGGGCGAGTCATCGACCAGACGGGGGACCGACGCGTCGACGTTCGCGTCGTCGGCGGTCACATCGGCGAGGTTGGCGTCGACCTGGCACCGGGGCCAGACGACCAGGTGATCGATGCCGCCGGCCTCGTGGTGAGTCCGGGCTTCGTCGACCTTCACGTGCACCTCCGTGAACCCGGCCGTGAAGAGGCCGAGACCATCGAGACCGGCAGTCGAGCGGCGGCGCTCGGAGGCTTCACCGCAATCGTGGCGATGCCCAACACCGATCCGACCCAGGACTGCGTCGAGGTGGTCGACTTCGTGCGCCGCCAGGGCGAACGGGCCGGGCTGTGCGAGGTGTTGCCATCCGGATCGATCACCGTCGGTCGGGCGGGTGAGACCCTCACCCCCTTCGCCGAGCTCGCGGGCGCCGGTGTGAAGCTGTTCACCGACGACGGCAACGGTGTGCAGGATCCGCTGCTCATGCGTCGGGCGCTCGAGTATGCCGATGGGCTCGGCATCACGCTGGCGCAGCACTGTGAGGTCGAGCGTCTCACGGCCGGCGCAGTGATGCACGAGGGCGACTGCTGCAGCCGTCTCGGCCTGCCGGGATGGCCGTCGATCGCCGAGGAACTGATGCTGCACCGCGACATCGAACTCGTGCGGCTCACGGGTGTGCCGATGCACTTCTTGCACCTGTCGACGGCCGGGAGCGTCGAACTGGTACGTCGGGCCAGGGCCGACGGACTGCCGATCACCGCGGAGGCGACCCCCCACCACTTCAGCCTCACCGACGAACGACTGGCCTCCTACGACGCTCTGTACAAGGTGAACCCTCCGCTGCGTACCGCCGATGACATCGCTGCGATTCGTGCCGGGCTGGCCGATGGCACGATCGACGCGATCGCCACCGACCATGCACCGCACGCGCCCGAGACGAAGGAGCAACCGCTCGACCAGGCGCCGCCCGGCATGCTCGGCCTCGAGACCGCTCTGGGAGTGTCACTCGCGCACCTGGAGATGCCGCTGGCGGATGTGATCGCCGCACTGTCGTGGAAGCCGGCGGCGATCGCCGGCGTCGATGACCGTCACGGTCGCCCGATCGCTGCTGGCGAGCCGGCGAATCTGACGGTGTTCGACCCCGACGTCGAGTGGGAGGTCGTGCCCGCGAGGCTGGCGAGCAAGAGCCGCAACACGCCGTACGTCGGTGTGTCCCTACGTGGCCGCGTCGTGCATACGATCTTCGGCGGAAAATCCATCGTCCTCGCCGGATCGGCCGTTCACTAATGAATGATCATGCACTAGAATGGATAGACATGCACCCCTCCGCAACCCCGCCCCAACCTCAACCCCAACAAGAACCCCGAAATTCGGAGCGAACGTGGCGCTCAGCGCCACGTTCGCTCCGAATTTCGGGATGGGAGTGGCTGTGATTCGTGAAGGGGCACTGGTGCTCGCCGACGGAAGCGTGTTCGAAGGCGAGCTGATCGGGGCCGATCGGTCGGTCGCAACGGGCGAGGTGGTCTTCAACACCGTCCTGAGCGGGTACCAGGAAGTGATCACCGACCCCAGCTACGCGGGCCAGATCATCACCTTCACCACACCGCACATCGGGAACTACGGCACGAACGCCGCCGACTTCGAATCGCAGGGAACGTTCTGTCGCGGCATCGTCGTGCGGGCGCTTGCACGCCGCCACAGCAACCATCGCGCCGAGTCGAGCCTCGACGCAATGCTGCGCCAGCACGGGGTGCCGGGAATCGCCGGGATCGACACCCGGCGCCTCACCCGCATCCTCCGCGACGCCGGTGCGATGCCGGGCGCGTTCGGATCGGTCTCCGAGGCCGACCTCGCCGCTGCGGCGAACGCCGAACCGGGAACCGATGGCATCGACCTGGTCAGCCAGGTCACCATCGATGCGGGCTACACCGTCGAAGCCCTCGATCCCGACAGC
>JANPCI010000318.1:0-30349 GCA_031430875.1 Actinomycetes bacterium | reverse complement strand
TTGAGGCCTCACGCCTCAGTACGCAGGTCTGCGTGCGCTTCATGACGACAACGACGACGTGACGGTTCTGGGATTTCCGTGCAACCAGTTCATGGGGCAGGAACCGGGATCCGACGCAGAGATCCTCGAGTTCGCCACCTCGAAGTACGGGGTGACGTTTCCCATGTTCCACAAGATCGAGGTGAACGGCGATGGCGCCGCACCGCTGTACCAGTGGCTGAGGACGCAGCAACCGGGCGAAGGCGCCACCAACGACGTCACGTGGAACTTCGAGAAGTTCCTGGTCGACGCCGACGGCAATGCCGTCGCTCGGTTTGGTCCCCAGATCACGCCGGAGCAGGTAGCCGAAGCCCTCGACGGCTTCCGCTGACGCACTGATCGGTCGTCGAGCACCATGACGATCACGTTCAGTCACAACGACCGGCCGACGGTCGGCATCGAAATGGAACTCCACGTGGTCGATCGTGCCACCGGTGACCTCGCCTCAGCCGCCAACGTCCTGCTCGCCGAAATGGGATCTGGCCACCCTGGTGGCGAGCATCCGAAGGCCAAGCACGAGCTCTTCCAGAGCACGATCGAGATCATCACCGGCGTGTGTGAAACACCTGCCGAGGCCGGCGACGATCTTCGTGCGACCCTCGCCGAGCTTCGCGTTACCGCCGATCGGCGAGGCCTCACGCTGATGAGTTCCGGTACCCACCCATTCGCGCTCGCCCGCGATCAGTTGGTCAGCCCCGATCCGCGCTACCACGAACTGATCGAGTCGATGCAGTGGCCGGCTCGTCGGCTCTTGATCTGTGGCATGCACGTCCATGTCGGCGTCAGCGACGGCGCTCGTGCGATCGAGATCATCAACGAATTGCGACGTCACCTGCCACTGTTCCTGGCGCTGTCGTCGTCGAGCCCGTACTTCGAGGGCGAGGATTCGGGGCTCGCGTCGGCCCGATCGAAGGTGTTCGAGTCGTTGCCAACCGCCGGACTCCCGCCGCAGCTCGCCGACTGGAGCGACTTCGAGGCATTCATGTCGACGCTGATCGACTCGAAGTGCATCAGCTCCATTCGCGAGGTCTGGTGGGACATCCGCCCGCATCCCGACTTCGGCACGGTCGAGTTCCGCATGTGCGACGCAACCCCGACCGTGCGCGAAGCCGTGGCACTCGCCGGACTCGCCCAGACGCTCGTGAGCTGGTGCAATTCGCACATCGACGACGGCACGCTGCCCCCTGCACCCCGCGAGTGGACCGTTCGCGAGAACCGGTGGCTGGCGGCCCGTTTCGGCATCGATGCCGACCTGATCGTCGAGCACCCCGACACCGGGATCACCGATCGGCGATCGGTGCGTGACCTGCTGACCGACCTCGTCGACGAACTCGGGCCAACGGCGAAGGCGCTCGGCACCACTGACCAACTCGACGACCTCCTCACGTTGCTCGACGTCGGCACGAGCGCAACGCGCCAGCGGGCAGTCGTGGAGGCCGGTGGCACGCTCGTCGACGTCGTCAATCTCCTGGTCGCGGGCCTGGCCGCCGACGAACTCCCCTCATGACGAGCGTCGCTCCCTCGCTCGCTGAGTGGCTGGAGGAGCACGGCGAGGGCCTCGTCGCTCTGCGGCGCAACCTCCACGCCCATCCCGAGCTCAGCGGCGCCGAGCATGCAACAACCGAATTGGTGGAGGAACGCCTCCGCCTGGCCGGGCTCGAACCACGTCGTCTGGCGTGCGGAACCGGGCTCGTGTGCGATCTCCTCCCGATGAACTGCGACGGCTCCGAGCCACTGATCGCGCTGCGCGCGGACCTCGACGCACTGGCAATGACCGACGACAAGGCCGTTTCGTACGCCAGCCGACACCCTGGCGTCGCCCACGCATGCGGGCACGACGTGCACACCACGATCGTGCTGGGCGTGGCGTTGTACTTCGCCCATCATCGAGACCACCTTCCAGGACCCGTTCGCTTCGTCTTCCAGCCGGCCGAGGAACGGGTGCCCGGTGGCGCGCTCGACGTGATCAAAGATGGCGGGCTCGACGGCGTTGGTGCGATCGTCGGGTTGCATTGCGAACCGAAGCTCGATGTCGGCACCATCGGACTCAGAACGGGCGCGATCTCATCGGCTGCCGACATGGCGGTCATACGCCTCGGCGGGCCAGGTGGGCACACGGCGCGTCCCGAACTCACCGTCGACCTGGTCGCACTCGCCGCGCGAATCGTGAACGAGCTGCCTGCACGCGTCGCCGACCGGCTCGACGATCCCACCCAGTTGAAGCTCGTGTTCGGTGCGATCCATGCGGGCGATGCCGCCAACGTCATCCCCACACACGGTGAACTCAAGGCATCGATCCGAACCCCGTCGCTCCCCGTGTGGGAGCGCCTGCCCGAACTCGTCGCCAGCGAAGTCGCGAGCATCGTCGGCGAGTCCGGCGGTGTCTTCGAAATCGACTACACCCACGGCGTCCCACCGGTGGTCAACGATGCCGATGTCACCGAGACGCTCCGCCGTGCGGCAACCGACGTCGTTGGGGCGCAGTCGGTCGCCATGGTGGAGCAGAGCTGGGGCGGCGATGACTTCGCGTGGTTCACGCGCGAGGTTCCAGGCACGTATGTCCGCCTCGGCGTGCGCGATCCGGAGGGACCCACGCTCGACCTCCACGCCGGCCACTTCGACGTCGACGAACGGTCGATTGCACTCGGCGTGCGGTTGCTGGTGGGGGCCGTCCACGAACACTTCGACGCATGAGCACCGACTGGTGGGTGTTCGGCTACGGGTCGCTGGTGTCGCCGACCTCGTTGGCCTCCACCATTGGACGCCAGGTAGCGACCGACGACATCAGTGCCGCCCATCTCCACGGCTATGGACGACGCTGGAACTACGGATCACTGCACCTACGTGGCGACTGGCGCCACAACGACATCGACGTGTACCAGGGCGTGGTCATCTCACTCGGGCTGGTCCTCGCCGAAGGCGAGCGCTGCAACGGCATCGCCGTGCGGGTCACCGAGGAGGAACTCGCTCAACTCGATTGGCGCGAACGCGACTACGAACGAACCGACGTGACCGATCGGATCGAGGCTGACGAGGCTGACCCGGCCCTCGTCGGGGGAGCCATCGTCACCTACGTCCCTCGATCGAGTGCGGTCGAACGGTACGAGGCGGCGCGCGACGAGTCCCGAGCGGCAATCCGACGCTCATACTGGGATCTCGTCAGCCAGGCGTTCGCCGACCTCGGCGACAGCCACTCGGCGACCTACGCAGCCACCCCGGCCCCGGACGTACCGGTGCTGGACATGACGCTGTCACTCCTCGGTTGACGTAGGGGTTGACGTAGGGGTAGACGTGTCGGTTGACGTGTCGGGAGACAGGGCGTTCAGCGTCACCCACAACGCGTCGACCTGCTCGATCAACGAGTCACGATCGCCGCTGTTGTCGATCACGTGGGTGGCGCGAGCCAGGCGTTCCTCGCGGGTGATCTGGCTGTTGATCCGGGCCCGGGCATCGGCTTCGACCATCGCTCGTTGATCGACGAGACGCTGCACTGCCACGTCGACGGGAATGTCGACGACAATCGTGGCGATGAGCCCTTCTCGGGGGTTCTCGCCGAGCAACGGGAAGTCGAGTACCACGACTCGATCAGTGCCACGGTGCACGTCGATCTGGCGCTGGATCTCGTCCTGCATCGCGGGGTGGACGATGCCGTTGAGGTCCTTCAGCGTCGACTCGTCATTGAAGACGATCTTGGCCACGGCGCCCCGATCGAGCGCACCGTCACCGAGCAGGATGTGGTCACCGAATCGTTGCGCCATTGCGGCGAGGACGGGGCTACCGGGACTCTGGAGATCACGGGCGATCTGATCGGCATCGACGATGGCTGCGCCGCGTTCGGCGAGCATCGCCGACACGGTTGACTTGCCCGCTCCGATTCCGCCGGTCAGACCGACCAGGATCACTCGGCGGGAACTTCCTCCAACACGACGTCTTCGACGACGACGTCTTCGACGACAGCCTCATCACTCGACTCGGTGGTGACTTCCACGACTTCCACGACATTGCCGGCTTCGGTGTCGGCGCCTTCGCCGCCTTCGCCGTAGTACTCGGACCATGCGGCCTCGGCCTCAGCCGACGCTTCACCCTGGACCCAGTTACCGGCGGAGTCGACCTCGAAGTGCTCGCGGTACTCGGCGGCGAGTTCGCCGCCCTCAGCAGCTTGCTTGATCGACAAGCTGATGCGGCGTCGAGCCAGGTCGAGATCGATGATCTTCACCCACAGCTCTTCGCCGGGCGTGACGACCTGCTCGGGCGAGTCGACGTGATGAGCCGACATCTCCGAAATGTGCACGAGGCCTTCGATGCCTTCACCGACCTGGACGAATGCACCGAACTGGACGAGCTTGGTGACTCGGCCGTAGACGAGCTGCTCGACCTGGTGGCCTTCGGCAAACTCCTGCCACGGATCCTGCTGCGTGGCCTTCAGCGAGAGGCTGATGCGCTCACGGCTGAAGTCGACATCGAGCACCTGCACCTTGACGGGGTCGCCGACAGCGACGACCGAGCCCGGATGGTCGACGTGCTTCCACGACAGCTCGCTGACGTGGATGAGGCCGTCCATGCCGCCGAGATCGACGAACGCACCGAAGCTGACGACCGAGGAGATCGTGCCATCGCGAACTTCGCCGACCTTGAGGTTGGTGAGGAACTGGTCGCGGGTCTCCTTCTGGTTCTCCTCCAGATAGGCGCGACGTGACAACACCACGTTGTTGCGGTTCTTGTCGAGTTCGATGATCTTGCAGTGCACGGTTTCGCCGATGTACGGGGCGAGGTCGCGGACACGGCGCAGTTCGACGAGTGATGCCGGCAGAAAGCCACGCAGACCGATGTCGACGATGAGTCCACCCTTGACGACTTCGATGACCGGGCCGGACACGACAGCGTCGGCTTCCTTCTTGGCCTCGATGTCGCCCCAGGCACGCTCGTACTGCGCCCGCTTCTTCGAGAGCAGGAGGCGGCCTTCCTTGTCCTCTTTGGTGAGAACGAGGGCTTCAACACGCTCGCCGAGCGAGACGACCTCTGACGGGTCGATGTCGTTGCGAATGCTCAGCTCACGAGCGGGGATGACGCCTTCGCTCTTGTAGCCGATGTCGAGGAGTACCTCGTCCTTGTCGATTTTGACGACGGTTCCGTAGACGAGCTGGCCGTCTTCGACGGTGACCATGGTGCCGTCGATCGCATCGGCGAACGACATGCCGAGATCATCGGAGGTGATCTCTCGGGGGGTGTAGACGCCCTCGTCGTCGAAGGTTCCCATCTGGTTCACGGGAGACTCGGAGGTGGTTGCGGTGTCGGACAAGGGACGGACTTCTTTCGAAACGGACGGGTGAGTAGATGGACAGAACGCGCCACTGGCGTGACGCAGCCAACCATGGTACCAGCCACCGCCCCAAACGGCCATGGCCCGGCAACCCCCCCAAATCCTCGAAATTCTACTCTGCGTGCGCGCTCAGCGCGCACCGGCGGGAGAATTTCGGGGGGGGGTCGGGGTTCGGAAGTGGGTTGGGCAGGGTGGGTCAGGGGAGGTGGGCGATGGTGAGGAACTCGGGTGATTCGGTGGTCGCTGGGGCGCGGACGTAGGCGCCGGGTTCGACGCTGGAGATCGAATCGACCACGAAACCGTGTGCGCCGAGGAGAAGACGCAGCTCACGCGGGGTGTAGCAGCCGGTCCAGAGATCGACAGTTCGCGGCTCGCCCGATTCGGACCGGATCTCGGTGGTCTCGTGCGACACGCCGGTTCCGGCGTCGAACTCGGCGCCGTCGTGATACTTCACGGCGAAGTAGCCGTTGAACGCGCTCAACGCAAGCCTGCCTTCCGGCCGGAGCGATCGGGCCAGACCGGCCACCACCGCAGCGTCGTCGCCATCGGCCGTCATCATCCCGAACGCCCCTTGGCACAGGCAGATCACCGCATCGAATTCTGCGTCGAAATTCAACGAACGAGCATCACCCCGCTCGAACGTCGCAGGGCCGTCGCTCGCTCGTGATCGGGCGATGTCGACGAAGCGTTGACTGATGTCGACGCCGTGGACGTCGATGCCACGCCGCGCGAGTTCGATCGCATGGCGACCGGTGCCACAGCCGACGTCGAGCACCCGCTCCCCCGCTCGCAGGCCCAGCGCCGAGATCACGTGGTCGATCTCCTGCACGGTGCCCTTGGTGTGGGCGTACCGGTCGTACGCCTCGCCCATGTGGTCGGCCAGGTCCTCGAACCAGTGGTCGCGATCAACCACTGGCCTCACCCTTCGGGCTGATCGGCGGCCAGATCGGAGACGTATGCGCGCTCGAGATATTCACGCGTGGCGCCGTCGTTGCTCGCGACGAGACCCTGCGCATTCAGCACGTCGAGGCCGTCGGGAGCGTCGGCCAACTCGTGCCAACTCTCCGGATCCCACACCCGACCACGTCGAAACGCCTTCGCGCAGTGCATGAAGACCTCCTCGGCGCGCACGACGATCGCCGTCGTCGGCCGACGAAGCTCGTCGTTCCACCGATCGAGCGTCGCCGGATCGGTCGTCACCCAGGCGGGACCATTGACGCGTACCGTCTCCTCCTTGCCGGGCACGACGAAAAGCAACCCGGCGCGGCCGCTGGCGACCACTGCGCTGAGGCTGTCGATCAGGTTGTTGCCGTTCAAATCAGGGAGGGCAAGATGGTGATCGTCGAGAACACGGACGAACCCGGGAGGACCACCACGCGGCGACACGTCGAGGCCTCCATCGGCGCCGACCGTCGCGATCAGGACGAACGGTGACCGGGCAATGAATTCGGCCGTCGCCTCGTCGAGTACGGCGGTCTTCTTGGCCGCGACGATCCGACTCGGCGCCCGGTACAACTCGCCGAGCTGCTCCTGCGACTCGATGATCGAGCCGACGGGTGGTTGCTGCTCTCCAACTGTCATCTGAACGTCATCTCCTTGTCAGCCCTTCGCCGACGCCCACGTGTCGCCCCACGACACGTTCACTTCGAGGGGCACGTCGAGTTCGGCAGCATCGTGCATGAGCCCGACAACGAGATCGCCCACGACGTCGTGCTCGTGATCGGGCACTTCGACGATCACCTCGTCGTGCACTTGCAACACGACGCGGCTGTCGTACCGACCGGCGACCAGGGCGGCATCGATGTCGACGAGCGCCACCTTGAAGATGTCAGCGGCCAGCCCCTGAATGCCAGCGTTCATCGCCTGGCGCTCGCCCGCCTGACGCACCCGGAAGTTCGAGTTCACCAGTTCGGGAATCGGCCGACGACGACCGAAAAGCGTCTCGGTGTACCCGCGTTCACGGGCCTCGATCACGGTGCGATCCATGTAGTTCCTCACGTTGGGGAAGGCCACGAAGTACGCATCGAGGATGACCGCAGCCTCGTCGGTCGGGATGTTCAACCGCTGGCCGAGCCCGTAGGCCTCCATGCCGTAGGCCAGCCCGTACGACACCATCTTCGCCTTCGACCGCTGCTCGACGGTGACCGAGGTCGGATCGACACCGAACACCCTCGCCGCCGTGGCGTTGTGGATGTCCTGGCCGCTCGTGAACGCCTCGATCAGACCCGGGTCCTTTGCCAGGTGGGCGATGCAGCGCAACTCGATCTGGTTGTAGTCGGCGACCAGCAGCGTCGTGCCCGGCGCCGGGACGAACGCCCTGCGGAACTGACGCCCCTCGTCGGTGCGCACGGGGATGTTGTGCAGGTTCGGCCGATCCGACGAGAGCCGGCCCGTGCGCGCCACCGTTTGGTTGAACGTCGCATGGATCCGACCGTCGTCGGCAACCTCTGCGAGCAGGCCCTCGCCATAGGTGCTGCGGAGCTTCTCGACCTCGCGGTAACGCAGCAGCGGTTCGAGGAACTCGGGCCACTGGTCCTTGATCTTCTCCAACGTCGCGGCGTCGGTGGAAAAGCCGGTCTTGGTCTTCTTGCCCGGCGCCAAGCCGCGCTCGTCATACAGGATCTCGCGCAACTGCTTCGGCGAGTTGAGGTTCAGGTCGTCGCGGCCAGCCACCTCGCGCAGCTGGCCCTGCAGCGTCTGGACCTCATCGGACAACCGCTTGCCGAGCGCTCGCAGCTCGTCGACGTCGACCCCGATGCCGACGTGCTCCATCTTTGCGAGAACGAGCACCAGCGGGTTCTCAATCGTGCGATACAGCTCGGCCATCCCCTGGGCCTCCATGCTCGCAACGATCGGCTCGCCGAGCGCGTTGACGGCGAGCGCATCGCGAGCGGCCACCTCGGCGTCACCGAGCGACGTGCCGTCGAGATCGAGCTGGCCACTGCCGGCGGCGTCGTCGGACGGTCGGGCGAACTTCGTGTACTTCTCGATGAGGTCGGGCAGGGTGTACCGCGCCTCGGCGGGGTCGATGAGGTACGCCGCGATCGCCGTGTCGAGCACGAGCCCTCGTACCTCCACGTCGAACTCCAACAGCGAACGCATCAACGGCTTCACGTTGTGGCCACGCAAGTGGCGGTGCGCGCCGAGTGCCGCTCGCACGGCATCGTCGGCGAGCACCTCGGCAGGGATCCACATCACATCAGCCATCGACGCGTCGACTACCACGGCAATGCCCGCCAGCGGTGTTCGGCCAGGTTCACCGAGCCATGTGGCAGCGACATCGAGCGTCACCGCCGCCGTGATCGCTGCGGCTGCTTGCGCCGCCGACGACGCCGTTGTCACCTCCGCCACGAGCTCGGCCCGCTCCTCGACGGGTCCGAGGTCGACCGACGCTCCCATCGCCGACAGCGCCTCGTCGAGGCGTATGGCGAGCGTGCGGAACTCCAGGAAGTCGAACAGCCGCTTCAGCTCGTCGGCGTTCGGCGTCACGGCAAGATCGGCGGGATCGACGTCGATCGGCGCGTCGTGATGCAACAGCATGAGATCGAGATTCTTGCGTGCCCGCTGCTCGTGATCGATGAGACTTGCACGCAACTTGGGCGTCTGCGCGTCGACGTGCTCGAAGATGCCGTCGAGGCCGCCGTACGCATTGATCAGCTTCGCTGCGGTCTTCTCGCCCACGCCCGGGACACCCGGCAGATTGTCGCTGGTGTCGCCTCGCAGTGCGGCGTACTGCGGGTACAGCGCCGGAGTCACGCCGGTGCGTTCCTCGATGCCCGCCTCGTCGTAGAACGCGTAATCGCTGACGCCGCGCTTGTTGTAGAGCACCTTCACGTCGGGGTCGCGTACGAGCTGGTAGCTGTCGCGGTCGCCCGTGACGATGATCACCTGATGACCGGCTTCGACGAGGCGGTCGGTGGCCGTGGCGATCAGGTCGTCGGCTTCCCATCCGGACAGGTCGACGGCGGCAATCCCGATCGCGTCGAGCACTTCGCGAACAAGACCCATCTGTTGGCGCAGGATGTCAGGGGCCGCCTCACGCTGGGCCTTGTAGAGCGGTTCGGCAACGTGGCGGAACGTTGGCTCGGGGCGGTCGAAGGCGACCAGCACGCCATCAGGGCGGTGGTCCTTCATCACGTTGATCATCATCGACGTGAACCCGAACACCGCGTTGGTGACCTGCCCGCTCGCCGTGGCCATGTCGGTCGGCAGCGCGAAGAACGCGCGATACGTCAGCGAGTTGCCATCGACGACGAGGTAGGTGCCCATCGGTGCGGTCAGTCGGTGCCCGGGCGCAGCGAGCCGTCAAGGATCCGGTCGGCGACGTCACGCATTCGGGTCCGTTCGCTCATCGCCGTGCGCTGGATGAATGAGAACGCATCGGCCTCCGACATTCCGGCTTCGTCGATCAGCACGCCCTTGGCGCGATCGACGACCTTGCGTGATTCGAGTTGCTCACCCAGCGCATCGATCTCACCGGTGAGTGAACGAAGTTCCTTGAAACGCCCCATGGCCACCTCGATGGCCGGAATCAGATCGCTCTTCTGGAACGGCTTCACGAGAAATGCCAGCGCGCCGGCATCACGGGCCTGCTCGACCACCTCGCGCTGGCTGAACGCGGTCAGCATCAGCACGCCGCAGATCTTCTCGCCGTTGATGATGCGGGCTGCTTCGAGCCCGTCCATGCCAGGCATCTTGATGTCGAGGATCGCCAGATCGGGCTGCAGCGCGCGGACGAGTTCGACCGCTTGGTCGCCCCGACCCGTCTCACCGATGACCTCGTAGCCCTCCTCTTCGAGGGTTTCACGGAGATCCATCCTGATGATGGCTTCGTCTTCAGCGATGACGACACGCAACGGCATGGTCCTTATCTAGCAGGTGGCAGCCGACATCCGCTCCTGCATCGCGAACACCTCCGCCGAGTCGGCGGTCATGCGAACACGGCCATCATCGCTTGGCTGATCGGCCGGCCGAGCTCGCGGAGTCGCTTGCAACCCTCCACACCGATGGCATCGTAGGGGGCCGCAGCCAGCTCGTCGGTCCGCGCTTCGATCCAGTCCCGGCGTTCCCGTCCGAGGTCGGTGAAGCCGAGATCCGAATCGAGCCAGCCAATGGATCGCAGCCGTTCCTCGGCAGCCAACCAGTCGTCGGCGGTTCGTTGACGTGTCGCCCGGAGGACTTCTGCCGACACGTCTCCGGCTGCCGCGTGGGTGACGAGCGCCTCACAACCCGAGAGCCCTTCAACCGTCAACGCCGCGATGTGCCCGTCGCCGCGGTACTCGCGCAGCAGGGTCTGCGCATGCCAGAGCACCAAGTGCGGCTCCTCAGGCCACGCCAGCGACACATGACCGCCGAACAGCGGACGACCCTCTGGTCGCTCACACGCCGAACGAGCCGCCGTTCGCGCCAGCTCTGCGGCCTCAGCGGTGTCGGCACTGTCGACGGCGTCGGGAGCGAAGTGTCGGATCATGCGGTCAGCAGCACGAAGCCGAGCCTGCAGTATCTGCTGCGGTGTCGTTGTCTCCCAGACGCCGTCCATGCTTCGCCGCACGAGATCGGGATCGAAGTTGTAGAAGGTGGAGATGACCACCGGCGCCGGCACGGCCCCCATCGGCGCCGCGCGTGACGCGAAGTAGCCGCGCATCCGGTCATCGATTCCCAGGGTGGCGTACTCCTCGCGCGCCTGGGGAGCGAAGTAGATGGCACCGTGAACGGGTTCGAGTGTGCGCCAGGTCTTGCGTGCGATTGCGGGGTCCATCAGCCAAGCATGTCAGCTGACCCGACCGTCACATACGGTCGAGGAGCTCGTCCTGGCGCAGTTCCAACGATGCGATCTCGTCGACGACATGAGCGCGGTGCTTGGCGAGCGCGTCGACATGCCGGCGAGCATCGCGGGCGTCAAACGAGGCGCCGGCGGTCTCGGAGACGAGCGCCCGGATCGCCTGGTCGTCGGCATCGTCGGCAAGGTGCAACATCTGCTCGTCGATGACCGCGAGTTCCGTCCGCAACGACTTCATGCGGACCGACACCTGTGAGAGTCGCCGTTCGACCAGCCAGTTACCCATGGGAGCAGCATTCTACTTCGGGCACCTCGCTACAGATCGGGACTATGTTGACCGCGTCGACGTGCTGTGTCGGCCACGACCGGGGGGTGTGGTGTGGTAGCTGGACTGTTGGATCGAGTTGCGTCACGAGGTGATCACCTCGCCATCGTGGACGAGTTCGAGTCGTACACCTGGAGCGAGTTCAACGTTCGTCAGAACCGACTCGTCCACGGGTTGCGGGGGCTTGGTGTCGGCGTCGGCGACACCATTGCCCTGCTCGGCAACAACCGCCACGAATGGCTCGAAGCGCTCGGCGCCTCGGGCCTGATCGGCACTGTGCTCGTGCCGATCAACTGGCACTTCAGCGTGGACGAGATCGCATACGTGCTCGAGAACTCGGGTGCGACCGTCATCGTTGCGGATGCAGAGTTCGCCGACAATGCGTTGGCAGCGGCCGAGCAGGCGGGCGTGGCGACCCGGATCTCCTACGGCGGTCCGATCGCCGGCTTCACCGACTTCGAGGAGGTCGTGGCGTCTGGTTCTCCGAACGAGCCGGCCGACGAAGTTGCCGGCGGGACCATGTTCTACACATCGGGCACCACGGGGCGTCCAAAGGGAGTCAAGTCCAACCTTCTGGCCATCGGTGGCGATCCGAGTGAGATGACCGACAAACTCAAACTGTTGCTGAGCCTGTATCTCATGCCGGAACCAGACGGGAGTGTCGTGCTCTGCAACGCTCCCCTCTACCACGCCGGGCCGTTGGCCTTCTGCGGAATCCCATTCTCCCTCGGAGCCACGATCATCCTTCGACGCAAATGGGATGCCGAGGAGACGCTCGACCTCATCGACGAGCACGCAGTCACGCACCACTATGCGGTCCCGACCCACTTCTCCCGGATGCTCAAGCTCTCCAAGGAGACCAAGGACGCGTTCTCCGGCGCCAGCCTGCGATACGTCATCCACACTGCGGCGCCGTGCCCTCCAGGTGTGAAGCAGCAGATGATCGACTGGTGGGGACCCGTCATCTTCGAGTTGTACGGTGCCAGCGAGGGTGGTGGATGCGGCACGGCGGTGAACAGCGAGGACTGGCTCTCCAAGCCGGGAACAGTCGGCACACCGACCCCGATCACCGAGCTGTTGATCATCGGGGACGACGGCGCCCGACTCGGCCCGAACGAAGTCGGCCAGATCTACATGCGCAGCCTGATCGGCATCGACTTCGAGTACCTCGGCGACGACGAGAAGACCAAGGGAGCGCACCTCGAACCCGGGGTGTTCTCCTTCGGCGACATCGGTTACGTCGACGACGACGGCTACCTGTTCCTCTCGGACCGCAAGATCGACATGATCATCTCCGGCGGCGTGAACATCTACCCCGCCGAGATCGAATCCGTGATCGTGAGCCACCCGCAAGTCGCCGACGTCGGCGTCTTCGGTGTCCCGAACGACGAGTTCGGTGAGGAAGTGAAGGCGGCCGTCGAACTACTTCCCGGCGCCGACTCCGTCGAGGTCGAGGCCGATCTCAGACGCCTGTGCCGCGAGAGGCTGGCGGGTTACATGGCCCCACGTTCGTACGACTTCGGCGACCTGCCGCGAACGGCGACGGGCAAACTCCCCAAGCGGGAGCTGCGGGCCAAGTACTGGGAAGGTACCGGGCGCAGCATCTGACCCGATCGTCGGGTCAACGCCGTGCGAGTGCCCCGGGTCGGACTCGAACCGACACTTGACGGTGTTTGAGACCGTTGCCTCTGCCAATTGGGCTACCGGGGCGCGTATCGCGGCTTGGCAGGCGGGAAGGTTAGCGCCCTTACCGGGCGGTAGCTCGTGCCGACATGGGCGGCGGTCTAACCTGCCCCAAGTGCTCGCTTTCACCTTCCCCGGCCAGGGATCACAGCGCCCGGGCATGGGGCTGCCATGGCGCGACCACGAGAGTTGGGAACTCGTCGACGAGGCGAGCGACATCGCCGGCCGCGATGTCGGCGCCCTGCTCTGCAACACCGACGCCGACGAACTGAAGGACACTCGCAACGCACAGCTGACAACCTTCGTGTCGAGCCTGGTGGTTCTGGATGCGGTCGAGCGGCTCGGTATCGAGCCGAGCTTCTGCGCCGGCCACAGCCTCGGCGAGTACACGGCACTCACCGCAACCGGCGCACTGGGATTCGACGACGGTGTGCGACTGGTGGTGGAGCGCGGAGCCGCCATGCACGATGCCGGGCTCGCCCAACCCGGCACGATGGCGGCCGTACTCGGCCTCGACGACGACCAGGTCGAGATCGCCTGTCGCCGAGCCGATGCCGAGGTCTGGGTCGCCAACTTCAACGCCCCTGGCCAGGTCGTGATCGCCGGTTCGCCGTCGGGCGTCGACGCTGCCACCGTCCATGCCAAGGAACTCGGCGCCAAGAGGGTGATGGCGCTCCAGGTGTCCGGGGCGTTCCACACACCGTTCATGACGGCCGCGCGTGATCGGCTGCGCATCGCGCTTGCGGCTGCCGACCCGCGTGACTCCGATGTCCCTGTGGTGTCGAACGTCGACGCTCTCGCCCACGACCAGGGCACTGAGTGGGCAAGCCTGCTGTCGGCACAACTCTCGAGCCCCGTGCGCTGGAAGTATTGCCTCCTCACGCTCGCCGAGAGCGGCGTCACCGACTTTGCCGAGCTCGGGCCCGGAGCGGTGCTGACGGGCATGGCCAAGCGCACCGTCAGCAGCGGGCGCACGATCTCGGTGTCGACCCCTGAGGATCTCGACAAGCTGCTCGAGTGGGTCGGTGCCGGCACGACATCAGCCCCCGCTCAGCACGAGGGCGAGCACCTCTTCGCCGTTGAGCGTCTCGTGGTGAGTCCTGGATCGGGCATCTTCACGCCGATCGGATCGTTGGCCGAGGGAGCCGTCATCGCCGTCGGAGCAGTGCTCGGCCACGTCGGCGACGTCGAGGTCCGATCGCCCTTCGCCGGAATTCTCCAGAGCTACATCGCCCTCGACACCGAGCGGGTCACGCCGCGCCAGCCGATTGCCTGGCTTCGAAGTGTTGGGTCATGACGAGCACGGGGAGCTGACCACGTGCCAAGAGTACCGAACGGCATCCGAGGGGCAGTCATCACCGGGTGGGGCACCGCCCTACCGGATCGCGTCGTCACCAACCACGACCTTGCACTGACGATGGACACCACTCATGACTGGATCGTCGACCGCACCGGGATTCAGGAGCGACGCGTCGGCGGGACGACGACGGGACTGTCCGTCGAGTCAGGCCGTCATGCACTGGAGATGTCCGGCATCGACCCCGCTGAGATCGATCTGCTCATCCTTGCGACCACCACACCCGACCGCGCGGTACCTGCAACGTCCGCGACGGTGCAGCACAAGTTGGGCCTGAGTTGCGGTGCGTTCGACCTGAACGCCGCCTGCTCCGGCTGGGTGTACGGACTCGTCGCCGCCCACGGGTTCATCGCGGCCGGTGCGAGCAAGATCCTGCTCATCGGCACCGACGCGCTCGCACGCATCACCGATTGGACCGATCGCAACACCGCCATCCTCTTCGCCGACGGGTCCGGAGCTGCGGTGATCGAGGCGGTCGACGGACCGGGACAGTTGCTCGGATGGGATCTCCACTCCGACGGGAGCGCCGAGGAAGCCCTCTACTGCGAGCACGGCGGCCTGCTGCAGATGGAGGGCAAGGAGGTGTTCCGGCGTGCGGTGCGAATCATGGTCGATTCGGCCACGAAGTCGATGGCCCATGCCGATGTCACCGCCGACGACATCGCCCTCGTCGTTCCGCACCAGGCGAACCTGCGCATCATCTCGGCCTCATGCGAACGCCTCGGGATCGGCCTCGATCGCGCATCTATCGTTCTCGATCGAACCGGCAACACGTCGGCGGCATCTGTGCCGCTGGCTCTGGCCGACGCCCTCGACGCCGGTCGTGTCACCGACGGCGACCTGGTCCTGTTCGTCGGGTTCGGAGCCGGCATGACCTCCGCCAGCGCCGTGGTTCGCTGGAATCAGGCCGCTCACGAACGCAACGCCCGCGAACGGAACCCGTCGGCATGACCCTGACCACCGGCCGCATCGTTCTCGTCACCGGCGGATCGAGAGGAATCGGACTCGCCTGCGCCCGACGTTTTCAGGCACTCGGTGACCGGGTCGCCGTTACGTACAACTCCTCGCCTCCACCCGACGGGCTGTTCGGCGTCAAGTGCGACGTGACGTCGACTGACGACGTCGATGCCGCCTTCACTGCGATCGAGGATCACTTCGGCGGCACGGTCGAGGTGGTCGTCTCCAATGCCGGCGTCACTCGTGACGGACTGTTGCTGCGGATGGGTGACGACGACTTCACCGCTGTCATCGACGCCAATCTGACCGGCGCCTTCCGAGTCGTGAAGCGAGCGTCGCGTGGAATGCTCAAGGCGCGATCGGGCAGGATCGTCCTCGTGTCGTCCGTGGTCGCACTGCTCGGCTCGGCCGGGCAGGCCAACTACGCCGCATCGAAGGCCGGCCTCGTCGGTTTCGCCCGATCGGTGGCGCGCGAACTCGGTTCCCGGTCGATCACGGTCAACGTGGTGGCACCCGGCCCGGTCGCGACCGACATGACCGCCGCGCTCGGCGACGACCGGCTCGCTGACCTGACCGCAATGGTCCCGTTGCAGCGCGTGGCAGAGCCCGACGAGATCGCCGCCGTCGTTGTGTTCCTCGCCTCGGCCGACGCTGCCTACATCACCGGCGCCGTCATTCCGGTTGACGGCGGCCTCGGCATGGGCCACTGACCACCCTCTCCCCTCGGACGAACTGTCCGATCATCGGTGCGCCGAACCCGGTGTGCCTACACTTTCAAACCGACTCGACAACCATCGACGTCGAGCTGAGAATCGCCGCAACATCAAGGAGAAAATCGTGGATCAAGAACTGTTCGCCCGTTTCCGCAAGTGCGCCGTCGAGGTGCTGTCCGTCGAAGAGAGCGCCATCGTTCCGGAAGCGAACTTCGGTGACGATCTCGACGCCGACAGCCTCGATCTCGTTGAGCTCGTGATGGCGCTCGAGGAGGAGTTCGACATCGCTGTGCCAGAGGAAGACCTCGAAGGGGTCGAGACGGTCCAGCAGGCGTACGACATCGTCGTCGCCAAGCTCTGATGAGCAGCGGCCGACGGGTCGCCGTCACGGGCCTCGGCGTCGTTGCACCGACCGGTATCGGTCGCCAGGCGTTCTGGGACGGGCTGCTCGGCCCGGGCGCGAGCAGCGGCCAGTCGCTCCTCATCGATGATTGGGACCCCGCACCGTATTTCGACAGCCCCAAGCAGTCGCGTCGTACCGATCGCGTCGAGCAGTTCGCTGTCGCCGCGGCCGGCGAGGCGTTCGATCAAGCCGGCGGCGTTGACGCCATCGGTGTGGATCCTGCCCGATTCGGAACGATCTTCGCCACCGGTGTCGGAGGGCTCCGATCGATCGAGGAACAGGTTCAGGTCAGGCTGGAGAAGGGCGACCGCCGGGTGTCGCCCTTCCTCGTTCCGATGATGATGGCAAACGCGTCTGGCGCTTCGATCTCGATGCGCTATGGGCTCCAGGGTCCGAACGAGACGATTTGTACCGCGTGCGCCGCGGGGTCGCACGCGATCGCGTACGCCGCGCGACTGATCCGCTGGGGCGTGGTCGATGCGGTCGCCACCGGCGGAAGCGAGAGCGCTGCCACCGCGACCGCACTGGCCGGATTCGGCAACATGACGGCACTCTCCACCGTGGGTGTGAGCCGTCCCTTCGACGCCGATCGCGACGGTTTCGTCCTTGGCGAGGGCGCGGCCGTACTCATCCTCGAGGAATGGTCGAATGCGGTCGCACGTGGGGCGACGATCCTCGGCGAGATTCTCGGCGGTGCGAGCACTGCTGACGCCCACCACATCACCGCGCCTGCGCCTGGCGGCGTCGGCGCAATCGCCTGTATGCGGCTCGCACTCGAGGAGTCGGGTCTCGAGCCGGGCGACGTCAAGCAGGTCAATGCCCACGGCACCTCGACGCCGCTCAACGATGCCGCCGAGGCAGCAGCGATCACCGCGGTGTTCGGGCCCGGCAACGTTCCCGTCGTGTCGACCAAGGGCGTCACCGGACACGCGCTCGGCGCCGCCGGGGCACTCGAAGCCGCAGCAGCGCTCCTGTCGATCGAGCACCGCCTGATCCCGCCGACGGCAAACACCAAGGTGATCAGCGACGACATGGAGATCGACCTCGTGATGGGCGATGCCCGTCCGTGGGAGCCTGGCCCGGTGATCTCGAACAACTTCGGCTTCGGCGGCCACAACGGTTCCATCGTCATCGCCCCTCCAACCTGACAACCGGTTTGCGTTGCATTTCCGTTGGCCCGTCCCAACGGAAATGTCACGCAAACCGGTTTTTGGGGATGTTTGGGGGGATGTCAGGCGTCGGCGAGGACGAAGAGGAGGTCGCATTGGCAGGCGATTTCATCGCCGACGCGGGCGCGACCCGAGCCCTTTCCCGCCCGAGCTGACATCCGGCCGAGTTCCACTTCGAGGATCAATTCGTCGCCGGGCACCACCTGGCGGCGGAAACGGGCACGGTCCATCCCACCGAAGAGTGGCAGCTTGCCGGCGAACCGTTCGTCGGCGAGGACTGCCGCGGCACCGACCTGAGCGATCGCTTCGCACATCAGCACGCCAGGGAGCGTCGGCCGGCCCGGGAAGTGTCCGGTGAAGAAGAACTCCTCACCGGTGAGGCGCCAGACTCCCGACGCCGACACGCCTGGCACGATCGAGATCATCTCGTCGACGAACAGGAATGGGGGTCGATGTGGGAGCAGTTCATCGGGGCGTGGAAGTTCAGCGGAGGCCATCAGGACGTCCAGTCGGGTCGGTGGCGGGCATGGGCGTGGTAATGGTCGGGGATCGAGCGGAGGCGATCGTCGATCCAGAACGGCGCATCAGATCGGGACTCGACAACCGACGTCAATCGGTCGTGCAACGCAGCGCGAACGTCGGGGGGCGGCGACGGATCGTGCGATCGCCACACAACCATCGGCACACCGCACGAGTCGCATTCGGCGATCCAACACAGATCATCGTCGTGGAACCACTCGGTGAAGGGGACCGCCTCGCAGAGTTCGCACGTCGGATCGGATGCCACGCCGATCACCGTACGCGAACGTGGGGCCGGTCGCCATGATGGCGACCCGCCCCACGGCCCGCCTGTTAAGTTGTTCAGCTGATCGAGATCAGCGGTGGTTGATCAGGCGGGGCAGGTGGCCACGAAGGCGTCGAGGGCCGCGGCGATCGTCGGCGGCAGCAGCACACCGTCGATGGCGTGGATGACACCGTTGCTGGCCTCGACGTCAGCAATCACGACAGTGGCCTCGTTGAACTTCACGCCGTCGGAAAGATCAACCGTCACATCTTCGCCCTGGACCGTCGGGACCGGACCGTCGGTCAGGTCAGTCGACATGACGGCGCCTGCGATCACGTGGTAGGTGAGGATGGACGCGAGGGTCTCTTTGTTCTCAGGGAGCAGGAGGCAGTCGACGAGACCCGCCGGGAGTGCTGCGAACGCATCGTCTGTCGGAGCGAGGACCGTGAACGGGCCTTCGCCCGACAGCGTCTCGCCGAGCTCGGCTGCGGTGACCGCAGCGACGAGCGTGTTGAACGAGCCGTTCGCGACTGCGACGTCGACGATCGTGCCCGGCTCTTCGGCTGCGGGATCAGTGGTCTCGGCTGCGGGATCAGTGGTCTCGGCCAACGCTTCGGTGGGCTCGGTCACGGCCTCGGTGCCGGCGGGAGCCTCGGTCGACGAGCTCTCGTCATTCGAGTCGGATCCGCAAGCGCTGAGGGCGATCAGGCCGGCGATGGCGCCGACGGCAACGAGACGGGTGGAGGTGCGGTTCATGGAAGTTCCTTTTCGTAGGGAGTGGATTCGCTGTGTTGTTCACGCCGCAGCGAAGCGGCATGTGATCTCTACGAACCTGTCGACGCCCTCGGATGACACCACCGCAAACTTTTCCTACTCAATGTCGGTGCCGGGCCGGCGACCCACTTCCTTGGCTGGATCTCCCTGATATCCGGGTGGATACGTCAGCGCCAGATCTTGCGCTGTGGGCTTGCGCCGCGAGTATGCATCGTCGGGAAGAAGCGCAACGATGGCTGCCATGATCCGCTTCGTGTCGGCCTCCAGTGAACGACCCGTGAGTTCCACCGGTTCGCCGACTCGCACACGCACCGTCGGCGGCGAGGTGAGGTTCAGAACGTTCGGTACTCGGCTCGACCGCGGCCACACCCGCTCGGTGCCCCATAGCCCGACCGGGATGATGGGTGCTCCGCTCAGCTGGGCGAGCCGAGCGGCCCCCCACCGACCGACGGGCTTGCGGAAGAACGCCGGTCCGCGCGGAATCGTCCCTTCGGGCATCATCGTGACCATCTCGCCGCCGGCGAGCGCATCGGCGGCCGCCGCAAGGGGTTCGTCGGAGCCCGTGCCTCGATCGACGCGAATGCCACCCATCGCTGCGGCAATCGGCCCCACGATCGGCGCGTCGAACACCTCCTTCTTGCCGAGGAATCGGGCCGGCCGACCGCTCTTGGCGATCGTGAGCGACATCGCAACGACATCGAAGTAGCTGCGATGGTTCCCGCAGAGGATGGCGGGCCCGGTGGCCGGGATGTTGTCGACACCGTCGATGTCGAATCGCGCATACGGGTAGAAGCCCGGCAGCGCAAACCGCTGGACGAGTTCCTGGACTTCGAGACCGATCACCGGCACCTTGAGCACCCCGGGCGACACATCGAGGTTGAGGGTTGGCCACCTCCGGGCGGCGGCGACGAGCACCATGCGCGGATCCGGGTTCACCACCACCGGATGACCGACCGCCGCCAACATCGGAGTGTCATACACGCTGTCGGAGTACGCATAGCTCTCGGCCAGATCCACATCGTTGCGATCAGCCCACTCGGTGATCGCGGTCAGCTTGCCCGCCGACCACACGAACGGCCCGTCGAGCGTTCCGTCGTAGGTGCCGTCGGGCGACACCCCGTAGCGAGTCGCCACCACATCGTCGAGCCCCAATCGATCGGCGAACGGCTTGACGAGGTCGTACGGACTGGTGGTCGCGAGCACGATCGGTCGACCGGCGGCGCGGTGGGCAGCAAACGCCGTCTCGGCGAAGGGTTGCACCATCGCACACAATTCATCAGCAACGCCGGCGGCCGCCGCTACCACTGCTACTTGAGGGCGTCCCTTGGCCAAGGTCACCGCCTGTCGGGCAAGGGCCATGGATGGCAGCGTCTCGCCAATGGCGTTGAACAGGCGATAGATCAACTGCTCACCGGGGATCGGGTCGGCGCCGACGACGCCCGCCTCTCTCAGTGCGCCGGCGAACACCTCACCGGAGGCGCCACGTAACAGCGTCCGGTCGAGATCGAAGAAGGCAGCAGCACGAGGCGAAGTCACTGCGCCAGACTACGCACCAAGCGAGCGGGGGCGACTCGCCGAACCCTGGCCGCAGTGCGCACACGGGCCGAAAAACGGGAAAGACCCGGATGGGGGATCCGGGTCTCTCAACCTGAGAAGTCCTCCGATTGGGGAATCGGATGGTGGACTTCTCTTTCGAGTGGAACATGGGGGGTGTTCGCACTGCGACTTGCTTGTGAAAGTATGCACGTGAACAAGCAATCTGGCAAGTAGAACAAAGAGATATCTACTATCGTTCGTGGAGATGGACGTGCGACAGTTGGCGACGTTGGTGGCGATTGCCGACCACGGCACCTTCTCGGCAGCAGCGCGTGCGCTCTACACGGTGCAGTCGAACGTCTCCAGCCATATCGCCCGCTTGGAGAAGGAACTCGGCGTTACCCTCGTCGACCGTAACCAGGGCGGATTGACCGAGGATGGCGCTCGAGTCGTCGAGCGGGCCCGCCGGATCCTCAACGAGATCGACGACATCACCGCTGACATGTCGAGCCGTCACGCCAACGTCTCCGGCCAAACCCGGCTCGGCGTGATCGGAACCACGGCTCGATGGTTGATCCCCGGCTTCCTGAACCGTCTCGGCGAGCGGCATCCATCGGTCCGTGTCATCGTGCAGGAGGGCGCCACCTCGTCGCTCGTGCCCAACGTGCTGACGGGACAGTTGAACGCCGCCATCGTGCATCTCCCCGTCGACGACCCCGAACTCGTCATCGAGCCGCTGTTCGCCGAAGATCTCCTGCTGCTGGCCGCCGATGGTCACCCGTTGGCCGATCGCGACACGATTCCGCTTGCCGATCTCGACGAGGTGCCGCTGTTGCTCCCACCTCCCGGCGCCGCACTTCGGCGGGTCCTCGAGCGCGCCGCCGCCACTGCCGACATCACGCTGCGAGCCCAAGCCGAGGTCGACGGCGTCCGCCTGCTGGCATCGTTGGCGTTCGACGGCTTCGGCGCCGCGATCGTGCCTGCCACCGCCGTGCCCACATGGCTCGAGGGATCGTTCCACTGCATCACCGTGCCGGAACTGCCTCGACGAGTCGTTGCGTTCGCGAGACGGCGCCGACCCAGCGCAACTGCCCCGACGATGGCGGCACTCGAGACACTTCGCGAGGTCGCCCGCGAGCAGGGCAAGGCCCAACACGGAGTGCATCCGGAGGCCGTCGCCATTCCCTTCACGCGACCGGGCTGACCCGTCGTTACCAATCCACCATCGCTGGCCGGTACTGTCGCCGCGCATGAGTGAGCGCGCCGTGACGACCCTGGGGTTGGCACTCGCGGCACACACACCGAGCGACGTTGCAGTGTCGGTACGCCCGCTCAACGGACGCGACGTGGTGTGGGCCGAGTTCATCACCGACGATCGCACTGCTCCCCTCACGACCGAATCGTCGCTGCAGTTGGCCCGCGCCGCCCGGGCCGCTCGATCGCATCGGCTTCCACTCGTCATCGTGCTGGCCACGTCGGGGGCCGCGATCGACGAGGGCATCCCGGCACTCCACGCGTGGGGAACGGTGGCCGCGGCGATGGTCCAGTGTTCAGGGATCGTGCCGATGGCGATGATCGTCGACGGACCTGCCGTCTCAGGGCCGGCCCTGCTTCTCGGCCTCGCCGATCTCACGGTGATGACCGCCGACAGCTACGCGTTCGTGAACGGACCGACAATGGTCGAGGAATTCACCGGCATCGGAATCGACGCGGAGGAGTTGGGCGGCGCGGCAAACCACGGCCGCTACACCGGAGTCGCCACGATGGTGGTCGCCGACCGTGATGCCGCCGTCGAGGCCGTCGGCGACCTCCTTGGCTATCTCCCTGATCACGTCGACGCCGAACCGCCGATCATCCCCACCGACGACCCGGCCGATCGAAGCTGCCCGGAGGCCGGCGAACTGATTCCGCCGACCTCCACCGGGAGCTACGACGTCCGCAAGGTTGCCAACGCAATCGTCGACGTCGACTCGCTGCTGGAGTTGCGGCCACAGTGGGCAGCCAACGTCGTGACGGCCTTCGCCACCATCGCCGGGGCACCGGTGGGCATCGTTGCCAACCAACCGATCACGCTCGCCGGCACGCTCGACATCCCGGCATCGCAGAAGGCTGCTCGATTCGTCGCGATGTGCGACGCCTTCAACCTGCCGATCATCACGCTGGTCGACACGCCCGGCTTCTACCCCGGCAAAGACCTCGAGTGGCGTGGAATGATCCGCCACGGAGCGCAACTCGTGTATGCGTATGCCAGGGCGACGGTGCCACGGATCTGCGTGATCCTGCGCAAGAGCTACGGCGGCGCCTACATCGTCATGGACTCCAAGACGATGGGTAACGATCTCTGCCTGGCATGGCCGTGGGCCGAACTGGCCGTGATGGGTGCCGGTCAGGCGGCGGCAATCCTGCAGCGACGCGCAACTCCCGAGGAGCGCGCCGAGTTCGAACTCGACTACGCGCACCGACTGCTCAACCCGTACGTCGCCGCCGAACGCGGGCTCGTCGACGCGGTCATCGATCCGGCCGATACACGCCGTGAAATCGCCGCCGCCCTCGATGCGCTCGTCGACAAGCGTGAGGCGCTGAGCGGCCGCAAGCACGGCAACAGCCCCCTCTGATCCGCTGGTTGGGGGTAGTTGAGCGAGACGGCACTATTGTGACGCCGCGGTCGGGGAGGAACCTTCGACGGCATCGACCACGAGTTCGCGCCACGAGAGGAAGCCACGTGCCCGACACCATCACCATCACCGACGACCGCACCGGAAAGACCGTTACCGTGCCCATCGAGGGCGGGGTGTTTTCGTCGTCGGCATTGCGTGAGCTCGACCCGACGCTGTACTGCTACGACCCCGCATACCTCTCGACAGCGTCGTGCAAGTCGGCGATCACGTACCTCGACGGCGATGCGGGGATCCTGCGCTACGGCGGGTACCCGATCGAGCAGCTCGCCGAGCATTCGACGTATCTCGAGGTCGCCTACCTCCTGTTGAACGGCGAGCTGCCGAACACGCAGCAGCTCGACACCTGGGTCGGCAACGTCACGAACCACACATTCATCCACGAGAACATGCGCAAGCGGTTCGTCGACGGATTCCATTACAACGCTCACCCGATGGGGATGTTCATCTCCGCCGTTGCGGCCCTCGGCACGTTCTACGAGGGCGCCAAGGACATCGACGATGCCGATGCCCGTGACCGCCAGATCCTCCGCCTGATTGCGAAGGCCCCGACCATCGCCTCCATGTGTTACCGGTTCTCGGTGGGTCTTCCGTTCAACCAGCCGAACAACGACCTGTCGTATCCCGCCAACTTTCTCAACATGATGTGGAAGATCGGCGACTACGAGGTCGACCCCCGCCTCGAGCGCGCCATGGAGGTGCTGTTCATCCTCCACGCCGACCACGAGCAGAACTGCGGCACCACTGCGATGCGCGTCATCGGCTCCAGTCAGGCCGACCCGTATTCCTCGGCTGCCGGCGCGGCTGCGGCGCTGTACGGCCCACTGCACGGTGGTGCCAACGAAGCTGTCGTGCGGATGCTCGGCGAGATCGGATCAATCGAGAACGTCCCAGCGTTCGTCGAGTCGGTGAAAGCCGGCGAGGGCCGGCTGATGGGCTTCGGCCATCGCGTCTACAAGAACTACGACCCGCGGGCACGCATCATCAAGGAGGTGGCCTACGACGTGTTCGAGGTGACCGGCAAGAATCCGCTGCTCGACATCGCGTTGGCGCTCGAGGAGACGGCGCTGTCGGATCCGTACTTCATCGACCGCAAGCTGTACCCGAACGTCGACTTCTACTCGGGCCTCATCTACCAGGCCATGGGATTCCCGGTCGACATGTTCACGGTGCTCTTCGCCATCCCGCGCATGTCAGGTTGGCTGGCGCACTGGCAGGAACTCCTCAACGATCCGGCTCAGAAGATCTCCCGGCCGCGCCAGTGGTACGCCGGCCCCGACGAGCGCTCCTACATCCCTCTCGCCAACCGCTGAACATCACAAAAGGGGTCTGGGCGGGTTCAACCGGTCATGGCAACAGCGGCAGTGTAGAGGTCGTTGGCGGTGGCCCAGTCGAGTGATCGTCGCGGGATGGTGTTGATTCTTCGTTCGATGGCTCGTAGGTCTCTGGTGCTGTAGACGGAGAGATCGGTGCCTTTGCCGACGTAGCGGCGCACGAGAGCGTTGCCGTTTTCGTTGGTGGGTCGCTGCCATGGCGCTTTGGGTTCCGCGAAGTAGATGTCGATCCCGCAACGCTCGGCGAGCTCCAGGTGCCGGGCCATCTCTGATCCTTGGTCCCATGTCAACGTCAAACGCAGATGAGATGGGATGCGTCGCAGCGCGACGATCAGCGCGTCGAGAACACCATCGGCGCTTTTGCCGTGCGGCAACTTGGTGAGCCACACATAGCGTGAGGTGCGGTCGAACATGGTGGCGATCGCGGACCGGTTGAAGGCGCCCACGATCAGGTCGCCTTCGATGTGGCCGACCTCGACACGTTGCGCAGCGATCTCGGGGCGTAACCCGATCAGGTTGAACGTTCCCAACGAATGTGTTGCCACCATTGGGGTTCGACCCCGGTGTTTGCGGCGACGATGCTGGAGATGCAACCCCGTGTGCAAGCCGGCGGCCAGGCCACGACCAGTGGAATACACGGCCTGGTAGATGCATTCATGACTGATCGACGCGACTCGACCATGGACGCCTCGAGCAAGCTCAACCGAGATCGTCATCGGTGAGTCTTTGGCCTTCAACCGTTTGGTGACATGAGCTGCCAACCCCCGATCAGTAACCAGCTTCGGGGCTTTGGGACGTGACAGTTGCTGCTCGGCGCGACGCTGTGCATCGATGGCGCAATAGTCGCTGCGGCCACCGTTGCGGTTGATCTCGGCGTTGATGGTGCAGCGATGCCGACCCACCGTCTCACCAATCACGCGATCGGGATCACGTCGCTCAATGCCGACACGAATCGCTTCGCGCTCATGCGCCGTCAATGGTTGTGCTGGCATGCTGGAACCTCCACCGGTCGGGTTGTGTAGACAGCGGGCATCCTTGCCCGTATCGCTACCTGACCGGTGGAACCCACGACTCAACTGCAGTCGTCACCCCTTGAACCGACCCTGACCCCTTTTGTTATGTGATTGCGTTGCCGGTGGGCTTGTCGAACACGACGTGGCGATCGATGCGCAGGCGGACCTGATCGCCCGACGAACATGCATGCCCAGATTGCAGCATCGCCGTGACACGTTGCCCCCCGACAAGGCAGACGACCCCGCCGGGGTTGAGGACGGCGACGCGCTCGACGACAGCCGGAATCGAACCCGTGTCGGACACCATGACGTCAGCAGGACGTAGACCGACCGTCACCGAGGCGCCGACGTGTCCCGCCAGTGCAGGGGCCCACGACCGGAGGCGGACAGCCGCACCTCCGCCCGGGTCGCCGCGGAGCAGCCAGTACCCGCCACTCTCGGCCACGACCCGCATCTCGATGAACTCCATCGGCCCGGTCGCCAATGCGGCAAGCACGGTCGCCGGTGATCGACGCACCACCGAGGTCTGTTCGAACTGAACGAGTCGCCCGCCGGACAACACCGCCAGCGACGTCACCAATGCGGCCACGTCGAGCGAGTCGTTCGTGCTCATCAACGTCGTCACGCCGTAGCCCGCCTGGAGCGCGGCGATCTCCGAGCGCAGCCGGCCGCGACGGGGCTCGTCGAGGGCAGCAAACGGCTCATCGAGCAGCAACACCTTCGGCACCCTCACGAGGGTGCGGGCGATCTGCACCATCTGCTGTTCACCACGCGACAGCTCGGTCGGGTCACGTCGCGCCAGGCCGTCGATGTCGAACGCCCGCATCTCCGCGCCGACACGCTCTCGGATCTCGTCGGCGTCGGCGCGGCGAATCTCGAGCGGGAACGCGACGTTCCGACCCACCGAGACGTGGCCGAACAACGCCGGCTCCTGGAACACCAACCCGACGTCACGTTCGCCGGGCGTGGCACGCGTGACGTCGACTCCGTCGATTCGGATCGAACCCGACGCCACCCGCTCGAGCCCGGCGATCGTGCGCAGCAGGGTCGACTTGCCGCTCCCCGACTCGCCGACCACACCGACGAACTCGCCGTCGGGAAGCACCAACGACACATCATCGAGTCGGCGAACTCCGTCGCTCACGACGCTGACTCCGTGCAACTCCGCCTGCGCCATCAGTACGTCGCCCCCATCAGTACCGGACCCCGAGCACCCAGCCCTCTTCGCCAACCACTGCTTCGTGAAGCGCCGGAGGAACACCATCCAGCCGGAACAATCCGTCGAGCTCGCCAGTGGCGTCGAGTTCACTCAGCCACTCGACGACGCCTCGCACCTGCGCAGCATCACGCACCGGCTCCGTCGTCAGATCCAATGGCAACAGCGACGGCCACACCTCCGCCACCACGATCACTCCCAACTCGACGTCGAACGGCCACACCGACAGCCGACCCTCGAAGCGCTCCTGGAGCCGGACGATCATCGGAATCCCGAGCAGGCTCTGGCTGCCCACCGCACCCGCGCCGAGCAGTTGCCAGGACGAGAAGGGACGGTGTCCCTCGCGTCGCAAGACCGATTCGACCGTCCGCCACTCGGCGATCGGACCCGCGGGTGGTTTGGTCGTCGACAGCGTTTCGGTCGCAGCCGATGGCGGGCATCCCCAGAACGGTCCCGGACCAGCACCGATCCGGGCGTTCATCTGCGACGCGACCTCGAATCGGTTGTTGCGGTTCCGTTCGTCGTCGGTCACCATCCTCGACAACTCGGCTGTCATCGCCTCCCACGGCGCACCCGCCAGTCCGAGCGCTGTCGCCGTGCCATTCGGGTAGCCGAGCGAGAAGTCGACACCGAGCAGGATCCGTGCGTCAGTCGCCAACCCCTCGACGAGCATTCGCTCGGCCCCGGCGCGGGTGGACGGGTTGGAAACGGTTGTTCCCGTTTGATCGCTCACCGCGATCCAGATCGAGTCACGACCTCGCTTCGGCGTGGAGTTGGCGCTCCAGTCGACGACGACGAAGCGGTCGAACATCGACTCAGGCAACGACGTCGGTGACCGCTGCAAAATGCAACACTGCCGCCACAATGACGAAGACGTGCCACACCTCGTGGTAGCCAAACGTCTTCGGCCACGGATCGGGCCGATGCCGCAGGAGCACCGGAAATCCGATCGTGTAGGCGAGCCCGCCGGCGATCATGAGGCCGAGTTGCAGCCCGGTGAGGCTGTCGATCAACACCGGTGCAGCCACAATCGACACCCACCCCATCACGAGGTAGAGCGAGTACGACACGATGCGAGCACCATGGAAGAACCCGAGCTTGAGCACCATGCCGACCACGGCGAGGGTGCCGACGACGGCAAGCATCGGGATTCCCCAAGCCCTCGGCAATGCGACCAGGCAAATAGGAACGTACGTGCCGGCGATGAGCAGATAGATCATCGAATGGTCGAGTCGCTGCATCACGTCGCGGGCACGCACCGAGTGCGCAAGGCGGTGGTACGACGCCGAGGTGCCGAACAGCAGCAACAGCGTTGCGGCATAGATCGCCGCAGCCACAGTGGCCGCGGTTCCGTCGGCGATGGCAATCAGCACGATCCCGGCGGGAATCGCCACGAAGAAGGTCCAGGCGTGCATCTTCCCGCGCCAGAGCGGACGCTCGAACGCTGGGAGACTCACCGAGGGACTACTCACGATCATCACGGTACCCGGCGACTGACGACTGCGTGGATCGCCACTGCGACGGTCAGCGTCAATTCACCCGGCCGACATGTTGGCGATCAGCGCGATGACTGCGTCCCCGTACCGCTCGAGCTTGGCCGGCCCGACCCCGGAGATCCGCCCGAGATCGCGCAAGGTAGTCGGTGCAGTGCGAGCGATCGCCGCCAGCGTCTTGTTGTCGAACACCACGTAGGCGGGCTTGCCGTCGCGAAGGTCGTTGCGGAGATCGCGGAGCGCAGCGAAGCGCCGCTGACCATCGGCGTCGAGATCAGCCGCCGGATCTTCCCCGCTCGACGAAGCCCGGGTGGAAGGCTTCGACACCGGCTCGGGCCGATGCGACGACACGACGCGACCGGCGGCCGGCTCGGTGGTGAGCTCGACCACGAACGGACTCGCATGCGCTCCGGTGACGATTGTGACATGGGTGCTGGCACGGGTGATCGCCACGTGGAACAGCCGTCGTTCCTCCTCGACGTCGTCGGCGAGTCGGTGCGGATACTGATCGGCGTCGGCAAGGTGCACGACCACGTGCGGCCACTCCTGGCCCTTCACACGATGCACCGTCGACAGCAAGACGCCCCCCGGCGCACGTTTGGCCGCCAACTGGGTGCGCAGCCATCGCTCGAACGTGGCCGGATCGTCGTGCAGCGCGGCGAGGTGGGTAACAGCGGTGAGATCATCGCCCTGGGCCGACCGATTGTTACCGCGCCGGTTGGCATCGAGTGACGCAACCGATCCGGCGAGGCCGATGTCGTCGATGAGCGTCAGCACGAGATCGGACGTGGTCGCCCCCGACTGCACCGCCTTCTGCAACGTCTGGATGTCGGCGGCGAAGTCGATCACACGCTCGGCGTCACGCTCGTTGGTGAGTCGACCTGCCAGTTTGTTGAGATCGACCACGCTCCCCTGCTCCGCCACCCAGTCGGTGATCCGGGGATGGAACGACCGGGAGGGGCGGCGAAGCGCCTCGCGGATGTCGTCGGGGACGAATGTTGCACCCCGACCCGCCGCCGCCAATCGCAGCCACGCCAACACCGTACGTACCGCCGTGCGGTCGGCGAACTCGAGGCCGACGCCACCACTGATCGGGATCCCTTCGCCGATCAAAGCGACTTGCACCGGCGCCAGGAGCGCGTTCACCCTGGCCAGCACGGCCACCTGGTCGGGTCGTGCTCCCCCGGCGATCGCATCGTGGACCGCCCGTCGGGACGCACCAACGGCGTCGACGCCTCCGTCGATCGACCAGCCGGTGGTATCGGCCGACGCAGCCCGGATGGTCTTGGCCACCCGTCGATCGTTGTGGCGCAGCAACCGGTCGACGACGTCGACGATGCCCGCCGGGCAGCGATAATTCACTTCGAGCGGATGTGAGCCCGAGCCGGGGAACAACTCGGCGAAGTCGATCAACCATGCAGGGTCGGCGCCGTTGTAGCCGTAGATGGTCTGGTCGTCGTCGCCGACGCCGAACACGGCGCCGCCCGGCGCCGACAGCAGCCGGATCATCAACAGGTGCGCCGGTGTGAGGTCTTGGAATTCGTCGACCAGCATGATCCGACACGCCCGCTGCGCGACCCGGCGCGCTGCTGGATCGCGAAGCAGCACCAGCAGCGCCCGATAGACCTGATCGTCGAAGTCGACGGCACCACGCCGTTCCAGCGCCCTTCGGTAACTCGGCCAGGTCTCGGCGAGGCCGTCGACGTCGCCGTCGTACCGACCCTCGACCTCGTCTGGATCCACCAGACCCAGCCGGATGACCGTGAGCGCCTCGATCCA
>JANPCI010000317.1:0-18055 GCA_031430875.1 Actinomycetes bacterium | reverse complement strand
AGTCGCTTCTCGACCCGTTCGACCGGAAGCGGCGGGCGAACCCACGCGAAGTGACCATCGACACGACCGGTGAAGTACACCGCGGTGGGCAGAATCGGGGCGCCGGTGCGCATCGACAGGGTCGCCGGCCCACCGGGCATCGTGGTGCGCTCACCGAAGAACTCGACCTCGGGGCCACCGCCTTGGAGATCGCGGTCGGCGAGCAGGCAGACCACGTGATTGTCACGAAGGGCCCGCATCACGGTGGCGCCGGCCTCCGGACCGAGCGCCACGACGTTCATCCCGAGTGCAGAGCGCAGCTCGACGAACCACTCGAAGAGTTCCGGCGGGTCGATCTTCTCGACCACCACCGTGATCTGATGGCCTTGTTCGGCGATCCAGCGGCCCGCCCACTCCCATCCGCCGAGGTGCGGCAGCACGAGGATCACGCCGTTTCCGCGTGCCAGCCCATCGACGATGTTCTCGTAGCCGTCGACATCGAACCCGCGCTCAACGGTTGCAGCGGACAGGTTCGGCAGGCGGAAGCTCTCGAGCCAGTAGTGGGCGTACGAGTCGAATGCCTCCTGGACCGCCCGACGAAGTCGGACACCGCGAAGAGTCGGGTCGACCCGCTGGAGATGCCGCGCAATCATTGTGCGGCGCTCGCGGCTTGCAAAGTTGGCGCCGACCCCGAACGGGAGGGTGAGTCCCGCGGCCACCCGTGCCGGCATCAACTGTGCAGCAGCGGCACCGAACCGGTACGACGATGTCGTGGCCAGGTCGGTGAACCGACGTGGATCTGTGATCGGTCGTGCAGGCACAGTCAGGTGCGTCGGCGCGGGATGCTCGTACGTCGACGCTCGGTTCGAGCGACACGCCGACTCTGGCGCCGTGACCTTCGCATCTCGATACGTGCTGCGGTGACCGGCGCCACCGCAGCCTGCCTCCAGACCTTGACGAAACGCTGGATCGCGGTGATCGTGGTGAGGACCAGCATGATCCACAGGATCGGGATCAAGAGAACCGGGAACAGCAGTCCGACGCAGAGCGCAATGATGCGTTCAGCACGCTCCATCAAGCCGCCCTTGGCCTCGATGCCGAGCGACTCGGCCTTCGCTCGTTCGTAGCTGATGATGCTCGAAACGGCCATGACGGCGAACGGCAGGACGGTCATGTACGGCGATTCCGTACTTGCGAAGTACCAGGCAATGCCACCGAGCAGGAACGCATCGGTGACACGGTCGACGGTGGAGTCGAAGAACGCACCCCGTTGGCTCGAGGCGTCGGTCGCCTTCGCGAGCGCTCCATCGAACAGGTCGGGCAGCGCTGCAAGGATCACGAGCAGCAGCCCCAACCGCAGCTGTCCGGACCCGATCGCAACCGCGGCACCGATACCGACGAGCAATCCGAGGATCGTGAGATGGTCGGGGGTCAGGCCCGTCTTGCGCAGCGCGTTGCCGATCGGCTTGACGGCCTTGTCAACCGGTTTTCGGAACGTGCCGTCGAACATCGACGAAACGTTATCGCGACTCCGGAGCGAGATCGGGGTTGACCTCGCTCAGGTGCTCCACGACCGTTCCGTCGACGGCGTCGACCAAGACGAGCCCTCGTCGGGCCGGCGGATCCTCGGCCGAGTACACCATCACACGCCACGTGGGTCGGCTGCGCAGCCCACGCCAGACCTGCTGGGCAGAGGCGTGCCCGACAGGGAACCCCAACGCCTGCTGGGCCGCGACGAGCGCTTCCTTCTCGTCGACGTGCATCCTCCAACTCGAGGTGATCGAGAACGTGCCGACGGCGGTCAGCACGGCGGCTGCGATCAACAGACCCTCGTTCACGACAGGGGCATCGGTGAACGCGACGTAGACGATCACACAGAGCGCAGAGATGACGAGATAGATCACACCAGGCCATCGACGCCGGCTGTTGTCGGGGAACTGGTACGGACCCACGAAGCCCGTGGGATCGAGGTCGTCCGGAAGTTCGTCACGGATGTCGTCGGTCATCGACATCAGGCTACGGCGCTCCATCCGGTGCGCAGTTTCGCGGCGGTGTCGGCCAGGGCCTCGGGGAGGTTCTGAGTGTTGGAAATCGCTGCCATGAAATTGGAGTCACCGGTCCATCGCGGCACCACGTGCACGTGCAGATGATCGGGCACCGACCCGCCGGCGGGTCGGCCGAGGTTGAGGCCGACGTTCAAGCCATCGGGCCGGTAGACGTTGCGGATCACACGAACGGCGTCCGTGACGGTGGCCCACAGATCCGTGGTTTCCTCCGGCGTCAACCCGTCGAGGTCGGCGACCTCGCGATACGGCACGACGAGCAGGTGTCCGCTGGCGTATGGGAAGAGGTTGCACAGCGCGAAACAGGTGGTCGAGCGGTACACGATGTACGTCTCGGTGTCGGGTGCTCCGGAATGCAGCAGCTGGGTGAACACAGAACCCGATCCGGCCGGAGATGAGACGCCCGGACCTACAACGCGGGGGTCTGACCCCGGCGTCTCAGGTTCGGTTCGCACGGGGGCGCCGGTGACGTACGCCGCGCGCCAACCCGACCAGATTCGCTCGAGCATGTCAGGCGCCGAGCGCGGCGGTCTCGGCGTTGGCAACTTCGGCGCAGAACTGTTCGATGAAGGCACCGAGCGCGACGCCGCGTTCGACCTCTCCCCCTCGTGGGTTCACCCCGACCGTGTGGGCGGCGACATCGTCATCACCGACGACGAGCACGTAGGGGATCTTTTCGAGCTTGGCGTTGCGGATCCGCTTGCCGAGGCCGTCGTCGGCCACGGTGGTGTCGACTCGAGCGCCGGCTTCGCGCAGCGCCTCGACGACGGATGCGGCGTAGCCCTCGTGCGCCTCGGCCACCGCCAACACCCTCACCTGCACCGGCGCCAGCCACGTCGGGAACGCACCCGCGTAGTGCTCGATGAGCACGCCGAAGAACCGCTCGATCGAGCCGAACAGCGCCCGGTGCAACATGATCGGACGGTGCCGGTTGTTGTCGGCGCCGACGTACTCCAACCCGAAGCGCTCGGGAAGCTGGAAATCGGCCTGAATGGTCGACAGCTGCCACGAACGCCCGATGGCGTCACGAACGTCGATGTCGATCTTCGGGCCGTAGAAGGCCGCGTCGCCCTCCTTGACGGCGTACTCGAGGCCATGCGCGTCGAGTGCCTCTCGCAGCGCCTCGGTCGCCTCGTCCCAGATCTCGTCGCTCCCGACGTACTTCTCGGGGTCTTTCGTCGAGAGATTGAACGTGAACTCGTCGAACCCGAACGCCCGCAGTACCGACAGCACGAAATCGAGCAGGCTCGCCACTTCCTCGGCCAGCTGCTCCTTGGTGCAGTAGATGTGGCTGTCGTCCTGCGTGAACCCACGGATGCGCATCAGGCCGTGCAGCGTGCCGGCACGTTCGTAGCGGTAGACGTTGCCGAGTTCGAACAGACGAAGCGGCAGTTCGCGATAGCTGCGTTGGCGACTGCGGTAGATCAAGCAGTGCATTGGACAGTTCATCGGCTTCATGTAGTACGTGCCGTTGTCCATCTCCATCGGCGGGTACATCCCGTCGGCGTACCACTGGAGGTGACCGGAGGTCTCGAAGAGCTTTCCGTTGGCGAGGTGCGGGGTGTAGACGAACTCGTAGCCGCCATGTTCATGACGAAGTCGGCTGTAGTCCTCCATCAACTTGCGAACGATGGCCCCCTTGGGGTGCCACACGGCGAGGCCGCCGCCCAGCTCGTGCGGGAAGCTCAGCAGGTCGAGTTCGGTCGCAAGCTTGCGATGGTCACGCTTGAGCGCCTCTTGCAGTTGGTGGAGATGCTCGGCGAGCGCCTGTTTCGATTCCCATGCCGTGCCGTAGATGCGCTGCAGCATCGGGCCCTTTTCGTTGCCACGCCAGTATGCGCCTGACACCCGCTGCAGCTTGAAGAAGCCGAGCTTGCCGGTTGATGGCACGTGCGGGCCGACACACATGTCGACGAATGCATCGGTGTTGCGGTACGCGCTGATGATGCCGCCCTCGGCCACCTCGGCCGAGTCCTCGTTGTCGACGATGCCGCTTGCCTGGATCGACTCGACACGCTCGATGATCTCGATCTTGTACGGCTGGTCGGCAAAGAGCGTCTTGGCCTCGGCCATCGACATCTCGGAGCGCACGAACGGCTGATTCGCTTTGACGATCTCGCGCATTTCGGCTTCGATTCGTTCGAGGTCGTCGTCGCTGAACGTCGCGCCGCCCGGGAGGTCGAAGTCGTAGTAGAAGCCGTTCTCGATGGCGGGGCCGATGGAGAACTTCGCGCCGGGGAACAGCCGCGTCACCGCCTGAGCCAGTACATGGGCGGTCGAGTGGCGGAGCACATGGCGGCCCTCATCGGTGCCGGCGGTGACGATCGAGACAACAGCCCCGTCGTGGAGCGATGTCGTCAGGTCGGTCTCGCGTCCATCGACCACTGCGGCGACAGCTGCCTTCTTCAGGCCGGAGCCGATGGCGGCGGCCAGGTCGAGCACCGTGGCATCGTCGGCCAGTTCGCGTTCGGAGCCGTCGGGGAGAGAGACCGTGATGTTCGCCATGCGACCGTCAGGCTACGCGCCAGGCTCGCCGACTGCTGGCAGGGTTTGCGCCGGAGTTTGCGCCACGGCGCGCCACGGCGCGTTCAGTTGCCGGCAACGAGAGTGAGTTCACGCTCGACTGCGAGCGTGCGAGGCGAAATCGGGTCGGAGACCGATGACACCCGCCCAGCGACCGTCGGCTCGGTCTCGGCCTTGGCGCCGGCGTAGGAATCGATGTAGGTCTGGCCGGTGAGCTCACGGATCTCGTACATGACCTCATCGATCATCGAACGCCACGCAATGTGCTCGGCTCCACGTCCCCGGTACCGTTCGGGCCGCACGGGCCGTCCGATCTTGATCTGGCACGAGCGGAACAGCTTGGGCATCTTCGCATCAGGCGGCTGGATCCGGTCGGTACCGATGACCCCGACAGGAAAGATCGGGCAGTCGAGCTTCATCGCCAACCGAGCGGCGCCCGTGCGCCCCTTGTGGAGATCACCGTTGCGGCTCCGGGTGCCCTCGGGGAAGATTCCGAACAGCTCGCCGCGCTGCAACACTTCCTCGGCCGCGTCGAGCGCGGCGGTGCTCTTGTCGCCACCCGCGCGGTCGATCGGAATCATCCCCATCGCAGGGAAGAGAAATTTGGTCTTCCAGGAATCCATGTATTCGGCCTTGCCCACGAAGGAAATGTTGCGCGGCACGGTCAGCATCAAGAACGCCGAGTCGAGGAAGCTGACGTGGTTGGGACACAGGATCGCCGGGCCCGCGGCAGGCAGACGTTCGTAGCCCGAGAGCTCGATGTTCCACAGCCGTTTGGAGACAGGACGGCCGAGCTGGCGCACCCTGCGCTGCATTGCTCCTGCTCCCGGTGCCTGTGCCACAGCTCCAAGAGTAGACCGGGCAACCGCACATGAGAAGCGCGCCCGATGAACTTCGTGTCAACGCCCGGTGTCGCGCCGGGGTCAGTCGAGGTCGATACCGAGCAGAGCGGCCGCCTCGCCCACGCCGGCGCCCGAGCGCGCAGCATCATCGATCGCGGCGATGGATCCTGGGGTATCGAGGTCGTCGTCGAGGCGTCGACGAACCTCGTCGAGGAGGTCCGGGTTCGATCCGGCCTGCTCGTTCCACGCATCGAGACGGGCTTGGTTGCGTGGCATGAGCTCGTCGTCCCACTCCCACTCGACGCGGTAGTGATGCTCGATGATTGCCATGCGGATCGCTCGAGGATCCCAGGTTTCGCGGAGTTGATCGATGAACACAAGATTTCCGAGACTCTTCGACATCTTCTCGCCGTCCATGTGGATCAGGGCTGTGTGCATCCAGTGCTTGACGAACAGCTCGCCGGTGGCGGCCTCCGACTGAGCACGCTCACATTCGTGGTGCGGAAAGATCAGATCGGCTCCGCCGCCGTGCAAATCGATCGTGGTGCCGAGTTCACGCAGCGCCAGCGCCGAGCATTCGATGTGCCACCCCGGACGGCCCGGGCCCCACATCGTGTCCCAGCTCGGCTCGTCGTGAGCCGACGGGTGCCAGAGCACGAAGTCCAACGGTGAGCGTTTGTTGGGGTCGTCGATGTTCCCGCCGCGTTCCTTGGCGAGCACCAGCATCTCGTCGTCGGTGTAGTGGCTGAGCGAGCCGAACGATTCGAACTTCGACACGTCGAAGTACACCGATCCACCGGATTCGTATGCGTACCCACGATCGAGCACCATGCCGATGAACCCGCGGATGTCGGGGATCGCCGAGGATGCACGGGGAGCAACGGCGACCGGGAGAGCGTTCAACGCGACCATGTCACGTTCGAAGCGGGCCTCTTCGCCGGCCGCAAGATCGAGGTAGTGCACGCCGAGCTCGCGGGCCTTGGCGAACAACGGGTCGTCGACGTCGGTGACATTGCGGACGCAACGCACCGTGTGGCCCATGTCGATGAGCCGTCGCTGCAGGACGTCATAGGAGATGAACGTCGCCGCGTGGCCGAGATGCGTGGCGTCGTACGGCGTGATCCCACAGGTGTACATGAGCACGTTGTCGTTCGGTTCGAACGCAACGATGGCGCGACGCGCGGTGTCGTAGAGCTGCATCACCCGGCGTCAACAGCGCGGGGGTCGCCTTTGATTCCCGTGAGTTTCGGGGCGACCCGCGTCTTGTAGCGCACGTTGAGCTGCAGCAGCACCGCGGTGAACGCCTCGATGGCCGTTGCATTCGAGAGTTCGCCTGCATCGAGCGGCCGGCAGCCGGGGAAATGGGCGACGATGTCACTGACAGTCTGTACCGCCGACGCATCGTCGCCGCAGATGAGCACGTCGGAATCGATGGGTTCATCGATGTGGCCGAGTTCGGTTGCCGGAAGGTGATGGAACGCCGCGACCACACGACACTTGGGAACTGCAGCCTGGACGTGCGCGGCAACACTGCCGCGTGGTGGGACCAGCGGTTGGAACTCCTTGTTCACCCGCACCAGGGCATTCGCCATCGAAATGACGATCTTGCCTTCCATGGCCTTTTCGTTCTCCTGGGCCGTGCCGGCAGCTGAGTCCCACGGGGTCGCGATCACGATGAGATCACAATTCGCGGCGTCGGCGTTGTCGCCTGCTTCGAGGAGGTCGGCGAGCTGAGGCCACTTGCCGATCAGTTCGTCACGCGTTTCCATTGCCCGATACTTCGAACGTGACCCGATGACCGTGGGATAGCCGATGCTGGCCAAACGGGCCGCCAGGCCGCTTCCTGCTGGTCCGGTTCCGCCGAGAATGCCGATGCGCATGGCGACAGCGTGGCACAACGGCGCATCGAACCTCCAAGGCGCCGCCGACATCGTCGATGGCACGGGCGCGATGATCTACGGTCCGAACCATGGGTTTGCTCGACGGCAAGAAGATCGTGGTCACCGGCGTCCTCACCGACGCGTCGCTGGCGTTCGGGGTGGCGAAGCTGGCCCGGCAGGAGGGGGCCGAGATCGTGCTCACAGGCGCCGGGCGAGCCCTCTCGCTCACGCAGCGGACGGCCCGCAAACTCGGCGACGGCATCGACGTCTACGAATTCGATGTGACCGTGCCCGAGCATGGCGTGGCAGTTCGCGAGGCGCTCGCCGAGAAGTGGGGTCATGTCGACGGCGTGGTGCACTCGATCGGTTTCGCCCCGGCGGTGTGCCTGGGCGACGACTTCCTCGCCGCCCAGTGGGAGGACGTGGCCGTGGCGATGCACATCTCGGCGTATTCCCTCAAGGCGCTCGCTGACGCATTCCTTCCCTTGATGAGCGAAGGCGGATCGTTCGTCGGTTTCGACTTCGACAACCGCCAGGCCTGGCCCGCCTACAACTGGATGGGTGTCGCCAAATCGGCGCTCCAGAGCGTGTCGCGGTACCTCGCCAAAGAGGTCGGCCCGAAGGGCATCCGCTCGAACCTCGTTGCTGCCGGTCCGATCAAGACGATGGCAGCCAAGTCGATCCCTGGCTTCGCCGTGTTCGAAGACAACTGGGACGACCGGGCGCCGCTCGGCTGGGACGTCACCGACTCCGAACCCGTCGCCAAGGCCTGCATCGCCCTCTTGTCCGACTGGTTCCCCGCCACCACCGGCGAAATCATCCACGTCGACGGCGGCTATCACGCCATGGGCGCCTGATCCGTTCTCGTGAACTCGTGCGCGAATAATTCGCGCACGAGTTCACGAGAAGCAACGTTGGGTACCGTCGACGGGGTGAATCGCCTCACCGACGAAACGTCTCCGTACCTGCGCCAGCATCGCGACAATCCGGTCGACTGGTACCCGTGGGGCCCGGAGGCGTTCGCCGCCGCCGAGGAACGCAACGTCCCGATCCTGCTGTCGGTCGGCTACTCCGCCTGCCACTGGTGTCATGTGATGGCCCACGAGTGCTTCGAGGACGTCGAAGTCGCGGCCAAGATGAACGAACTCTTCGTCAACGTGAAGGTCGATCGGGAGGAGCGCCCCGACGTCGATGCCGTCTACATGGATGCCGTGCAGGCGATGACCGGGCGCGGCGGCTGGCCGATGACCGTGTTCATGACGCCCGCTCGTGAGCCGTTCTATGGGGGCACGTACTTCGCGAAGGAGACGTTCATGAAGCTCATGGACGCCATCGACGACGTCTACCGCAACAAGCCCGAGGATGTCCGCCAGAACGTCGATGCGCTCGTGAAGGCCATCGAGACGACCGCCAATCCGATTCCGGCCAATGACGCACCCGGCGTCGAACAGCTCAACCAGGCCCTGAAGGCGCTCGCAGTGGCGTTCGACCAGGAGTGGGGAGGGTTCGGCCAGGCCCCGAAGTTTCCATCGACGTTCCATCTCGAACTCATGCTGCGCGCCTACATGACCACCGCCGGCGATGGGCCCAAGAACATCATCGCCACCACTCTCGATGCCATGTGCTCGGGTGGGATGTACGACCACATCGGCGGCGGATTCGCCCGCTACTCGACCGACCGGGAGTGGCTCGTTCCGCACTTCGAGAAGATGCTCTACGACCAAGCCCTCCTGCTCGGCACCTACCTGCGCTCGATGATCGTGATCGGCCGGCCGCAGTACCGGCTCGTCGTCGAGGAGACCATCGACTACGTCCTGACCACGCTGCGTCACCCCGACGGTGGCTTCTACTCGGCCGAGGACGCCGACTCACTCGACCCCGAGGGCAACACCGTCGAGGGGTGGTACTCCACGTGGACTCCCGACGAGGTGCGCGCCGCGCTCGGCGATCTCGACGCCACGGTCGTCGAGGCACTCATCGACTGGTACGCAATCACCGACGAGGGGAACTTCGAGGGCCGCTCGATTCCCAACCGGCTGTCGGCACGAGGACAACTGATACGGACGCCCGAACTCGACGATGCGCGGCGCCGGCTCCTCACCGCTCGTTCGCAGCGTCGCCGACCCGGTCTCGACGACAAGGTGCTGACCGAATGGAACGCGTTGTTCCTGTCGTCGCTCGCCCAGGCCGCAGCGGTGTTCGGACGCCGCGACTGGCTCGACGCCGCGGTCGCCAACGGCGAGTTCCTGCTCCGCGAATTGCGCGGCGCCAACGGCCGCTGGTCACGCAGCTGGCAGTCTGACGGCACTCCGCCGGCACGCCACGCCGCGCTCGGCGCCGACCACGCAGCCCTCGTGGATGCGTTCACCCGCCTTGCCGAGGCCACCGGCGAAGGCCGCTGGATCGACGAGGCGGTCGCCACGGCCGAGACGATGCTCGAGTGGTTCTGGGATCCTGATCATGGCGGTTTGTACACGACCGCCGAGGATGCCGAAGCGTTGGTGGTCCGCCAGAAGGACATCGCCGATGGTGCGACCCCGTCAGCGAACTCCTCAGCGACGATTGCCCTGTTTCGCCTCGCTGCGCTCACGGGCGAACAGCGTTACGCCAATCACGCCGACCGCATCCTGCAGTTGCTTGGCGGCCAAATCGCGAAGTCGACGAGCCAGTTCTCCAATGCGCTCGTCGCGACGGATCTCCGCCGACGCGGCATCACCGAGGTGGTCATTGTCGGCAATCGGCCCGATCTCGTGCGTCTCGCCCAATCGATCTGGAGGCCCGACACCGTGCTGGCCTGGGGAGAGCCCTACGACTCGCCGCTCTGGCACGAACGAAACGACGGGTTCGCCTACATCTGCCGCGAGTACTCCTGCCAGGCCCCCCAGGACACCCTGCAGGGCTTCGCTGAGGCCCTCGCCGGTCGCAAGGTGACCCTCGGCGGCGACACCATCAGCGCAGTGGCAACCGCAGATACCAGCGGCGAGGCAGCTACCAACCACCCCGGTGGATGATCTGAGTCGCTCGCCGCCGGTCGCGCCCGGCACTGCGGCCCGGCCCCGCTGCCGAGCCGACCGCCAACTCTCCGGTCGGGTCCGCGCGATGACCGAGCGCAATGGCTCCGAGCAACTCGAGGCCCGGCGGAATGCCGAGCCGCTGACGCAACTCGCGCTCGCCACGGAACACTCCGAAGAACAGCGCGCCGAGGCCGACATCCTCCGCGGCCAGCAGCAGCGTCATGACGGCCATCGAGGCGTCGATGGTCCAGTACGGCACCGGCCAGGCCGACGCGCCGGCTCCGAGGCCCGTTTGGGCCTTGTCGGGCTCGCCATAGCGATCGATGTATGCCTTGGAATCGGCCAGCGGTAAGGCGATCGCTGGAGCGTTGAGCAGCCGCTTCCAGCGAAACGAGTCACGCTTCACCGCCGGCAACGTCGTGTCCCAGAACACGGCCGTCTCGGCCCCCTCGAGCACGACGAGATGCCAGCCCTGGGTCTTGCCGGCGCTCGGAGAACGTGCGGCCAGATCGACGAGACCATCGAGCATTCCGGGTTCGATCGGACGGTCGTCGAACGCCCGTGTCATCCGCCGAGCCCGAACCACCTCGGCGAACTCGGTCATGTCACGATCGACTCAGCGCTTGCCGAGCTTCAGCAGGTCTTCGGCCATGGTCCAGCCGTACACGACCATCGCGCCGCCCTTGCTGACCGGGACCGCAGAGAACATCTCGACCAGCACGGCGTCAATCTTGTCAGGCTTCGACGACTCGTGATCGAGGTAACCGTCGGCGCTTCCACTGGCAGCGATGAACGAATTCGCGTCGTACTTGGCATCGACACCGAAGCGCTTGGCCAGACGCCGGCCCCACGCCCGTTCTTCGCCGACAGCATTCGAGCCGGGTGACGGTGTGACCTCACGGAGGTCCTTGAACGCTTCGAGGCCGTCAGCATTGACGAACCGGCAACCGACAACGACGTCTTCGTCGGGGAAGGCCATCAGGGCGCGGTGGTAGGCCTCACCGACGAGCCCACGAAGTACCTGATCGCGCCTCGACGATCGCTTCACCGACATCAACCCGATCAAGACGCACGGCGTACCGCCGATGCGCTCGAGGGTGGAGAATGTGAACCCGTGCAACGCACCCCCGAAACGGGCGGTGGTGATCAGGACCCAGTCCTCTTTTGCCTTGGAGAGCTGTCCGGCGCTGAACGCGTCCTCCATCGACGCCAGTTCGTCGAGGTCGGAGTCTGTCAGCGCTGCAGCGTCGTTGGTCGAGACGTCGAGTGCCATTCGAACCATTCTACAGCAGCACCGCCTCATGTCCGAAGGCCATGCGGAGTTCGCCCACTGAACGGTCGAGGTCGACCCGGAACTCGTCGGCCAACTTGAGCACTTTGCCCTGGCCGATATCGACCATCACGACGGAGTCGCCGGGGTGTTCGCGAAGAATGCGCTTCAGCCGTTGGATCTTGAGTTCGTCGAGCGATGTCGACGGCAGCCGGAGCCGCAATGGGGCCGCCGGACCGTCGGCGAGCCCCGACAGCACGGTGACGGTCTGGCCGATGATGCCGAACCGCGATTCGTCGCGCCGATCGAGTCGGCCCCTGACGGCCACGATGAGATCGTCTTCGAGTTTGTGGCCCTGTTCGGCCAGCGTGCGGGGGAAGATCGTCACTTCGATCGACGCATCGAGGTCTTCGAGCTGGAAGACCGCCATCTGATCGCCCTTCTTCGTGAACTTTCGAGCCAGATTGGTGATCACACCGCCGACGACCACGTTGGCGCCGTCGTCCATCGTCTGCAGGTCGAGCACCGAGTGCTCGACCTTGCGCCTGAGTGCCGCCTCGACACCGAACAGGGGATGGTCCGACACGTACAGGCCGAGCATCTCTTTCTCGTACCGCAACTGTTCGGTCTTGTCGAACGCGAGATCGGGGATGTCGGTGCGCTCGTCGAACCCGTCGCCACTCGACGCGACTGCATCGGCTCCACCGTCGGATGGGTCGCCCCAGTCGCCGAACAGGCTCATCACACCCTTTTCACGTTCGCGGCGGCGCTTCACCGTGGTGTCGATGATGTGTTCGAACACCGTCAGCAGGCCACGGCGAGTGTGACCCATCGTGTCGAAGGCGCCGCCCTTGATCAGCGACTCGATCGTTCGCTTGTTGAGCACCGGTTCGGGCACTCGCTCGACGAAGTCGTGGAAGCTCGTGAACTGGCCGTTCTCATCACGCTCGGCGATCAGCAACTCGACGAGGCCTTCGCCAACGTTGCGCACCGCAGACAACCCGAACGTGATCGCGCCAGGGCTGCCGAGCGGCAGCGACACGCCGACCGGTACGTCGGCGGGGGCGAGCACACCGAAGTTCGACATCGACCGATTCACGTCGGGCGGCAGCACCTTGATCGCCATCGATCGGCAATCGGCGAGATAGGTGGCGGCCTTGTCGAGGTTGCTCTTGACGCTCGTGAGCAGGCATGCCAGGTATTCGACGGGATAGTTCGCCTTCAGGTAGGCGGTCTGATACGTGACGAGCCCGTAGCCGAACGAGTGGCTCTTCGCGAACGCGTAGTCGGCGAACTTCTCGATGATGTCGAACAGCTGCTTGCCGAGCAGCTCGCCGTAGCCCTCCTTGACCACGCCGGCCTCGAAGGTGACCCGCTCGGTGACCATCATCTCGCGGATCTTCTTACCGACGGCCTTTCGGAGATTGTCGGCCTCCGCAAGGCTGTAGCCGGCGAACTTCTGCGCCACGCGCATCACGCTCTCCTGATAGATCATCAGGCCATAGGTGTCACCCAGTACTTCCTCGGCATCGGGATGGAAGTACTCGACGGGCTTGCGATTGTTCTTACGGTCGGCGTAGTCGTAGTGCATGTTGACGCCCATGGGGCCCGGCCGGTACAGCGCGATCAGCGCCGCAACATCTTCGAACGAGTTCGGCGCGAGCGCCCGCAGCAGCTGGCGCATCGGCGGCGACTCCAGCTGGAACACCCCGATCGTGTCGCCTCGTGACAGCAGCGCAAACGTGGCCGGATCGTCGAGTGAGATCTCCTCGACGACGAATTCGGGATCACGCAGGCGACGAATCATCTGCTCGGTGTCGGTGATCACGTCGAGGTTGCGCAGCCCGAGGAAGTCCATCTTCAACAGTCCGAGATCTTCGATGCCATGCATCTCGTACTGGGTCACCACGGGCGCGTCAGCCGGGTCCTGTCCCGATTCCGGCTTCCGCTGGATGGGCACATAGTCGGTGACCGGATCCTTGGTGATCACCACTGCCGCGGCATGGATCCCGTCGGAGCGCTTCAGCCCCTCGAGCCCTCGTGCCACGTCGATGACCCGTTTGAGGTCATCGTCGGAGTCGTACATCGCTCGCAGGTCGGCAGCTGCCTTGTACCCCTCGGAATACTTCGGATCCTGCTCGAAGCAGTACTTCAACGGGGTGTCGCGTCCCATCACCATCGGCGGCATCGCTTTGGCGAGCTTGTCGCCCACGCCATACGGGTACCCGAGCACACGAGCGGCGTCACGCACGGCGTTGCGGGCCTTGATCGTGCCGAATGTGATGATCTGCGCAACGTGGTCGCGTCCATAACGCTCGGCGGCGTACCGGATCATCTCGTCGCGGTAACGCGAGTCGAAGTCCATGTCGATGTCGGGCATCGAGATGCGGCTCGGGTTGAGGAACCGCTCGAAGAGCAAGTCGTACTTGATCGGATCGAGGTCGGTGATCTGCAAGGAGTACGCCACTGCACAGCCGGCCGCTGATCCTCGTCCAGGGCCCACGCGAATTCGCAAGTCGCGAGCGTGCTTGATGAGGTCCCACGTGATCAGGAAGTACGACGCGAATCCCATGTCGTTGATGGTCTTGAGCTCGAATGCCAGCCGCTCCTCGACATCGGCCGACAGGTTGTCGCCCCAGCGCTTGCGGGCCCCCTCGTAGGTGAGATGCCGGAGGTAGTCAGCGTCGCTCTCGAACCCTTCTGGCACCTGGAACTCCGGAAGCAACGGCTTGCCGAACTCGATCTCGAGTTCGGCCCGTTCGGCGATCCACAACGTGTTGTCGCAGGCTGACGGCACCTCACGAAACAGATACCGCATCTCCGCTGGCGACTTCAGGTAGTGCTCGCTGCCTTCGAACTTGAAACGCTTCGCGTCGGAGAGGAGTGCCCCGGTCTGGACGCACAGGAGGGCATCGTGCGATTCGTGGTCGTGCTGGTGCGTGTAGTGGCTGTCGTTCGTGGCCAGCAACGGCGCGCCGATCTTCTTCGCGATCTCGAGCAACTTCGGGTTGGTGTCGCGCTGAGCCTGAAGCCCGTGATCCTGCAGTTCGACGAAAAGGTTGTCGCGCCCGAAGATGTCCTGCAGACGCGCGGCCTTTTCGATCGCTCCCTTCTCGTCGCCGTTGAGGAGCGCCTGGAGGACCTGTCCACCGAGGCAGCCAGTGGTGGCGATGAGCCCATCGGAGTATTTCTCGAGCAGCTCCCAGTCCATGCGGGGCTTGTAGTAGTAGCCCTCCATGAAGGCCAAGCTCGACAGCTGGATCAGGTTCTTGTAGCCGGTCTGGTTCTCGGCCAACAGCGTCAGGTGGTAGTAGAGCTTCTTGCCACCTTCGGTGTCGCCACCCGAGTCGTCGATGCGACCGCGCCTGGTCGGTCGCTCGGCGCGACTGTCGTAGGCCATGTACCCCTCGCTGCCGATGATCGGCTTGATCCCGTGCTTGTTGCACTCCTTGTAGAAGTCCAAGGTGCCGTACATGTTGCCGTGATCGGTCATCCCGATCGCGGGCATGGCATCGTGCACTGCCTTGGCGACCAGTTCGTCCAGCCGCGCCGCCCCGTCGAGCATCGAGAACTCGGTGTGGACATGGAGGTGGGCGAAGGAATCGGTCACGGATCTTGCTCTCGAATTACTTGGATGTGGTTCGCTCGACAGTAGCGCGCTCTTCACGTTCACGGGTCCTGTCACCGGCGAAGCACCACGGCTGCGGCCTTCGGCCGGTCCCTGGCGCTTCCCCGGCGCCACCCGCTCGCTGTCGGGCACGCTCGGGCACGCTCGGGCAGGTTTGGGTCGGATCCGGGGCTGATTCCTCTGGGGGTGGGCTAGAGGTACGTGCCGGGGCGGTCTTGGGTTTGCTCGGTGTTCTGATGGGGCATCATCTGGCCACCGGGGAGTTGGCGCATTTCCTGGAGCTGCTGTTTGGCGGCGAACTGCTGGGCCATCAAGGTGGCTTGGATGCCGTGGAACAGGCCCTCCAGCCAGCCGACGAGTTGGGCCTTGGCGACCCGCAGCTCCGACTCACTCGGCACTTCGCCCTCACCGAAGGGAAGCGCAAGCGAGTTGAGTTCGTCCTGCAAGTCGGGCGACAACGCCTCGGAGAGCTCCATGATCGAGCGGTCGTAGATCTCCGCCAATCGCTCGCGCGACGCCTCGTCGAGCGACGATCCTCTGACCTCCTCGAGCAACTGCTTCACCATCGACCCGATGCGCATCACCTTGGCCGGCGACGTCACCATCTCCTCGGGCTCGGCGTTGTCAGCCAGGGTCGACGAGACACCCGGGGTGATCTCGTCGGGAATGATCGGCTCGGCAAGGTCACTGTCGCTCATGTCTGTCTCTCTCCTGTGTATCTCGATGTCGCATCAGGCTGACGCACCGACCAGCGGGACGTTGACCTCGGCCGACGTCAGCGACCCGTGCCGGCACACCAGTTCGAAAGGGCCCGAGTCGGCTGGATCGTGGAAGCTCACAGGTTCGAATGCCACGAGCGCAACATCGCCCAGACGAGACCGCACCGCCGGGGCCATCGACGGGCCGAACCACTGCTCATCGAGGGTCTGCTCGCGGGTCGCCACCCAGGCCAGGTGGCCGACCTCGGCCCGGGCAATCGCAGCCACGTCGTCGACGGCGCCCTTGGTCGCGTGCAGCCATCGAAAGCGCCCCTCACCCGACTGGAGGGCCACGTTTGCCAGCAGTTCCGACGAGGGTGTCACGATCCGGCCGCCGACGTCGACCTGCCCATGATCGGCCGTCACCAGCAGCGTGGTTCCCGTCGGCAGCGCCGCCAAGAGGCCCGCCACCAGCGCGTCCGCGGCACGCAGCTCCGCCTCGTAGTAGGGACCGAAGCCGCGCTCGTGAGCGATCTTGTCGATGCCGCCGTAGTAGCAGTACACGAAACGCTCGCCCGCTTCGACCTGGCGACGTGCTTCCACAGCAATCGACGACGCGGCGCGCCACCCGGCCGGCACACACCCACGCAGATGCGCCTCGCTGAACGCCGAGTTCTGCAATTCGGCCGGACTGACGACCGGCACGGTCTGGCCGAGGAACGGATCGAACGGCTGCACATCGTGCGGAGGGTGGGAACGACGCACCGGTTGGTCGCCGACACACCATCGCAGCACGTTCACGATCTCGCCACCGAGCACCATCCGATACCCGATCAGGCCGTGCTCCGCCGGCGTCAGCCCCGTGGTGATCGAGCACAATGCCGTCGCCGTGGTCGTCGGGGCGACGGTGTGAATTGGGCCCCCGACCATCGAGGCGACGGTGGGCATCTGCTCGCGATGGTCCTGCAGCTGATCCCAACCGAGACCATCGAGCACCAGCAGTACGACGCTGCGGGCCGCGCGCACCGGCTCCGGCATCCATTCGGGGAGTCCCGAGGCCCACGATGTCGGGCCGAGGATCGCCGACACGATCCCTCGCACGTTGGCACCGGCATAATCCGGAATGATCGGGCCGCCCATCGTCACCCCTGCAGTCCATCACGTCGACGACACCAGCGACAAGCGCTGCCGAAGCCGTCTGCAGGCCGCCCACTGAATAGGGTGAGGGTGTGCGGATCTCGACTCGTGGTGACTATGCCAGCAGGGCCTTGCTGTCATTGGCGTTGCACGGCGACGAGGCCGGGCCCACGTCGGTGCGCGACATCGCCGAGCGCACCGCACTCCCCCAGCCATACCTCGAGCAGATTCTCCTTGCCCTGAAGGGTGCCGGGCTGGTGCGCTCCAAGCGCGGGGTGGGTGGCGGGTACATCCTCGCCCGACCGGCCGAGGAGATCCGACTCTCCGAGATCGTGTCAGCGGTCGACGGGCCGATCACGCTCGGCGACTTTGGCCAACCCCACCAGGACGGCTCGTGCGACCACGAGGGCCAGTGTGTCCTTCTCGGCATCTGGAATCAGGCGGGCGATCACATGCGCACCTATCTCGAGGGCTTCACCCTCGCCGGCATCGCCGAGATCGCCCGCGGCGACGCCCCCTGGCCGTAATACCTTTCTCGGCCTCACATCGAGTCGGAGCGTCGCGATCGGGGTCGGCCCCGTCCGGCTCGTCGCTCGCGCGTCGGTTGCTGGGCAGATCGGACCCGCTGGTTTCCCGGGTGACCTGATGGAGGGATGCGGTGCGCTCCGGGGTTCGGATCGCGCTCGCCCGAACCAGGGCAATCATGGGATCACCAGTTTCTGAATGAGACGCGGGGTCAGACCCTGCGTCTCAACCCTGCGTCTCAGGCGGCGGTGCGTCGGTTGGGTGGTCCGGTGTTGTGGATGGTGCCGTCGGGGAGCCGCAGGGTGAGTTGACGGTTGGGTCCGAGTTCGATGACCCAGCCGTCGTTGTGGATCTTGCTGTGATGTTTGGTGCAGACCGGGATCAAATTGTCGAGATCGGTTGTCCCGCCGTGACGCCACCAGATGATGTGATGAAGTTTGCAACGCTCGTAGCCGACGCTGCAGCCGGGGATCGCACAGCCACGGTAGAGGCCACG
>JANPCI010000316.1:0-3808 GCA_031430875.1 Actinomycetes bacterium | reverse complement strand
CCCACTGGAGGACGTGGTGCGAAACGACTACGATCCGGCGATGACACGAGCGGGGAACGTGTTGATCGTGCTGGCAGTGGCCATCGGCGGCGGCACCCTCGCAGCCTGCGCAAGCAAGGCCGAGGCCCCCGGCCTGTCCTCCGTGGAGACCGTCGCCCCCACCACCGACCCTCCTGTCACGTCAACCCTCCCGTCAACGACGGCGGTCCCCACCACGACCATCGACCCCGCCACCGGGCTAGCCGCCGCCGTCGAAGCCGACTTCCTCGAGGCGGATCGCCTGGGCCGCGAAGCCTCCCAAGACCCCTTCAACGCCGAGAAGGAGCAAGCCGCACTGGATCGCCGGGTCGGCGTCTCACAGGAGAAACTGCGTGCGAGTTTGGCTGACTACAGGGCTCGCAACTACGCACTTCGCCCGAACCCAGATGTTCCGGCGTCTGTCACCGTCGAGAAGGCCGCTGCACTGATCGCACCCAGCGAGGTCGTCGCCGAGTTGCAGATCTGCGAGGTCAACTCCTGGTTGCTGGTTGAAGTCGGGGCCGGACCGAACGGAACGGACGCGATCGTCAATCCCGACGTAATCGCATCCCGCTCAACCGTGTTCCTCAGGAACGTCGACGGACAGTGGAAGGTCGAGGGTGGGAATGAGATCGCTCGGTGGGAAGGTGCCGCGGAATGCCCCGCTGGGTGATCTGGACCGTCGTCGCGATTCTGTCGCCGGTGGCGATCTCCGGAACCGCTAGCGCTGCTGGCGGCGACGTATACAACGACGCCTGCACCGGCACGACCGACGCGGACTCGGTCACGGTCGAGTGCTCCAATCCGGCGCCGCCACCAGCCCCGAAGCCGGTGGGGATCGTGGGGGCGCCGCAGCCTTGTCGGTGGGTGCCGGCGGTGGCGTCGGACGGGTGGGACCCTGCCGCCTACGGGAACATCAGCGCTTCGGGCTACGTGTTCGCGGAGCGGGCCGACGGTTCCATCGTGCGCAGCTTCCCCGACGGGCGCGAGGAGACGGTCTACAACCGGGTGTGCCCCGACGGCAGCTCGGGTTTCACGTGGGTCGACACGTCGGTGACCGTGCAGGACGTCATCGACGACGCCATCGATCGTGCCCGCGGCGCCGTCCCATCACCGACGCTCGACATGAGCCCGCCGCCCGAGGTCGGAGGCATCGTCAACCTCGGGCTGTGGCTGGCACTCCAGGCGCAGCCGCCGGTGACCGTCCGGGCCGAAGCCGGCCCGTACTGGGCCGAGGCCACCGTCACCCTCGCATCCACCCAGTGGGACCTCGGCAACGGCGACGAGGTCGTGTGCGAGGGCGCCGGGGTGCCGATCGTCGACCCCGACACCCCCGAGCAGGGTCCGTGTGGATACACCTACCGCACGTCGTCGCCCGAAGATGCGCCCTACCGGCTCGGCGTCACCGCCACGTGGGCGGTCACCTACCGATCCTCCGGCGGGTCGGGGTCGGCCGGCTCGCTCGGGCGCACGGTGACCGTCGACTACGACGTCGACGAGATCCAAACCATCGGCATCTCCAACTGACGCCGCCCGCCCGTCCGGCCCCCACCGGCACTCGCTCCGGCACCGCCCGCTCACCACCGCACCCTCCGGCTCCCCGCTCGCCCGGCCGCGGTGTTCGGCTCCGGTGTTGGTGGTGACTTGATACCATGGTGTCATGCCGAAGAACCTGACCGTTCGTCTTGACGACGAACTCGCTGCTGACACCGAGGCGCTCGCGCGTGCTGAAGGTCAGAGCCTCAACGAGACGGTGAAGCTCGCGCTTCGCGAAGCGGTCGAGCGTCGCCAGCAAGACCCTGCGTTCCGTCGTCGCGTTCGTCAGATCATCGAAGAGGATCGAGAACTCCTCGAGCGTCTCGCGAAGTGAGCACCGAGTACCTCGACCTCGCCGACTACATCGCCATTGCAACAGCCGTCACCGGCCTCGATCTGCAGACCGTGATGAACATGACCAACCACGATCTCGCCGACTCTGCGTTGCACGCGCCGGCTGCTGGCATCGGCGACACCGACTTCTACCCCGAATTCGTCGACAAGGCCGCGGTACTGGTCGTGAGGCTCGCGAGAAACCACCCGCTACCCGATGGCAACAAACGCGCGGCATGGGTGTCGCTGCGACTGTTCGTCGACATCAACGGATGGGCCTGGGAACCGAAACCAGACATCGACGAGGCCGAAGCGGCTGTGGTCGCAATCGCTGCGGGCGAATGGGACGAAGCGGCCGCTGCCAGCTGGCTACGCCAGCATCTTCGGCCGACCCAAACCAGCGACTGACTCCGAGCCGCACAACTCCCTCTCCAGCCCGCCGCCCGCCCCGCCGCGCCCGCTCCCGCCCATCATCCCTCCTCGCCGCGCCCGCTCCCGCCCCGCCCGCTCTCCTCGCCGCGCCCGCTCCCGCCCGCCATCGCCGCCCACCACCCCGCCGTTTCCCCGGCCCCCGACGTTTCTTTGCGGAATTTGTCGCAGCATGTGAGACACAATCCGCTTGGATCCGGGATTCGGGGTGGGGGACACCGGGGCGAGTTCCGATTTGTCGGCTCGTCGCCCACTTGGGGGTATGAAGCTTTCCGACTTCGACGACTGGGCTCGCGCTCACCACGGCATCATCACCTTCGAGGCGTCCGGCCTCACGCGTGCCACCTGGTACCGGAACATCGAACGAGGCACGCTGGTCCAGGTCCATCCCGGGGTCGCACGGCTCGTCGGAACTCCCGACTCGCCCGAACAGCGGATCATCGCCGGCGTGTGCGCCATGCGCGAGCCCGCCCTCGCCTCGCATCGCTCCGCCGCCCGCCTCTGGGGGGTTCCCCGATCCGATGATGACCCGGTCGACGTGCTCCTCACCGCCGGCCGACGCGACCTCCGGCTCGATGGTGTCGTCATTCACCGGACCACCGACAGGGCGCATCTGATTCCGCAGCGGCGAGACGGCATTCCGTGCACCAACATCCTGCGCACGGTGATCGACCTCGGTGCGGTCGACCTACCTGGTGTGAACGCTGCAGTCGGGCACGCGGTCACTCACCGACTCGCTTCGCTGCAGGCGATCGAGGCAGCCGCCGGCGAGCGCGCTCGACAGGGACGTCGCGGGATCGTCGCCGTTCGCGATGCAATCGCCGACTGGTCGATCGACGACAAGCCGGCCGACTCAATCCTTGAGGTGGTGATGAAGCGACTGATCGACCGATTCGATCTTCCGGCTGTCGAGTTCCATCCGGTGATCGGGGGCTACGAGGTCGATTTCCGGGTGATCGGTACGCGCGTGATCCTCGAGTGTGACGGCTGGCTCCACCACGGGCTCAACCGGGCGAACTTCGAGCGCGACCACGACCGCGATCCCGAGCTCACCGCAGCGGGATGGATCATCGTCCGCTTCACCTACCGGGGGATCACCACCCGGCCGAAGGTGACCGCTGGTCGGATTCGGGCTGCATACGACCGGTGGAGTCGGGTCGAGTTCGGCGTGTCGCCGAGCCCTCCCGGCGCCGCCTGAGTTCCGGTTTGGCGCGCCTTCCCAGAACCGGGCGGAATGTGTCGCAGCACCTGAGACACAATCCGCACCGAACCGAACGGCGCGAGCGATCGTGGCTGGGGCACGTGGTCCGCGAGACTCCACGAGCGTCTGTCAGTTGAGTCGTTCCTTGACGCTCGTGCCCGCCCGCCCACGCACGAATGTCCCGAGCCGCAAGCTGACTCCAGAAGGGATCCAACCGCTCGTATCCGGCCCTCCAGGCGCTTGCGTCGGTGTTCGTACTCAGCTTGCCGGCAGGTGGTATCCGGACCTGCC
>JANPCI010000315.1:0-3295 GCA_031430875.1 Actinomycetes bacterium | reverse complement strand
TGCCAGTCGGCGAGCATGTCGCTCGTCGAGGCATCCTGATACGAGCGGCGTGGTGCGATGTCGGCATCGATGAGGCCGTCGACACGGCTCGCCTGCAACACCAGACCGCCTGCGGCAGCCGTGGTCAACGAGTCCGTGATGTGGAGATAGTGGGCGAACGACTCGGCGAAGTCCTCCCACGGGTGCATCGTCGCGTACTCGGAGATGTACGTGGCTTCCCAACCCTCCGGGGCACCCTCCCGGTAGTGCCGGTCGAGCGCCTCGGTGTACGACGCCCGCTCGTCGCCGAAGAGTTGGCGACATTCGTCGATCCAGTCCGTCTGCTCGACCAGGATCCATTGGTAGTAGTGACCGACCTCGTGGCGGAAGTGCCCCAGCATCGTGCGGTAGGCCTCTCGTAGCCGGATCCTCAACGCCTCGCGGTAGTCGTCGAGCGTTTCGATCAAGTCGATCGTGATGACACCGTTGGCGTGGCCGATGGTGACTCGTCCCTGCCCCGAATACGACGACAGCAGGTCGAATGCGAGGCCGCCTTCGCGTTCGTAGAACGGCTCGACGGGCAACCCGAGCTCGGCGAGCTGCACGAGAAGACGGCGCATCACCCGCGATGCGTCGGCGAGTTTCTCGAGCGCGATCGTGTCCGAGGCGTCCGGTCGCTGACGGTTCAGCCGGCACGACAGGCAACGGGCCGCTCCGGCATCGTCGGCGACGAGCCAGTTGCACCGCCAGTCGCGGTTCGAGCAGGGAACCCAAGATCGGCCGTCGATGCTGACGCCATCACGAGTCGCCTCGCGCATCGTGAGCGTGGGCGGGTGAAAGCCCACCGCCAACCCGCAGCCGGGGCAATCGAGCGTCTCGAGCACGGTGACACCTCGGCATCGGGGACAGCGGAGCATCTGCACAGCGGTCAAGCTACTTTCCCGGGCGCCCACCCATCCGCGCCGGTGGCGGTTCGGCTCATCCGCTGTGCGCCGGCAATTGGACGACCGCCGCCGGAACCTGTCAAGCCGTTTGAGACATTTCTAGTTTGAGTGGATGAGGGCTTCGCGTTGGGGTTCGTTGATCCACGCGACGGTGGGCAGTTTCGGGGGTTCGGGTCGGTGGTGGCGGAATCGGGCTGGGTTCGACGCGTAGGCGGCATCGAGGGTGACGGCGCGTTGTTCACGGATTTCGGTGGCGGTGCCGTAGTGGACCGAGGCTGGGGTGTGTAGCCCGATGCCGGAGTGGCGGTGGACGTGGTTGTAGTGATCGAAGAACGTCTCGCAGAACACTCTCGCGTCGGCGATCGAGCCGAACCGGTCGGGGAACGCCGGGCAGTACTTCAGCGTCTTGAACTGGGCTTCGGAGTAAGGGTTGTCGTTGGAGACGTGCGGACGTGAGTGGGATCGGGCGACACCGAGATCGACGAGTAGTTGCGACACCGGCTTGGAGGTCATCGAGCTGCTGCGGTCGGCGTGCAAGACCAGTTGTCCCTTGGTGATGTCGTGGGTGCGGTAGGCGGCGTCGATGAAGTCGGCGGCGAGGTCGCCGGTCTCGGCCGCAGCGACGCACCAGTTGACGACGTAGCGGGAGTAGATGTCGATGATCGCGAACAACTCGTAGTACTCGCCGCGGGTTGGGCCCTTCAGTTTGGTGATGTCCCAACTCCAAACCTGGTTCGCGGCGGTGGCGATCAGCTCGGGCTTCTTCTTCGTCGGGTGGGTGCGTTGGCGGCGACGTTCGCGGTTCTCACCCATGATCGTGAGCAGGCGATACATCGTGGAGATTGAGCACAGATAGATGCCGTCGTCGAGGAGTCGGGCCCAGATCTGGGCAGGTGCGAGATCACAGAACTCTGGTGAGCGCAGCACTGCCAGCACGTGCTGGCGTTCGACCTCGGTCAGCTTGTTCGGCGGCGCCGGACGTGGTGCGGGTGGTCCCAGTTTCGGTGGTCGGCAGCGTCGGTAGTGCGTCGCTCGCGGCTGGCCCAGCAGCGCACAGGCCTGGGCTGTCGAGGTCAGTGCACAGTGGTCGTCGAGGTGGGTGTCGATCACTTCTTGAACCTGTTGTCGATGTCCGCGCTCTCAGAGAGCAACTCCAAGAGCGCGTGTGCTTTTCCCGTGATCTCCAACGCCAACCTGGTGCGTTCCAGCTCGGACTGGAGTCGGGCGTTGGTCTTGCGGAGCCGGTCCAGTTCGATCTGCTCGGCGCTGCGTCGCCAAGTACTCGACGCGGCCGGCTCGCTGGCTTGACGGCGCTGGTTGCGCCACTCCGAGATGTGCGAGGTGTACAAACCTTCGCGACGAAGTAACGCTCCGCGTTCTTCGCGGTCAGCTGCGTCGTACTCGTCGACGATTCGGTTCTTGAACTCGGCGGAGAACCGCCGACGGGTCGGTTTCGCTGGCGGATCGCCAGCATCGTGGTGTCCGTTCACGCCCCCATTGTGGGCGCGATCGAGCAGCGTGGTTGAGGTCATGGTCATCAGTCAGGGTTCCTTGTTCTCGCCCCGGGTGGATAATGAGCACCGGCATCACCGGTGTCTCACCTCAGCCTGACAGACAGGGGAGAGCGCACTCACATCCCGACAATCGCTCTCGTATTAGCGGTGCGTTCCGTCGGGCACGCCTGCGAGTCCCCACTGCTGAGTCACGTAAGCCCGACGGCATTGAACACTTCAGATGTCGTGCGTTGCCGAGCCATCGCCGAACTACACATACCGATATCGGAATGTGTCAAGCCCGATGGGCGCTCACTGTGAGCCGAGAGCCGCCTGAAGCGATCGTCGACGAGAACGCGTCAAACAAGATCACCGATGAGGCGCACGTCTCGCGTCCTCTCACCAAGCTCACAGTCACGAACCGGGTGCACATCGCGATTCTCGTGCACGACGCACGATCGAAACGTGACCGCCGCCTTGCTGTCGCGCCCTCGTCACCGGCCTCTCGCCCGAGCCGCCTGGAGCGCGACGACGGGCTCCTTGCGGTCGGGTCCGTGAGAGCTCACGACTCGTTGCGTCACGACGACCTTCGGGCGCTCCTGCCGCCGGTCCAACGTCCGGGTCATGAGGCGCGGAACGGCCATATCGACCAATGTCGAGGGTCCGGTGGTATCCGGCAGTGACGCTTGATTCACCATGAACGACAGGACACACTCCCTGGGAAGGGCCTAGTTTGGTGAGTATGTTGCGCGGACGCTCCGAGCAGTTGCTGCAACTCACCGCCTTTGTTGACCACGCCCTTGCCGGAACCACGTCGATACTCCACGTGGTCGGCGAGCCGGGCATCGGCAAGACCACCTTGGTGGAGGCCGCATTGGC
>JANPCI010000314.1:0-2447 GCA_031430875.1 Actinomycetes bacterium | reverse complement strand
GTCGACAACATCAGTACCTACCGCAAGCTGCACGTGATCCAGCCGTCGAGCGATCGGGCGTTCGTCATCCAGGCGGCCGGGAACCTCGCCACGACCCAGGAGGTACTCGACCGCATCGACCGCGATCTCACGACGCCTGGTGATCACGAATCGCTGGCCACGGTGACCCGCCTCTTCGAAGCTGCGCTCTACGTCGGCAGGATCAGCCGTGACGTGGTGGCCAGCCATCGCGACGGTCTGGCCGCGTCCGGAGCCAACGGCACCGCCACCTTCATCCTGGGTGGACAGATCCACGGCGCCCGATCCGAGATCTTCCTCGTGTACCCGGAGGGGAACTACATCAGAGCGTCGAACACCAAGCCATTCCTGCAGATCGGCGAAACGAAGTACGGCAAGTTCTGGCTGGAGTTCGCCGTGCGGGCACGCGCGGATCTCGGCGTGGCGACAAAGGTGGCGCTCGGCTCGATGCTCAGCACCGCTCACGCCAACCTGTCGGTCGGCCCCCCGTACGACCTCGCCCTCTATCGCAACGGCTCGCTCGCCGTCGAGGAGCACCGCATCGAAGAAGACTCCGAGTATCTCGACGAACTCCAACAGGTGTGGGTCCGCCACCTGCTGGGAGCAATCCAGGAACTGCCACCGGTCCCGCGGCAAGCACTCTGAGACGTTTGGTCGATGCTCGGGGGCGACCTACGGTGGGCGAGTGACCGACGAACAGCGGCCCTATGGCGCAGGTGAAGCCGACTCCGCCCTCAAGCGCGTCCGAACGCGACACTTCCAACGGGCGAAGGAACAGGGCATCAAGATCACCGGGCTCACCAGCTACGACTTCCTGTCGGCATCGATCTTCGATGACGCGGGCATCGACTTCTTGCTCGTCGGCGACTCGGCCGGCAACACGGTGTTCGGCTACGACACCACCATCCCGGTCACCGTCGACGAGCTGATCCCACTCACTGCAGCCGTGGTCCGGGGCGCCAAACGTGCACTGGTGATCGCCGACATGCCGTTCGGTTCGTACGAGAACGGCCCCGACGAGGCGCTCGCCACTGCGATCCGCTTCATGAAGGAGACCGGAGCCCATGCCGTCAAGCTCGAAGGCGGGATCCGCAGCGCGAAGCAGATCAAGCGGATCGTGCGCGCCGGCATCCCTGTGATGGCGCACATCGGATTCACTCCCCAGAGCGAGCACGGCCTCGGCGGCCACATCATCCAGGGCCGAGGCGATGCCGCCCAGCACCTTCTCGACGATGCCCACGCCGTCGAGGAGGCCGGGGCCTTCGCAGTCGTGCTGGAGATGGTGCCCTCCGGCGTCGCCGCGCAGGCGACCAAGGAGCTGTCGATCCCGACCATCTCGGTCGGCGCCGGGCCCGACTGTGACGGCCAGTTGCTCGTGTGGAGCGACTGGGCCGGTTTCACCCGTGGACGAATCCCCAAGTTCGTCAAGCAGTACGCCTCGATCGGCCAGACCCTGCTCGACGCGGCGATCGCTTATCGCGAAGACGTGGAGTCCGGCGTCTACCCCGCACCGGAACACGAGTACGGAGAGTGACCCGCCTCAACGTCGTCCGGGCCGGCTCTGGCCCGCCGGTCGTGTTCATCCACGGAATGGGAATGTCAGCGGCCACCTGGTCGGCGTGTATTGGCCTGCTGTCGGATCGCTTCACCGTCGTGGCCGTCGACCTGCTCGGCCACGGCGCATCGCCGGTGCCTGACGATCCGGCGGAATACACCCGAGACCGAGCGCTGGATGATCTCGACGACGTACTCGCCGAACTCGACCAACCCGCCGTGCTCGTCGGGCACTCGCTCGGCGGGTATCTCGCACTCGCTCACGCGGCCACCCGTCCGGGCCTCGATCGGGGTGTGGTGGTCTTGAACACCGGCCCGGGCTACCGCGATCCGGTCAAACGCGAGGAGTGGAACGACCGCTCACGGCGCAACGCCCATCGTTTCGGGGTCCCCGAGCAGGTGACGTCACTGAACCTGCAGGAGGACTCGGTGGTGATGGACCGCCTCGCTGAGATCACGACGCCGACGCTCGTGCTCGCCGGTAGCGCCGATCGTCCGGAGTACACCGGCGCCGGCGAGTACCTCGAACGAAAGATGCCCGACGCGCGGCTGGTCGTCGTCGAAAATGGGGGTCACTCGATGCACGAGGACAGCCACGCCGCCGAGGTGGCCGAACTCATCGCCGGGTTCATCGACCAACTCCCATTCGGATGAGCGACGTCCCCGGATGCCGGGGTTTCGCTCATCGGTGATCGGATTCAGCCGACAGTGACCGTTGCCGACTGACCACGCGACAGGTGATCGTCGATGTCGCAGATGAGGCGATAGTTGCCCGCCGTCTCGAACGTGACCGTCACACTGTCGGTCGATCCCGCTGGGATTCGTGCTGTCTTGCCCAGTGATCGACCCGCCGACGACAACACTTCGAGCGAGTG
>JANPCI010000313.1:0-3689 GCA_031430875.1 Actinomycetes bacterium | reverse complement strand
ATCGGAAAGGAGATGAACCTCACGGCAATGACGGTGATCACTGTGGCCACTGTGCTGAGCACCGCTGCCCAGATCCACAGCGCCGTCTCGTACTCGAAGAAGTTGCCGAGCGCGAGCGCCATGAGACACGAGTTGAATCCGAACACGCCGAGCTCGAGCAGAAAGCGATCGCCGCGCAGCAACAGTGCCACCGCCGGTGCGATCACGGCGGCCATCGCCATCAACAACGCCTGTTCACGCGAGTACGTCAGAACGGCGATCAGGAAGATGACCCCAGTGACCTCGTTGGTCTGAAAGCAGCACTGTGAGCAGCCGCGTAACACGAGCCGCCAGAACGGCACCGAGTCCTCGGCGACTCCGGGCAGTATCGGGCGACCGAAGATCGTCGCCGTCGACGGCGCAACAGAATGCTCGGCGATGTCGGTCATGTCGATGCTCCAGGTTCGTCGGTGTGGGTGAATGCCCGCCATCCGCCCAAGTGCGTGATCTCGGGGTGCCCTTCGACCAGGGCGGGCTCGGCCAGCACACCGAGCGTCTCGGTGCCGTCGTCCAGCTCGATCTTGCCGATCGAGAGACCGGCGGCTCGCGCAACAGCACGGCGACGACACCGGCCAGCGGGACTCGCCACACCTCCACGACGATCGAGGCACCGTCGCCGGCGGTCGTGCGGATCATGCCGGGATGGCGGCCGGCGATCGACCACAACCGGTACACCGGTGCCGTCTGGGCATCGCGCACGAACCCGCAGCCGAGATCGGTCAGGTTCCGATTCGACTCGTAACCACGCATGAGCGTGCCGTTGACGGCGAGTTCAACGGTCGTGGTATCGGTGGCCGGATCGGTCATCGTCAGCCCTCGATCCAGGTTCCGGTGCGGCGAGCGAGGGCGTCGCCGAGCCGCTCGGGTGAGGTGATCACGCCGGCTCCACCGGGACGCTGCTGGACGAACCCGACGAGCGCCTCGACCTTGGGACGCATGCTGCCTTCGCCGAACTGTCCGTCATCGGCGAGCCGGGTGGCCTCGGCGAGCGTCAGCCGGTCGAGCCACTGCTGATCGGGCTCACCGAAGTTGATCGCCACCCGCTCGACTCCGGTCGGGATGGCGAGCAGGTCGGCGCCGAGGCGGGCGGCAAGCAGCGCAGAGGCGAGATCCTTGTCGATCACCGCTTCGACACCGACGAGCGACCCGTCGTCGGCGCGCGTCACCGGGATACCGCCACCGCCTCCGGCGACGACGACGGCACCGGAGGCGGCGAGCATACGAATCGTGTCGAGTTCGACGATCTCGAGCGGGCGAGGCGACGGCACCGTGCGTCGCCAGCCGCGGCCGGAATCCTCCACGACGGTCCAGCCGAACTCACGCTCGTAGCGGCGGGCGGTCGCCTCGTCGAAGAAGGCGCCGACCGGTTTGATCGGGTGGTCGAAGGCAGAGTCGTTCGGGTCGACGACCGTCTGGGTCACGAGGGCGACAACCGGTCGATCGATCGAGCGACGCGTCAGTTCGTTGCGGATCGCCTTGAGGAACATGTAGCCGATCGCACCCTGGGTGTCGGCGACGGCGTAGTCGACCGGCACCGGGTCGACCTCGGCGATCGCCAACTCGGAGCGGCGCAGGATGAAGCCGACCTGGGGTCCGTTGCCGTGGGTGACCACGAGGCGCCAGCCCGCCTCGACGAGGTCGACGAGGTGCGGCGCCACGGCACTGACCGTGTCGTACTGGTCGCCGATCGAGTCGTGCGCGGCATCGCGCACGAGTGCGTTGCCACCGAGCGCGACGACGGCGAGGCCGGTCATCCGCCGCTGTCCGATCGGGCGGCGACCAGCGCGTCGATCGCGCCGACGAAGCAGTCCATCGGTGCCGTCGTGATGCCGGCGCCGATCTGGCCGACGCCCGCCTCCCGGTGGGCGATGCCGGTGTTGATGATCGGCAGGACGCCACTGTCGAGCACGAGCCGGGCATCGACACCGGCGGCGGTCGGGCCGAAGTTGAGCGCCGGGAGGCTGAACGCAGGGTTCGTACCGACGGTGATCGTGCGCATCCGGCGACTGTTCTCGATGGCGTCGGCCGGTGTCCCGCCCACGAACTGCACGATCGCCGGCGCGGCGGCCATGGCGAATCCGCCAAGCCCTGCGGTCTCGGTGATCGCGCTGTCGCCGAGGTCGGCGGCCGCGTCGGCGACTCCGTAGCCGGGGAAGAACAGGCCGTCGACGGGGTTGGCGGGCGCCTGGAACCACTGATCGCCGGTACCGCTGAGGCGGATGCCGAAGTTGACGCCGTTGCGGGCCATCACCGTCACCATCGAGCTGTGCGGGACGTCGGCGGCGGCGTCGAGCATCGCCTTGCACGACGCCATCGACAGGTTGAGGAAGAAGTGGTCGTTGCCGGCGACGAACTCGATCACACGCCGCAGCCGGTCGAGCGGTTCGCCGGTGTCGAGCAGCGCCGGGATCAACCGCTTGAGCAACAGCCCGGTCGCGGCAGCGTTGCGGTTGTGGACCTCGTCGCCCATGTGCAACGCCTGCGCGATCAACGGCTTGAGTTCGAGGCCGTCGAGACGGCTGACGCCGGCCTTCAACACCTCGAACAGCTCGGTGCCCATCCACTGCAGCCGCTCGATGACGGCGGGCCCGTTGGCGCCGAAGCGCAGCACCTTGCCGAGTCCCTCGTTGAAATTGCAGTACGCCCGGTTGCCGGCGGTCGAGTTCTCGACCACCCACAGCGGCATCGAAGGGCTGATGATCCCGGCCATCGGCCCGACGGCGTGGTGGTCGTGACACGGCTCGCACACCACGTCGCCGACAGCCGCCATCGCCATCGCCTCGTCGGGAGTGTCAGCCCACCCCTCGTAGACGATCGCCCCGGCGATGGCGCCCTGGACCGGGCCGCACATGTCGGACCAGTCGATCGGCGGCCCGGCGTGCAGCACGCGCCGCTCGCCGTCGAGCGCCGCGATCGCCTCGCGGGCGAGCACGACATCGACGAGCACCGGCTGGGCCTCGAGGTAGCGACCGAACGCCGTGGCGTTGGCCGCTTCGACCACCGGGTCGTTGACGAGCGAGGCGAGCGCAAGCCCGGTTGCGACGTCGCCCCCGGCGGGCGGGCGCCAGGCGATCTGCGTGGCGTTGCCGCCCGCGCGCCGGAGGTTGTCGGCGAAGCTCGACAGGCCGATGTTGACGACCCTCAGTTCGGTGTCGAAGACCTCGTTCATCGTTGCTCCCGACTGGTTGCGATGTGGGCGGCCCAGCGGGCGGCCTCGGCGTTGCTCGACGCCACGAACGCGCCCGTCGAGCGGAGCTTGGCGACGACATCGGCGCGTTGCTGGGGGTCGGCGTCGGTGCCGCAGACGTGCGCGATGACCGCCAGGAGGCGCCCGGCGTCCTTGGCGTCGCTTCGGGCGTTGCCGAGCACCTCGAGCAGACCGGAAACCGGGTCGTCGGCCGAGCCGTAGCCGAGCACCACGTCGATCAGCAGCACCGCCGTGGTCGGGTCGGCGGCGTCGCTTGCGACGCGCTCGTTGCGCAGCGTCGGGTCGATCATCGGGTGCGGGCGGCCCTGGGTGAACTCGTCGTCGCCCATGTCGACGATGGTGTGCTGCATGCTGACCCGGATGTCGTCGAGCGTGTGATTGCCGGCGACCGGGGTGTTGGACCAGCTCGTGATCCCGGCGGCCTGGCACAGCAGTTGCGCTT
>JANPCI010000312.1:0-2288 GCA_031430875.1 Actinomycetes bacterium | reverse complement strand
TGGTGAAGGCGATCGCGTTCTGGCCTCGGGTGAGTGCGACGGCGATCGCCTCGGCGGAGTCGAAGTCGGAGCCGATGCCCAGAAGGCGGTAGCCGGTGACGAACGGGAGGAGTCGGGAGACCTTGGCGGGGGCGAACACGGCGAGCAGATTCTCGATCACGAACCACCACACGAGGAAGCCGGAGATCGCACCTGTGCTGTGGCGGGCGATCATGCCGACTCCCAGGCCGATGACGGCTGAGAGCGTGGTGTACAGCAGCGCCCACAATGCGGTTGGAGTGATCGATGAAGTGTCGCCCAGCTCGAGCCCGCCGGCTACGGCCCCGCCGATCCCAGCGGCCAGCCCGGCAACTCCGAGGACCAGACCGGCGGCGGCGGCTGTGATCGTCTTGCTCACCGCGATCACCCAGCGTGCTGGTTGCGCGGTGAGTGCTGTGGCGAGGGTGCCGTGTTGGGTTTCAGAGGTGAACAGCAAGATCCCGGCGATGGCCGCCAGCACTCCCGTGAGGGTGGTCGCATAGACGAATTCCTTGGAGACGGTGAGGACTTCGTCGGTCACCAGTGTTGCGGTCGCCCATGAGGCGAAGCCGCCGATGATGATGGTCAGGCCGAGGATCGCCCGGTTGGCCCGAAGCGAGGCGAGTTTGATCCATTCGCTCCTCAGGATCGTGGGGATCGTCGCCACGTCACTTCGGGTGGATCTGATGGGGCGGTGGAGCCTGGCGGGGCGGGTGGTTGCGGCGGCGGTTGTTGGAGTTGCGGTGATGGTCATGGTTGTTTCCTTGGTGTGCAATCGTGGTGAGGGGATGGTCAGTTGGAGGCGAACTCGGCGGACGAGCTGGTCAAGTCGAGCAGGCTGTCTTCGAGCGATTGGGTGGTCTCGGTAAGTCCGAGCACATGGATCTGGTTGTCGTATGCGATTTGTGACACGACGGTCTTCGTCGTTCCCATGACGTGGAGCCGAGTGCCGGTGACCTCGGCGACGATCTGGTGGTCGGTGAGCAACCTGGCGAGCTCGTCTGGTTGCGAGGTCTCGACGACGACGGTGATTTCGTTGCGGGCGGTGATCGCCTCGACGGATTCGGCTGCGAGCAGTGTGCCGCGTCCGACGACGACGAGGTCGTCGGCGAACATTGCGAGCTCGCTGATCAGGTGGCTCGATACGAACACGGTGCCTCCTCGTGCGGCGAAGTCGGTGAGATAGTTGCGCAGCCAGCGGATCCCGTCGGGGTCGAGACCGTTGGACGGCTCATCGAGCAGCAGCACCTGCGGGTCGCCGAGGAGCGCTCCGGCAAGAGCGAGGCGTTGACGCATCCCGAGCGAGAACTTGCCGGCCCGCTGATCGGCGGCCGTTTCGAGTCCAACCTCGGCCAGCACCTGTTCGGCTCGGCTCGCGGGAAGGCCGCTGAGGGCGGCGGTGGCACGCAGGTGCATCTTGGCGGTTCGGCCGGGATGCATGCAGCGGGCATCGAGGACGGACCCGACCAGCCGGGCGGGGTGGGCGAGGTCGGTGTAGCTGATCCCGTCGTACCGCACGTCGCCGCGATCGGGTCGGGTGAGCCCGACCATCATCCGCATCGTGGTCGATTTGCCGGCACCGTTCGGGCCGACAAACCCGGTGACGCGACCGGCGGCGACATCAAAGGTGAGGTTGTTGACGGCAGTTCGCGTGCCATACGTCTTGGTCAGAGCTGAGACGGTGATCATGGTGGGTTGGTCCGTTCGTGTTGTTGGGTTGGTGATCGAAAGAGCTGCGTGATCGAGGTCAGTTCGGCGTTCACCGCGGTCGGAGTGCGGTGGACTTCAGGGTTGCTCCTGATGTACGTTACTTACGATGTAAGTAACGTACACTTACATCGTAAGTATGTCAACCGGAAGTTCGAGCAGGGAGCGCAGATGAGGCCATCGACCAAACCCACCGCCGAGGTACGCACCCCGCTGAACCGCCAGCGAGTGCTGCGCACCGCAGTGGTCCTCGCTGATGAGAGCGGTATCGACTCACTGACGATGCGCAAGCTGGGCGTCGCTGTCGGAGTCGAGGCGATGTCGCTGTACAACCACGTGACCAACAAAGAGGATCTCCTCGACGGCATGGTCGACCTGGTCTTTGCCGAGATCGAACTGCCGTTGAGCGGAGCCGACTGGAGGACTGCGATGTGCGAGCGAGCTGAATCCGCCCGCCAGGCGCTCAAGCGTCACCCCTGGGCGATTGGCCTGATGTCGGCACGCACATCACCCGGCCCTGCAACGCTCGGCCACCACAACGCCGTCATTGGAAGCCTTCGTAC
>JANPCI010000311.1:0-1698 GCA_031430875.1 Actinomycetes bacterium | reverse complement strand
AGGACTGGCGCCGTCAACGTGACCCTGCGACGCAGCGCCGCGTGCTCGATGAGGTGCGTCCCGCCGGCGCCGAGCCGCTGCGCCCTGAGTCGTCAGCGCCGAACCTTGATGCCGAATTCGAGTTGGCCGATCGCCCCGTTGCCCCGATGAGCGATCTCGCGCCCCCGTCTTTGGAGACGCGAACACCGACTCCTGAGGGAATCGAGCGCCCCGACTGGTTCGCGATCGTCGATGGGCCCGTCGTCGTTGTCGATGGGCCAATCGTCGTTGTCGATGGGCCAATCGTCGTTGTCGATGACCCGGCGGACGTTGTCGAGGGGCCTGATCAGCGCTGAATCACAGGTTCAACGCGGCGACAAGACCATCTGGGTGCATCTGAACAGTGCCATGGTCCTCCCGGTCGATTCATTGGTCACCTCTGCATCCCACACATGTGTCTGACGCCCCAGATGGCTGGGCGTGCAACGACAGACGACGCGTTCACCGACCCTGGCGCTCGAGAGGAAGTTCGACTTCAGTTCGATCGTGGTGAATGAAGCGTTGTCGGCGATGTTGTTGCCGCACCCGATCGCGGCGCACGTGTCGGCCAGCGCAATGACTGCTGGCGCGAACAAGAATCCGGTACCGGCGATGAGGTTGTCGGTGACGTCGATGTGGCCGACCACGAGGTCCGGCGCCGAGTGATCGAACACACAGCCCAGTTGTCCGGGAACCAGCGGACCGAAGAACTCGGTTGCGCCACGCGCCCGTTCGGCGGGGTCGATGTCGTCCAGGGCTCCGCTCATCTACCCGACCATATATGTCGATCGTTCATGAACCCGCAGGAAGTGACCGACGGGACCGCAGCAGCGTGATCGGGGTAGCGACCCGAGATCGTCGGCGCTACATTGTGCATTCCTCGCGGACGTGGCTCAGTTGGTAGAGCGCAACCTTGCCAAGGTTGAGGTCGCCGGTTCGATCCCGGTCGTCCGCTCCAGAAACCCCTGCATTGCAGGGGTTTTCTGCGTTTTCGGGTGACTCGTCGCCGCATCCGGGCTGCGATGAGATTCCGGCGCACCTGTTGCTCGTCAATCTCATCGCACGGGGAATTGGAGGGGTCTCGATCTCGCCTACGTTGTCCGCATGACGATCAGGGTCGTGCAGTGGGGGAGCGGGAACGTCGGCCGGGCGTCGATTGCCACGGTCGCGGGCCGACCCGACATGGAGATCGTCGGGTTACTCGTCAACAATCCGGAGAAGGTCGGGCGCGACATCGGCGCCGTCGCCGGCATCGCCGACCTCGGCATCGCCGCGACCGACAACGTCGATGAAATCCTCGCTCTCGATGCCGACGTCGTGCTGCACATGCCGCTGCCATCGCTGGTGTACGGCGACAACCCTGATGCCGACCTCGACAACTTCTGTCGCCTGCTTGCAAGCGGCAAACACGTGATCACGACGGTCGGCTACATGTACCCGAAGGTGTACGGCGACGAGGTCATGGACCGGCTGTCGCAGGCCTGTGCGGCCGGTGGGGTCGCGTTTCACGGAACGGGTGCCAACCCGGGGTGGTTCGGAGATCTCCTTCCGCTGCTCATGTCGGGTCTCTCGCTGCGCCTCGATCAGATCGGAGTGCAGGAGATCAGCAACTTCCAGTACTACCCGTCGCCCGAGATCATGTTCGAGATGATGAACTTCGGTCGCACGCCCGAGGAGTTC
>JANPCI010000310.1:0-9716 GCA_031430875.1 Actinomycetes bacterium | reverse complement strand
AGCGGTGTGAGCGACTGGAGTTGCACCGCGCCGATCTGGCGGGTGATGCGCTCGACGGCCATCCGGTAGCTCACCCACGTGGTCTCCCGGACCCGCGGTTTGATCGACTCCAACCAGTCGGTGAGGAACTGCGACAGGGTGGTCCGGCTCCGGGACACGGCGGTGCCTGCGTCGGCAGCGGTCGCCAGATCACGCAGTGCGGCCTCGGCCGCCTTCTTCGTCGCGAAGCCCGACCGGCGGGCCTGGCGGCGGCGACCGGTCGCAGGGTCGGGGCCGAGGTCGACGACGAACGACCACACCTTCCCCTTGCGCTGCACTGAACCGTTGGCCACGAGCACAACAGTGGAGCGGGGGTGTCACGGTCTGTCACACGGATGTGACACGGGCACTACCCGGATGACGTCACAGATCACTACCCGATCGCGAAATACCAGCGTGTCGTGCCCGGGGCGGGATTTGAACCCGCACTTTCCGTGAGGAAGGGGGGGTAAGTTTGGCAAACAACGTCCATTGGGTGTTGCCCTGTCCGTCCAGAACGCTGTGAACTGGGGGTTCAGTCCAGGATGTCCATCCGTGACCCTCCAGCATCACTTACGTCCGACGAGTCCTGTGCACCTTTTGTGCACCCAGACGGCCCAGTGACTCGTCTAGGTCAGCCGGCGGGGTGGCCAGGGTGGTCGTCGAGTTGGAGGCGGGTGAGTTTGATGTGATCGTGGGCGTGCTGGACGGTTTGGGCGAGTTCGATAGCTCCGCCGGTGGTGACGCATTCGTCGAACTGTGAATGGCCGAGCACGATGCGCAGGCGATCGATGGTTTCAGGCAGATTGGGCACCATCACGGTGCTCGTGTGCGGGGGTGGGGCTGCCGCAGATGGTGGCGGCGTTCTCGGGTTGTTCGTCTCGATCGAAGAACACGGCGAGGTCGGCCAGCGTGGCCGGCACGTTGCCGACGTCACCAGCCTGATGGAACGAGTCGATGGTGGTCTTGAACAGCGCAAGAGCCTGATCGAGCGAGTCCTGGACCGCTCCGAGCCCGGCAGCTTCTTTGGCGATCACCCCTTCAAATTGGGATCCGATGCTGCTGGCCATACACGAGTCCCTCGCGGTCAGCGTCCACCGCCCGGGTCGGTTCGGTCACGGCGAACGCCCGGCCATATCCGGCCAGCGCGTCGGCAACGAAGAAGACATGCCGCGGGTGCGGGCGGCCGCGACGGTGTCATCGCCGAGTGCTCGGGCTTCGGCGGCCCGCCCAACGGCCGGAAGTACATAGGTCAGACCGCACAGACCGCTGACGTGGGCCAACCCGGTCTCGGCTGCCATGGCGGTGTTTATCTCCACGACCGTGGCGCGAACGCGATCAGCAACGCCGACGGAGAACCTAAACTGATCTGATGGCGATCACCGTTGAAGAACTTGCCTCCAGACTCAACGCCGAAGCAGCACGCCGCCACGTCACCACCGATGAACTGTTGGAGATCGTCGCGGCCCAGTTCCCCGACCGTTCCGAACACACTGAACGGTTCGCCTTAGCCGGGATGGGGCACTCCGGGCGGGGCGATCTCAGTGAACGTCACAAGAAGATCCGTGACGAACTGATCACCGAATCACTTAACCACAGCGAATGATCGTTGTCGACACCGGTGTGCTCCTCGCGGTCGCTGACGCTGACGACCGCTGACACTCCGCCAGGACAGCGTTGCTCGCCAATTACCCGTCGAGCCAACTGATCCTGCCCGCCCCAGTGATCCCCGAGACCGGATGGATGATCGCCGCCGTGCTCGGCCCAGTGACAGAAGCAGCCTTCATCGCGTCGATCGCCGCCGGCGACTTCACTGTTGCCGATCTCACCTCGAACGATTGGCGACGCGTCGCCGAGCTTGTCGAACGTTACGCCGACATGGACCTCGGCACCGTCGACGCCGCCGTCATTGCGATCGCCGAGCGACTCAACATCGTCACTCTTGCCACGATCAACCCGAGAGACTTCCGAGTCGTCAAACCCGCTCACTGCGACGCCTTCGAACTCGTCCCCACACCCTGACAACGATCAGCCCAGTCGGTAGCCGCCTGCGGGACTGGCACAAGCAACGGCGGTGATGAGACCAGCGGCATCGCGGAGCGCCGCGAACGTCGCAGCAACGCCCGGCGCCGACGACACCGCCATGACACCTCCGATTCATGACGGCAACCGTGCGCCAAACCCAGATTCCTGGCTGCGCGACCACCGCCCAGCCGCTGGCTCGTCACCATGGTCGAGGTTCCTGCGACCCGCGTCCGATTTCCGCTTGTCAAGAACTCTCCGTGCACCTTTCGTGCACCCCGTCGCCTCCTGAACGGAAGGACCCGACGCCGATACATACCCTGAGCTGGTCTTCTGTCGTGCCCGGGGCGGGATTTGAACCCGCACTCCACGTGAATGGAAGGGGGGTTTAAGCCCCCCGCGTCTGCCAGTTTCGCCACCCGGGCCGATGCGCACCGACACTACGCGGTCGCCCCCCACCTCCCCTCCCATCCCGTTTGCGTCACGGTTTCGTTGGGACGTCCCAACCGAAGTGCAACGCAAACGGCAAAACCCTATGGGTCGGTGGGATTACGACGACCGCGAGCGATCAGGGCCGGACGTCACCGATTTCTCGTGCACGCAGGACGTTGTCCCCTTCCGCCTCGGGGTCAACGACTGCGATGCTCGAACCGGAATCTCGATCACCTCGAAAGGGGGTCCACACATGTTCGCCAATGTCGGAGATGAATTGATCGTCGAGGGCCACCGGATCGGTGAGCCTCGCCGCGTGGGAAAGGTGGAGGACGTGCGTGGTGCCGATGGTGGACCGCCGTACCTGGTTCGCTGGGACGAAACCGGTCGGACCACGTTGATGTTCCCCGGAGCAGATTGCCGTATCGAGCATCTGAACGGGGTCGGAAAGGACTCGTGATGAACGTTTCAGAACTTGCCGTTCGGGAACCCGTCATGATTGGCTGCGACGCCACCGTCGCCGACACCGCCGCGTTGATGACAAGTTTGGGCGTCGGTTGCGTGATCGTCGTCGATGGACAGACCCCGGTCGGCATCGTGACCGACCGCGACATCGTCACGCGCGGCCTTGCTCACCAGTATCCGATCGACGGGAGGATCGATGGCCTCATGAGCATGGGCCTCATCGCCCTCGACGTGGGCCACGACCTCGACGACCTGCTGCATGTGTTCCGCGACCATGCGATTCGACGCGTCCCGATCGTCGACCACGATCGAGTCGTCGGGATCGTGTCGCTCGACGACATCTTGGTGCTCGTGGGCGAGCAACTCGCCGATGTCTCCAAGGTGTTGGCCGGCCAGATCATGTTCCCCCACGCCGGCGACGAGGCGCAGTCACCGGCGGCTGTCACCTGATCGAGGCCCATCGGACATCACGGGCGTGGGCGTGGACGAGGGTGCGCGCCAGAGATGTCGGCGGTGAATGCGGGCGTCACCGCGCCGGTGGCCAGATCGACTCGGCGAAGCGACCCGGCGACCTCGTCGACGAACACAACGCTCGAACCGTCGAGGTCGAAGATGGGCTCGATCGCCGACCCACCCTCGCTGGCGACATTCGTCAGCTGACGAATGTCGGAGCCGTCGGGTTGAACCGTGAACAACTCCGCAGCCGCGGCATCGGGTGTCGGCAGAGCCGAGTACACGATGAGGTCGCCAGCGGGGTTCCAGTTGCCCCACGAGGCGAAGAGGGCAGGGTCAGTGAGCGGCCGGATCGCAAGCGGATCCGCGGAGAGGTTCACGATCGTCAGCGTGACTCCTACTACTTCGTCGATGAGTGACGTACCTGTGCGATGCACCAGCTCCAACGAGATCTCCGTGCCATCGGGCGACCATCGTGCGCCGCTACATACGTCCTCGGGTGCAAGGGTCGCCAGGGTCACCTCATCGCCTGTCTCGACGTCGATACCGACGAGCGACCCGAGGTACCCGTCGTCGGAGTTGGTCAATTTGCAGGCGGCGATGGATGAGCCGTCGGGTGACCATGCCGGGTCGTCGAGGTAGCGGCACGGGCTCTCGCAGTCGTAGAGCTTGCGCGCGCCGACACCGTCGACGCCCACGACCCAGAGATCATCGCTTCCATCCACCACGGTGAAGCTGAGCTGCGAGCCATCGGGCGACCAGTCCGGATTGTTCTCGTCGAATCCCGAAACCTCGGCGGTCGGCGAGAACGAGCCGATGCCGTCTGCCCCGACCACCACGATGGCGGCATCTTGCTGGATGACCCACTCGGCGTCGAGCGGATCGAACGACGCCACCGAGCTAGTGGTCTCCGTGATGCCCGGCTCCGTCGACGCTGGGATGGACGCCGACGCTGAGGTGGAGGTCGGATCGGACGCTGCCGGCTCGTCGTCGGATGCGCAGCCGGCCACCAGTGCGAGAAAGACGAACAGGACGGGGATGAATTTCATTGTGGAATCACCTTGCTCTGCGGGGAGCGCAACAGCACGCTCCTGTTCCCCTGTCACTGACGCGAACTCTCCGCTTGGTTACACGTTGAATGACCGATGTAGCGCATCGGTCCGGACTCCAGGAACAAGTCGAGCCAGACTTCGTCGGGAACACCTCTCGTCGGCGGCAACGTGGTGACCACCCGATCGATGCGGAGGCGGTCGGCATCGACCATCAACCGGAACGTCGACCGGCCCGGATTGCCGGAGGGATCGATCGACGCCATCGTTCCTCGCATCTCGAAGCGGCCGCGATCGAGTCGGAGTCCATCGCTGCGCTCGAGCAGGTACGACCCACCGCTGATCGATAGTTCCCAGCGTCCGCCCACTCCATCGAGTTCCTGGTCGAGGATCGGCTCGACGTACGCCGCACACGACGACGACTCGATGCGGCGGGCGATCGACGTCCTCGTCCAGTTCATTTCGCTGACCCACCGACCGTCGACCGCGCGTAGCCGTTTGGCGAGGAGTTGTCGGGCGCGCAGCAACAGAACCTTCGTCGCGCCGACCGAACAGCCCAAGACCTCGGCGACATCGGCAACGGGCCGATCCTCGATGTGGTGCAGCCACGCCGCCACCTCGTAGCGATCGGGCAGGTCGGCGAGTGCGGCGAGCAGGTCGAGGTCGCGTCCAGCCGGCGGCAGCGTGGACCGGCTGTGCTGTTCGATGTCGGTGCGTGTCCGCTCACGCTGCGCCGATCTCCACGCGAGCCGCATCGCCACCTTCTTGACCCACGCCACGGGAAGATCCAAGTGGGCGACGGTGTCCCACTGGCCGAACGCTGCGATGAACGCTTCCTGAGCAACATCCTCGGCCGCCGCGCCGACCAGCGGGCGCACGGCCCCTGCGACGCTGCGGAACTCGCGCTCGTAGAACTCGACGTAGTCGAGGCCTGCGCGGCTGTCGCCCATACCGGGATTCTCGCGCAGTCGATCAACCCGGCGTGTCGGTGCTCGGACGTCGGGGTGCCCGGGATTGCGCAGGTCAGTTCACCACGGTGCCGAGCGTTCCACAGCACCCCATGGCGCGGGTGCCGGGGAGCAGCGATCGCGATCTCACGGCCGACTCGTGCAGTCGGGCAGCCGCCGGCGATCGATCGGAAGCGCACAGCGCTCCGATCTGCGAACGCGACCGCTCGAGATCGCGCGCCGGGTCTTCGTCGACGAGTTCTCGCCAGGTCTGCGGGCGCTCGCCGACGAGGGTGACGGCGGCGGCGTACAGGTCGCTCAGCGCCGACGGCCCGGCGGCTTCGACGGCGCAACGCCAGTGGGTGAATCCATCGACAGCCAGGTCGCGCCGACGTACGGCCGCGTCCGGAGGATCCTCGGTCGTGCGGCCGTCGACGGGAAGATCAGCTACGGCGCGGTAACCGTCAGAATCTGCCAGGAGCGACGGGTGGAAGGCGAGCACCATGTCACCCGCCTCGGGAAGCCCGGCATTCGACATGAGGACGTACAACTCGAGTCGCCCGTCGAGGTTGACGAGCCGATGGATGGTGCCCGGTGAGAACCACGCGATCGTGCCGTGCACGAGTGGCGTCTCGGCGTAGCCCTCGCCCGAGAGCGTCTGCACCATGCCCTCGCCGGCGATCACCAGGTAGGCCTCGGTGCACACGGTGTGCAGGTGCGGCGAACCCCCGGCGAGTCCGTCGGGCCCGGTGGTGTCGTACACCTTGACGTGGCTCACCGACGTGCCACCCGGCAGCGGCAACCCGAAGCGCTGCCCCGGCGTGGTCACACCCGCTCCACCATGTTTGCGTGACGGTTCGGTTGGGACGTCCCAACCGAACCGTCGCGCAAACAGCAGGGAATCCGCAGGGCACAGGGGAAGGGACGTCGGGTCATGCGATGGCGTCGGGCTGCCAGGAGGCTCGGGCGGGATGATCAGCAGCGAGCGGGAGGGTCTCCACCGATCCTGTGCGCTCGGAGTGGTACCAGGCGGTGACGAGTTCGAGGGATGCCTGGGCATCGGCGAGGGTCACCGGGAACTCACCGCCGCCTGCGAGCGCGTCAACGAAGCCCTGGAACTGGCCGGTGTACTGCGAGCCCGACGGCGCCAGATCGGTCCACACCTGTTCGGCCTCCTCCGCGAAAGCCGACCGCCGGAACTCGAAGTTCCACGGCCCAGCGGCCGGGTCGTACGCCTCGCTCGACGACGTGATCGTGACGTTGTCGAAGTGCCACACGAGCTGCGACGACTCGCCGGCCGCGCCGAGCGTGACGTTCATCGTGATCAACGCTCCGTCGGCGGTTCGGCCGATCGCAACCGCGCAGTCTTCGGTCTGCACAGCGTTCACGCGGGTCGTCGCCATCGCCCGCAACTCCGCAATCGGTCCGGCAATCCACGTCAGCATGTCGTGGTTGTGAATCGCGTGGCTCAGCACGCATCCCCCGCGCTCGCCTTCCCACGTGCCGCGCCACGGCGCCTCGACGTAGTAGCCCTTGCCGCGCCGCCACCAGGTCGACGACGACGCCGTGAAGAGTCGGCCGGTGATCCCGGCATCGATGAGCGCCCGTGCCTTGGCCGCGCCGTCGCCGAAGCGGTACTGGAAGATCGGCATGAAGCGAGCGCCGGAGGTAGCCGCTGCGCGCTCGACGGCGGCGGCGATCCGGTCGCACGCCGCAACGGAATCGACGAGCGGCTTCTCGCAGATCACGTGCTTGCCGGCGTCGAGGCAGCGGATGATCTGCTCCTCGTGCATCGACGGTGGCGTGCAGAGATCGATTACGTCGACACGGTGAGGATCGTTCGGGTCGAGGAGTTCGTCGAGCGACGCGACGCCGGGGATTCCCCAGGCGGCCTCGCCCTGCGCACGCTTGGCGTCGTCGATCTCGGCGAACACGGTCGCGGCGGCACCGTCGACGTCGAGCCAGCTCAAAAGGTGGCTCTGGCCGATTCCCATGCCGACCACGCCGACGCACAGATCGTCTGCTCGCCGGTCCGTCATAGTCGCGATCCTGCCAGTCCCCACGGTCCGGCGGCGGCCTGGGCGCGCAGGCACACGTCGGTGACGTCGATGGCGTGCTGCTGGGTCATGAGGCGCTCGCCGTCGTCGGCGAGGTCGGCGATGAGCTGCTCGCCCCAGTCGACCACCACGCCGGAGATGTCGACGCGTCGCGTGCCGTCGCCGTCGACGACGATGAGGTGCTCGGCTCCCTCGGCGCCGGCGATGTCGACGTTGGCCCGTGCCTCGATCGTGCCCTCGACCCCCACGATCGTCAGGCGACAATCGCCCCACGTCCCGAGCCCCTTCGCCGTCAAGTAGTCGAGCCGGTGGTCCCCCACCACCCCGCCGGTCTTTGCGGACCCGACCCCGAAAGACCGGCCCGGTCTTTCCAGACCCGACCCCGAAAGACCGCAGAGTGTCATCGAGCCGATGTCCTGCATCGCGGGATGCTCGGGCGACGCGACGTTGCCGACGGCAGCGGCCACCACGGAAACGTCGGCGGCGGTCATGTCGGTGATGGCCAAGAACTGGTCGACCTGGTGCGAGCCGATGTCGACGAGGATGCCGCCAGTTGCGCTGTCGTCCCAAAACCAACTCGGTCGGTGCTTTGCACTCAACAGGTGCGGGCCGGCGCCAATGACGTGCACGACCGTGCCGATTGCACCCGCTCGCGCCATAGCCACTGCTTCGCCGATCGCTCTGTTCTCGAATCGCTCGGAAAACAGCACGGTCCATGGTCGTCCGGCTCGTCCGTCGAGTACCGAGCGAAGTGCTTCGAGCTGGGCGGGGGTGGTGACGCCGGGCTTGTCGCTGAGCACCTGCTTGCCAGCACGCAGCGCGGCCAACGCCACGGCTGCTCGCTCTGAAGGAACGCCGGCAAGCACGACCAAGGCAACCGACTCGTCGGCGAGAATGTCGTCAGCGCTGCGTTCCTGAGACTCTTTGCGCCAGCCGGCATACCTCCCTACGAGCCCACCGTCGGGAGCGTGCGCGACAGCAGTCGCGCCCGCTGCGACGAGTCGGTCGACCATCTGGAACAGGTGCAGATGGTCGGCCCCGATGACCGCGAACCGCACCGACTCACTCACGACGCGGCCGCGCTCATGACACGGCCCCTCTCACGACGCTGCCCCTCTCACCACACGACCCGTGTGGCGGCGTCGAAGTCGAGTGTCCAGGTGTTTGCGTCATTGGTCAGGTCGTGCACCATCGACTCGTGCTCGATCGTGCCCCACGGGCCTTCGTGGCGCGGGTGGTCACTGATCGGTTGCTCTGCGCCGGCCACCATGAACGAGCCGGTGGACGAGAACTCGACGGCGCCCGATGACGGCGACGTCCACGCGACCTCGAAGCCGTCCGCCGACTGGGCGACAGCCGGCTCGTTGGCGGTGATCGAGGCGATGAACGTTTCGAAGTCGCCGTCGTCCTCGTCGTTGCCGACCTCGACGATCCACACGTTGTCCGGGCCGCCGTCGGCGATCAGGTCGTACGGCTTGGTGAACGTGCGACTGGGCACGCCAGGGTCGTTGGCCTTGAATGTTGCGGTGCGCCACGACCAGAGCGCGATGTAGCCGCCGTCCTTGGTGACGATGGTCCAGTTGCCAACCTGGCGGACATCGTCGAAGCGGTCCTGCGGCACGAACGCGTGAGTGAACTGGCGGTAGGGGAAGACTGACCACAGCACTGCATCGGTCGCCTCGCTCCACGCGGGTTGGTAGATGTGCACGGCCGTGCGCCGGTACTGGGCACTTCGCGGCATCGAGGCCTCGCCTGTCCAGTAGCCGGCAGCGGGGTCGTCGTTCCAGTCGTCGGTGACCTTCGGGGCGGTCAGCGGATGCGTCGTGAAGACCATCGCGTCCTCGTCGATCGCGGCCTGCCAGATGTGCACCTGATCGCGCATCTGCCCGAAACGGTGGTCGAGCACGCTGGCCAGGCTGACCTTGCGGTGGCGGTAGGCGTAGGTGTTCGCCTCGCTGAGGAAGCCGAAGTTCACGATCGCGTCGAACTTATGTAGCCAGGCCCGAACCAGCTCCGGATCGTTGCCGTTGATTGCGGCGATCAGCTTGATTTCGGCGAAGAGCTCGGTATCCCACAGCTTGTGCTCGGTCGCTTCCGCCAGCCCGGTACGGGCCATTTGCCACAACCCGAGGCCACCGAGGCTCCACCAGAACGGCAGGTTGGCCGGGTCGGCGAAGTCCTTGCCGTACGGCGCGACCGGGGCGTCCTCGAGCGGTGCGTTCGGGTCGAGGAACACGCCGTGTCGCTCGCGCACGACGCTCTCCTGGTCGTCG
>JANPCI010000309.1:0-1581 GCA_031430875.1 Actinomycetes bacterium | reverse complement strand
TGAGCGAAGCCAATCGTGCTGCACTCCTCGGCCCCGAGGCTCACGTCGTGTGGCTACGCAGCGACGTCGAACTCCTGGTCGACCGGGCGCGCAGCGGCGGCCATCGACCACTGCTCGACGACGACCCCGAGGCGACGCTCCGACGGCTCTACGACGAACGGGCACCGCTGTACGCGGAGGTTGCCGACGCCATCGTCTCGGTCGACAACCGCTCCGTCAACGACGTCACCAAGGCGGTGCTGCGATGCTGCGGGTGACCGTTCCGCTCGCCGAGCGCTCGTACGAGGTGGTTGTCGGCGCCGGTGCGCTCACCGAGCTCGACGCGCTGCTTCCCGACGACGCCAACCGGGTGGCGATCGTCACGCAAGATGCGGTGCCGCTGACCTGGTCGTCGGCGAGCCGATCGGTTGAGACCTACGTCATCGACTCGGGAGAGTCCGCGAAGTCGCTGGCCACGATCGAAACGCTCATGCGGGGCTTTGCCCGCCAAGGCCTCACACGTCGCGACGTCGTGATCGGCCTCGGCGGTGGCATGGTCACCGACGTCGCCGGCTTCGCGGCGGCATCGTGGCACCGTGGAACGCCGGTAGTCCACGTCGCCACCACGCTGCTCGGCATGGTCGACGCCGCGATCGGCGGCAAGACCGGCGTGAACCTGCCGGAGGGCAAGAACCTCGTCGGTGCCTTCTGGCAACCGATGGGGGTGATCTGCGATCTCGATGCCCTGTCGACCCTGCCCGAACGCGAGATGCGCTGCGGTCTCGGCGAGATGTCGAAGTATCACTTCTTGACGGGCGACGACCTGCTCGCATTGCCGCTCGATGAACGGATCGCTCGCTGTATCGAGATCAAGGCCGACGTAGTGGAAGCCGACGAACGCGAAGGCGGCCGACGGGCGCTGCTCAACTACGGCCATACGCTCGCCCACGCGATCGAGATCGCCACCGATCACGAGATCGCCCACGGCGAAGCCGTTGCCATCGGGCTCGTGTTTGCCGCAGAGTTGGCGTTCGAACTCGATCGCGTCGACGAGGCCCGCGTCGACGAGCACCGCAGGATCGTGGCTGGTGAGTACGGCCTACGCATCACCCCGCCCGAGGGCCTCGACGCCGAGCATCTGCTCGTGCTGATGGCGCGCGACAAGAAGGCCCTCGATGGGCTCACGTTCGTGCTCGACGGGCCCGACGGCGTCGAGGTCGTCTCGGGCGTCCCCGAATCGGCCGTCCGATCCGCTCTGAGCCGATTCGTGTCCGGATCGTGATCGAAACCCGCACTCCGATCGATCACGCCCGCCGGGTCGGAGTGATCCAGCAGCGCCTGCCGCTCGGATGCGATGCGCTCCTGTTCACCGACCTGGTCGACGTGCGGTGGCTGACGGGGTTCACCGGATCGAACGGTTGGGCTGTCGTGAGGGCGCACGACCTCACCGTGGGAACGGATGGCCGGTACGGCGAGCGCGCGCGGGTGGAGACCGCAGCGAGCGGCGCCACGGTCATCGCCGAGACCACACGAGCGAAGTTGCACGAGCGTTTGATCGGGTCGCTCGACGGCGCACGACAGGTTGGCCTCGACCCCGGGTCG
>JANPCI010000308.1:0-3661 GCA_031430875.1 Actinomycetes bacterium | reverse complement strand
ACATTGCCGACACCGGCCACCACACCCTCACGTGTCGTTGTGCTGAACACCGTGGCGATGAACAATCCGATCGTGCAGCCGATGGAGGCCACGGCGTAGGCAATTCCGAACACGAACATGGCCCGCATCGTGCGTTCGGGGGCGTCGCCACCGGTGCTGATGTTCGGCGTCATGAAGGGGATCTTGTAACCGAGCATCATCGCTACGCCGAGGATGACCAGTGCCAGACCGATGCCGCCGGTGGCGTACTTGGCGTTCTCATTGATCCAGTTCGTGAAGTTGTAGGAGATCACGCCGGCAACGAGGAACACCGACAAGAAGCCGGCCGATACCGCCGCGCTGACGAGCAGCGCTCGGCGCATGGTGGCGCGCTGGGTACCGGGGAGCGACCCCTGCATACCGAGGAAGTACATGAGGTACGTCGGCAGCAGGATGAACCCACACGGATTGACGGCGGCCACCATCCCGCGAATGAACGACAGGCTCACGTCAGCTTCCCTTCGGCGACCATGAGGGCGTCGATGTTGGATCGGAGTTCGTCGGCGTCGAGCGCGCCGGACTGTTGGACGATCGTGCCATCGGACGTGACGAACAGCGTGACGGGAAAGGCAACCGCGCCGACGCCATCGGCCAGCTCGGCAAGATCGTCGCGGAAGAGGTCGTATTGCACGCCGCGCTCACCGGCGAAGCGTTCCATCACCTCCACCGAGTCGATCGTGTTGACACCGACGAAGCGCACGTCGTCGCGCTCCGCATCGACCTCGGCGAACTCGGGAAGTTCCTTGGCGCACGGCGGACACGTTGAATACCAAAGATTGACGATCAGCGGCTCGCCAAGCAGATCGGCGGTGGTGACTTCGTTGCCGTCGGCATCGGCCAGGGTCACATCGGGAAACGAGGTGCCCTCCACGACCTCGTTGCCGAGTCCATCGGTCGGGAACGTGACCACCGCCCCCGGATTGCTGAGCCGCGCATCGAGGTCGCCGGAACTGTCGTCGGGACGCTGGGTCCAGGCGAAGACGCCGATGACAGCGACAGCCGCGACGAGCGAGCCGACAAGAAGTCGCGGACGGATCTTCACGCTGTCGAGGCTACCGAGGGCACATCTGGCGGCCCGGTCGCCCACCGCGATCTTCGTGTTTGTTCACCCTTCTCACCCCTCGCCCATCGCCCATCCGTTTGCGTCACGCTTTCGTTGCAGGGGGCCAACGAAAGTGTGACGCAAACGGGGATCTGGGGGTCGCCACTGGGGTTCTGTGGCCGCTGCCGACACGTCAGGCGACGGCCACCGGTCCGAGTTCGTCGATGATGACGGCGGCCCGAGGGTGCTTGGGCGGCCGGCCACACGGCCGCTTGTTGGCGATGATGCGGCCCCCGGAGAGCAGCTCGCCTCCCCAGACGCCCCATGGCTCCTGGCGCTCGAGTGCTCCCTCGAGGCACGATGCCTGAAGCGGGCACAGGCCGCACATGGCCTTGGCCCGGGCGATGTCGATGACGTTGTCGGAGAAGAACAACCCCGTCATGGTGCCGTGGCCGTCGGCGCAGCGAGCGACGGGAGCCCGAGTACTGCCCTCCCCGGGCGGTCTCGGACTATCCGGTTCTCGAGGCTCGCTGGCAACAGAACGGGCCGGTGTGCTGGGACGAGTGGTGGTGAAGATCATGTTCGTTTCCTGTTCGAAGGCGTGGTTGACGGTGCTGGTGATGACACTGCTGGTGTTGATCGAGGTGTTCTCGAGGAGGTCCATGTCTGGCTTTCTGGTTGATGGAGTTGGATGTGAATGGATTTCGGGGCCGAAAAACGCAAAAGGCCGCCGGGTCGGAACCCGGCGGCCTCGTGAGAGGTGATCTGACGTTGGTCTTACGTCAGAGCTCCCATGAGGTGGCCGGGGGTGAGTCGCTTCGACTCGGTGGTGCCGGTCGTGTCGCCATGATTCACGGACATATGTCCCGTGCAACCTTGAGCGACATTCATCGGCCACGAGGCGTAGCCGAGCGAACCGAACTGCGGACGCGCCAAGGCGACCGACGGTGCAATCGTGGGTGACATGCTCATCGTTCGTCCTTTCGCTTCGCGGGTTGAAGGCACAGCGTGCTGTGCCCGAGGTCCTAGACAACCATGATCACGACGTCCGGGTCAAGGGGGTTTCGCGAAATCGCCCGATGACGTCCCCGGTACGGTGTCGCCATGGACGACGTTTGGTCGATGATTGCAGCCGAACGAGTCGAGCTCGCCGACGAGTTAGCCGATCTCACCGATGCGCAATGGGCAACGCCGAGCCTCTGTACGGGTTGGACCGTACGCAACGTCGTCGTCCACCTCTTGATGCCATTCCACGTGTCACTGCCGAACATGCTCTGGAAGATGGCGACGAACGGGTTCGACCTCGACAAGGTGTCCGACAAGTTCGCCAAGTCGGACACACGTCCGGAGCCGGCACTGCTCGACGATCTGCGAGCGAATGCCGACCATCACTTCAGTCCGCCCGGATTTGGTCCGGAGGCGCCGCTCACCGACCTGGTCGTGCACGGTCAGGACATCCGATGGCCGCTCGGTCTCGCTCACCGCATTCCCGATGATCACGCCCGGGTCGTACTCGACATGCTCGTGACCCCGAAGGCGTCGAAGGCGTTCGCGAAGAAGGGACTGCTCACGGGATTGCGTCTGGAGGTCGACGAGCTCGAGTGGTCGTACGGTTCAGGTCAGGTGGTCGCGGGCGGAGCGGAGCCGGTCATCATGACGCTCGCAGGACGAACTGCGTTGCTCGACGACCTGTCCGGCCCGGGCCTGGACGAGCTTCGGCGCCGTCTCTGAACGGACAGGGCCTCACGGTTGTTCGAAGATCCACCGACCGGTCTCCTGGAATCCGTCGCGTCCGGCCCAACCGGCCGAACGCCACGTCAGGATCTGCGTCGGCACGACCGTGGTGAGCGGTCCGTACTGCTCGGTGTCGTACTCCCAGGTGTACTTCGAGTCGTACGCGGCGATCAGCTCCGGGTCCGTCGACGGTCCGGCCACGTTTCCTTCGACGATCACCACGTCGGTGCCGCTGTCGAGGTGGACCGTCACCGGTGTCGCGGGGAGCATCGCTTGGGCAAGCGTCGGGCTGCCTACACTCACATGGAGCGCTTCATCACGCCAGAGACCCCAAACGGGGCGAGGATGCGGCTGGGTCGGCGTCGGCGTGACGACCCAGTAGGTGCCTGAACCCCTGAGTTGATCATCGACCCATTCCCAATCGAGCGACGGCGTGTCGCTCGGTTCCCCGTACAGCCGCAGCGTGGCGCGTCGGCGCTCCATCGCCTCATCCTAGAGAGCGCGGGGAACGCTCATGATCGACCGGTGGTGCTCAGACGTCGAGACGAAGCACGACGGTCACGACATCACCGACCGAGAGCTGCTCGGCCCTGCGAACCACATCCTTCACCGGCACGAGATGGAGCTCGCTCTTGGGGAAGAGCGATGTCGTGAAACCCGTGTCACCGATCCGAGCCTGCACGGGAATCGCGCCCCAGCCGTAGGTGACCAGTGACTTCACCGACTCGATCGCCGCACTCGGTTCGTCGGGCACGGCGACGAAATGGAACGGCGACGGGCCCCGCCAGTTGATGATCTCGCCGTCGAACTCGAGTTCCATGTGGGTGCTACTCGGGGGTCGCTCGC
>JANPCI010000307.1:0-7854 GCA_031430875.1 Actinomycetes bacterium | reverse complement strand
CCTTCCCCCACAATCGTTCGCAACAGGAGTAGCACCATGGGCAAGGCAGTCGGCATCGACCTCGGAACCACCAACTCGGTGGTCTCGGTTCTCGAAGGTGGCGACCCCGTCGTCATCCCCAACTCCGAAGGCGCCCGCACGACGCCGTCGGTCGTGGCATTCTCCAAGTCGGGCGAGGTGCTCGTCGGTGAGGTCGCCAAGCGTCAGGCGATCACCAACCCCGATCGCACATTCCGCTCCATCAAGCGCCACATGGGCGAGGACTGGAAGTCCGAAGACATCGACGGCAAGAAGTACACCCCCCAGGAGATCTCGGCGCGCATCTTGATGAAGCTCAAGCGTGACGCCGAATCGTTCCTCGGCGACAGCGTCAACCAGGCAGTCATCACCGTGCCGGCCTACTTCGACGACGCCCAGCGGACCGCCACCAAGGAAGCCGGCACCATTGCCGGCCTCGAAGTACTCCGCATCATCAACGAGCCCACCTCAGCTGCACTCGCGTACGGCCTCGACAAGGGTTCCGAGGATGAGACGATCCTCGTGTTCGACCTCGGCGGCGGCACGTTCGACGTGTCGGTGCTCGAGATCGGCGACGGCGTGTTCGAAGTCAAGTCCACGCATGGCGACACCGACCTCGGCGGCGACGACTGGGACCAGCGCATCGTCGACTGGCTCGTCCAGCAGTTCAAGGCGGCACACGGCGTCGACCTGAGCGCCGACCGCATGGCTGCCCAGCGCCTGCAGGAGTCGGCCGAGAAGGCCAAGATCGAGCTCAGTCAGGTTCAGCAGACCCAGATCAACCTGCCGTTCATCACCGCCACCGCCGACGGCCCCCTGCACCTCGACGAGTCGCTGTCACGTTCGAAGTTCCAGGAGATGACCTCCGATCTGATGGAGCGCTGCCGGATCCCGTTCGAGCAGGCGCTCAAGGATGCCGGCGTCAGCAAGGGTGACCTCAACCATGTCATCCTCGTGGGTGGCTCGACCCGCATGCCCGCTGTGACCGACCTTGTGCAGTCGATGACCGGCAAGGAGCCGAACAAGACCGTCAACCCCGACGAGGTGGTCGCCATCGGCGCCGCCGTCCAGGCGGGAGTGCTGCGCGGCGACGTCAAGGACGTGCTGCTGCTCGACGTCACACCACTGAGCCTCGGCATCGAGACCAAGGGTGGCGTGATGACGAAGCTCATCGAGCGCAACACAACGATCCCCACCAAGCGCACCGAGGTGTTCACCACCGCGGAAGACAGCCAGCCGTCGGTCGAGATCCACGTGATCCAGGGCGAGCGCGAGATGGCCAGCTACAACAAGACGCTCGGCAAGTTCCAGCTCGTCGATCTGCCACCGGCGCCTCGCGGTATTCCGCAGATCGAGGTCACGTTCGACATCGACGCCAACGGCATCGTGCACGTGTCGGCGAAGGATCGGGCGACGAACAAGGAACAGTCGATGACCATCACCGGCCAGTCCACGATCAACAAGGACGACATCGAGCAGATGGTCAAGGACGCCGAGGCACACGCCGAGGACGACCGCAAGCGTCGCGACGAGGCCGAGGTCCGCAACAACGCCGACTCGCTCGTGTATCAGACCGAGAAGGTGCTGCGCGAACAGGGCGACAAGGTGTCGGCCGACGAAAAGGCCGCAGTCGAGCAGCCCTTGGCCGACCTGAAGAAGGCCATGGAGGGCAGCGACACCGACGCCATCAAGTCGGCCACCGACACGCTGATGTCGGCCAGCCAGGCGTTCAGCCAGAAGCTGTACGAAGCCGCGGCTCGTGACTCGGGAGCCGAAGGCACCTCGGCATCCGGGCAGGACGCTGGCGCCGGGTCGGTGAACGACGACGACATCGTCGACGCCGAAATCGTCGACGACGCCGATGTCACCGACGATGCCGAGAAGGCCTGAGGCTGAGATGGACGGCGACATGGTCGACCCTCCTGACAGGGCTGACGGCATCGACGACCCCGCCGAGTTCGATGATCTGACCGGCGATGTGACCGGCGATGTGACCGACGATGGCTTCGATGCGATCGTCGGTGAGATCGACTACTCCGACGTCGATGTTCCTGCGCTGCTCGCCGAACGCGAGGAGTACAAGGGCATCGCCCAGCGAGTGCAGGCCGACTTCGAGAACTATCGCAAGCGTGCTGCCGCGCAATCGCTCGCCGAGGCCGATCGGGCATCGGGGCGCCTCGCCGAGGCGCTGCTCCCGGTACTCGACGCCGCCGAGGCGGCATTCCTGCGTCATCCCGAAGAGGTCGGCCCGTTGCTCAATCAGATGCTGGTCGAGCTCAAGAAGCACGGGCTCGAGATCGTCGATCTCGAGGGTCGGCCGTTCGATCCCGAGTTTGCCGAGGCCGTGGCCCATGAGCCCGGTGACGGTGGCCAGCCGGTGGTGTCTGACGTGCTGCGCAGCGGCTACACCTGGAAGGGCAAAGTCCTGCGTCCTGCGATGGTCAAGACCAAAGACTGAGCGTAACAAAAGGGGTCTGACCCCTGTTGTGAGGAGGGGGTGAGCACTGATGGCGCCACAGCGTGAATGGTTCGAGAAGGACTACTACAAGACACTTGGCGTCGAGCAGAGCGCTACCGCCAAGGAGATCACCAAGGCGTACCGCAAGCTCGCCCGTGATCTGCACCCCGACAAGAACCCGGGCAATGCCGTTGCCGAGGAGAAGTTCAAAGAAGTTGCGTCTGCCTACGACGTGCTCGGCGACGACGCCAAACGCAAGGAGTACGACGAGGTGCGCACCATGGGGCCGATGGCCGGCATGGGAGGACGTGGCGCCCCGGGTGCCGGTGGGTTCACGTTCAACGTCGACGACATGGGCGGCGGCATCGGTGACCTGTTCGGCAACATGTTCGGGCGCGGTGGCCAGGGGCGCGGGCGCGGGGGAGCCTCCTCGGGCGTCGGCCCGCGTCGTGGTGCCGACATCACCGCACAGCTGACGGTCGATTTCAAGGATTCGGTCAGCGGCATCACCACGACGCTGTTTCTCACCACGGACGCGCAGTGCTCGACCTGCAACGGGTCGGGTGCCAGGCCCGGCACTTCGCCGTCGGCATGTTCGGCTTGCGGTGGTCGCGGCGTGGTCGACGACAACCAAGGCATGTTCTCGTTCTCGACGCCGTGTCGCGTCTGCGGGGGCCAAGGGGTTCGTATCGAGGATCCGTGTCCGACGTGTCGTGGCTCGGGCGTCGAGAAGCGCCAGCGAGAAGTCAAGACCCGCATCCCGGCGGGGGTCAAGGATGGCCAGACGATTCGACTGAAGGGCCGCGGTGGCCCCGGCCGAAACGGAGGCCCTGCCGGCGATCTCCTCGTGGAGCTCAAGGTGATGCCGCACCCGCTGTTCGGCCGCAGCGGCGACAACCTCACCGTCACGGTGCCTGTCACGTACCCCGAGGCTGCGCTCGGTGGAGACATCGATGTGCCGACGCTCGACGGAACGAGCGTGACGCTTCGTCTGCGGCCCGGCACCCAGACCGGGAGTCGTCACCGCGTGAAGGGCAAGGGCATCGAAACCAAGCATCACACCGGCGATCTGATCGTGACGGTCAACGTCCAGGTGCCGACCGATCTCTCGAACGAGCAACGTGCGGCGATCGAGCAGTTGGCGGCGGCGACTACGGTGAACCCCAGGAACTCACTCGCATGACCACATCCGACGCCAACGAGCGCTCCCGCACACGGGCGGTCTATGTGATCTCAGTCGCGGCCGAACTGGCGGGGATGCATCCGCAGACGTTGCGTATCTACGAGCGACGCGGCCTCGTCACGCCGGCCCGAACCGAGGGCGGCAACCGGCGCTACAGCGACGCCGACATCGCGATCCTGCGGCGAATTGCCGAGTTGACCAACGAAGGCATGAACCTCGAAGGCATCCGTCGCGTCATGCACCTCGAGATCGAGAACGCCCGCCTGCGAGCCGAGCTCGACCATGCCCGCGACATCGCCAAGCACGCGATCGAAGCAGCAGAGGGTCGCCGGTCGGGGAGCGATCTGGTGCCACTGCACCAGGCAGTTGCCGTCTTCGGCCAGCGCCCCTCGATCTTCAACGACTGAATGAGACGCTGACCCTGCGCCTCAACCGGGCGTCTCAACCGGGCGTCTCAACCGGGCGTCTCATTGCGATCGCTGTCGGCGGGGGAGCATTCGGCTGATCGTCCGCTTGACGGGGCCGATGGTGGCTGGTTCTTCCTTGGGGGGCAGGTTCGAGAGTCGCTCCACCACCCAGGGTCGCTCGAGTGGGTCGACGGCCGTTGCGGTCGGCGACAGCATGTCGACTGGACGCAGTCGCCCGGCAAGTCCGGCGGCACCAACGGCGGCACCGAGTGCCACGCACTGTCGCTGCGGCGACCGCGGATCGTGCGGTGGAAACGGAGGGTAGGGGACCCCGGCGATCAGGAGTCCACCATGTTCGGCACCGGGGTCAGCCCCGTGTTCGGCAATGGGTTCGGCACCCAACGCATCAACGAACCTGCGCAGCTCGGCGACGAGATCGACGGGCTCGGCCATGTCGTCGAACCAGCCGGTCGAGAACTCCGCAGTGGCCAGATCGAGCGATGGTGCCATGCGTCCGATCGAGTCGACCGCAGCGGCGACCACCGGTTGCCCCGACGCGTACAGCGACTCGAACGACTCGTCGAGGGCGGCGTCGCGGCGTGCGCTCGTCACCTGCTCGTCGATGACTCGCGCGATCGCGACAGGGCTCGGCTCGACGGTCACATCGATGAAGCCCGCCCGCTCGGCGAGCGCCTCGATACGTCGGACCTCGTCGTCGTCCCAGCGGACCGCCACGAGCCAGCGGCGTGGGCCGTGGTCGACGAGCAGCGTCGAGGCCACCGAGTCGTCGCGCAGGAGTTGTGCCCTCAACGTGTTGAGTTCGGTGCCGCCGCGTCCGGTCACTTCGATACGGCGGAGCGTGCTGGCCGGCGGGAAGGTGCCGATTCGCGTGGTGTCGGTGGGGTCGTTCAGCTCGGCTCGAAGTCGAACGAACGCGTCGACCACCGAGCGGTCGTCGCGACTGTCGCCGATCGCCACCTCGGCTGCTGCGGTCAGCCACCCCTCTTGATCGGCGTTGAGACGCACACCTCGAATGAGTTGACGGGTGAACTCGATGCCGACGCCGTCGCCACGATTGAACGTGTTCACTGCGCACCGTCTCGCGGGTCGGTCAGCCGTTCAGGTATCACTGAGGCGAGGGGGCGATCGAGCGCCGCGAGTTGAACGAACTCCCCGGTCTCGAGCATGCGACAACGTCCCCGAGGGCCATCGGTGGCCCCGCCGAGCCGTCGCTGATCGTCGGGGTCGGCGAGAGATCCGATCAGATGCCGCCCGGGCGCTGTGAGGAGCGGCCCGGCATCGTCGGTCGAGCGGGCAATCGCCACGACAGACCCAGCGGCAACGAGCCCCCGGTCGAGTCGATCGAGCAAGCCCTGCACCGCTGCCCGAGCCCGCAGGTAGCCGACGTCGTCGATCACGACAACGAGCTGCGGCTCGTCGGGCTGTCTCGACCGTTCCAGGACGTCGAACAGGGACGCCAGGTCGTCGGACTCATCAGGCGCCACAACGAGGTGACGCGAATCGATCGTCCGGATCACCTGCCGGCGGGTTGGAGAGCGATCGACGACAACCAGCTCCGCATCGGCGGGAGCGACGCGGTCGATCATTCCCAGGAGCACGGTCGTGAAGAGATCGTCGACACCGGAGCGAAGCGAACCGAACGCCACGAGTACTCCGCCATCGGGCTGCCACCAGATTGGCTGCTGCCCTGTGGCCGCCACGTCGATGAGTCCAAGAGGCACAGCGTCGGCTGGCCACTCGGCGAACAACGAATCGGTGTTGAGCGACGACGGCAGTGGCGCAGGAATGAGCCACGGATGTTCGACCTCGTCGGTTGCTGCGCGCGCACGCTGGGCGAGATCGCGGCACGCTGCCACGAACGACAACGGGACCGACTGCGATCGTTGCTCGATGCGGTGCTCCAGCGGTGTCAGTGCCCGACCGAGCACGAACGGCCGGAGCACCAGGTTGGCGTCGTCTGGTGGGTCGTCGTCGAGGTACACCCCGATCCGTCCGTCTGGCGCATCGACGACAGCGCGTCGGCGGTCGCCGCGTCGTTCGACGGTGATCTTGGTCATGTCGTCGTTGCCCAGGTCATCGTTGCCGAGGTCATCGTTGGCGGCGACGATCAGGCAGAGCCCGGCAAGGTCAGGCGAAGCAGTGAGCAGTGCGTCGCGCAGTTGGCGATCGGCGGCGGTGCCGATGACCACGACGACCAACTGCGGCGAGTCCTCGAGCGACAACAGATGGGCAATGCGGGCGATCAATTGGCTGGGTTCGATTGCGGTGCCGGTGCCCATCGCAGCCCCGTCGACCGTGTGGGGGAAGTCAGCGAGTGTCGACGACGGAGCTCCGATGAGATCGAGGAGCAACATCGCAGAGGGATCAAGCCGGGTGCAGGCCGTGATGGCGATCGTGACCGCGACTCGGTCGGCCTCCCGAGGGTCGGATGCCGCGATGACGATGTCGTGCGACATCAGATCGAGCGCGACCGACTCGTCAAGACCGAATGGCGTCGCCGTCAGATCGATGGCGGCGTCGGCATAGTGTCGACGGAGGTCGTCGGGCGTCGGGTCGCCAAGACGTTCCAGCAACGAGCGGCGGGGTGTTGCTCGTTCGGATTCGACCACGACCGCAGGCAGTTCGATGTCGGCGAGCGGCGCCAATGCCCGTGCCACCCCGGCCGCCACGTCGGACTCGACGAGCGCCCCGTAGACGCCCTCGGTGTCGAGATGTTCCGTGAGCGACAGGAGATGCCAACGCCGATCGGGGGTTTGGGTGATCAGCATCGTGCACAACGGCGGCGCGAGCTCTGCCTCATCGCAGAGAGCGATGACGCGGAGACCCTCTGGGGGATTCGCCAACAGCGTGCGCAGTGGCGACTCGCGTCGACGCCAGAGGTTCGGGTCGTCGAGCACGAGCAGCGTGAGGTGAGCCGACAGTCGGGGTGTCGTCGCCGGCGTCCGCCGGTCGGTCGACGGACTTGCCCAGGAAGTGATGCGGTCACTGGTGGCGAGCACCAACGGGCCGTCGTCGACGCGCAGGTGGGGTAACCACTTCGCCCAGTCCCACTCGGCGAGCCGATCGGGACTGGTGGCGATCACCACGCCGAGGTCGGCCGGGCTGTACGCGGTGGTTGCTTCGACCAGGATCGAGCGCGCCAGCGCGGTGCGCTGGGCTTCGTCTCCTGCGACAGCCACTGCTCGCTCGGTGAAGAGGTCGACATCGACGACCTCGGCGTCACCGGCGGGGCCTTGGCGAATGCCGACCGGAACGACAAATGCGCCAGGCAGCCCCGCACGACGTTGCCACAGGGTGGGGCGAGCCGCCGTTGCGTCACGGACCGCATCGATCGCGGGCAGTCGCTGCGTCGTTGCGGGTCGCAATGGCGGGCGACTGAACTGAACGGTGCCGTCGAGGTCGGGAGGCGGGAGGCGCCGCGCGCCCGACGGCGGCCCTCGATCGATGACGAATGCCCGGTTGTCGACGGTGAGGACACCATCATCCCAAGCAGCATTCGAACGCAGCGGCGAACCGGCGATGTGCACCGCTGCGAACCGTGGATCCGTGGACGCAGCCACCTCGACGGTCACCACGCCTTGGGTTGCCACGGTGATCTCGAACGCTGGTTCCTCCACGGTGGCCAAGCTGAGTTCGTTGGTGACGATGCGGCGACCGGGGCCGATTCGGTAGTGCCCCAGCGGCAGCGTTCGTGATCGTCCGGCTCCCGGACCGGCGATCTGGACGAGTTCCACGTCATCAGCATGACGCTGCACCGGCACTGCCGG
>JANPCI010000306.1:0-7661 GCA_031430875.1 Actinomycetes bacterium | reverse complement strand
TCGAGTCGTGCCAGGGCGGCGCCCAGACAGAAGTGGATGCCGTGGCCGAACGCGATGTGGTTGCTCAGCCCCGGCCGGTCGGGACGGAAGGCCTCCGGGTCGTCGAAGAGACGGTCGTCGTGGTCGGCCGAGCCATACATGACCCACAGTGTCGAACCTGCGGCGATCGGTGTGCCGGAGATCTCGGTGTCGACGGTGACGATGCGGAAGAGCCCCTGGTTGGGGCTCGCCCACCGAAGGCCCTCCTCGACGATCGCTGTCGCGTGCGACGGGTCGGCCTTCAGCCGCTCCCATTCGTCGGGATGATCGGCGAGCAGCACCATCAGGTCGGCCATCAGACTCGCGGTGGTCTCGCTGCCGGCCACCTGGATCTGGCGGATGATCGAGAGCATCTCGGCCATGTCGAGCGGGCCACCCTCGACACCGTCGTCCGGGGCCAGCTCGGCGGTGAGGAGGTCGGTCAGGAAGTCGTCACGAGGCGCATCACGGCGGGCGTCGAGTTCGCTCGCGAAGTACTGCTGCTGCTCGACGATGTCGCGTTCGGCGGCGATGCGCTCGTCGTCGCTGATCGTGCGACCGATCGCCGCGACCGAGGAGTCGGCCCATCGTTTGAAGTCGGCCTGGCGGGTCTCGGGCACTTCGAGGATCACCGCAACCGCCCGCACCGGTAGAGGAACGGCGAACTTCCCATGGAAGTCGACGCGCGGGGCGCGCTCGAATCCGGCGACGAGGTTCTCGCAGATGGCTTCGATGGCCGGTGCCAACAGATTGACCCGCTTCGGCGTGAACGCCATCGAGACGAGACGTCGGTACCTGGTGTGCGCGGGTGGGTCGACGGTCAGCATGGTCGGCACGTTCGGCCAACCGTCGGCAATCACCGATCTCAGCCGAGCGAGCAGCTCGGGCGACGGCTTCGCTGCCGGTGATCCGAACCTCGACGAGAACGTGGTGGGGTCGTGGAGGATCCGCTTGATGTCGCTGTGTCGCGACACGGCGAAGATTCGCTCGCCATGCCGCCCGAAGGGCGCACCGTCGAGTTCGAGAACCGGCGCGTGGTCGCGCATCTCGCGATAGTGCGGGTACGGACACTGGACGACCGAGGGGTCGGTCGCATCGAACGTGACCATGTCAGTCACGCGCCACCCACTCACCGAGCAGCGCATGGAAGTGCCGCGGCTTGGTTTCCTGGTAGTCGGCGAACATCACTCCCGGTCGGACCATCGCTTCGAGGCCCAGCTGCACCTGCGGCACGTTGTACACATCTTGGTTGAACACCCGGCCCAGCATGCCCAACTCGGTGGCGACGGTCCAATCCTCATCGTCGGCCAGCCAGTGGATCGGCGCCGCCGGAGGGCGCTCGTCACCCGGGAACGGCGACAGGAACATGCACTCCATGATCGATCGCCGATGGTCGTTGCCGTAGGGCCGGAACCGGTAGACGATCCTGTTGTACGCGCCCCATGGATGGAAGTTCGGGAAGACCGTGTAGTAGATGCTCTCGGTCAGCTCGCCATCACAGAGTTCGTCGACACGGTCGCCGAGGGCCGGTCGCAGCGACTCTCGAGCGGCCTCTGCGCCGAGATGGCGGGCCGTCTCGCCGTCGGGCACGATCTGCTTGGGTGGTTCGTCGAGGTTGCGGTCGCTCATCGCGTCGAAGATGTCCTGCTGGGTCGGCACCCAGGTGACATGCGGGCTGGGCACACCGTTCGGCGTGATCGCCCGACTGAAGTTGCCGAAGACGTCGTACTGCGAGATGGCGTCACCGAGGCTCGGGAGCAACTGGGGGTGCGTTGCAACGACATGGAACGCCTCCATGAAGGCCTCCTGGGCCACCTTCCAGTTGCAGTCCATCACCTTGGCGACGTGGGCCTCCTTGTATCGATCCTCCAGCGGCCAGCGGTCGAAGTGCCGGCTCAGGTCGCCGAGGTGCGACTCGAGGGTGTCGCAGTCGGGGTCCATGTTGATGAACACGAAGCCGCCCCACGTGCCGACCTTCACTTCTGGCAGCGACCACTCGTCGGGTTCGAGCCGCGGGAAGTCCCACTGACACGGAACCTGCTTCAGGCACCCGTTGAGCTCCCAGGCGAAGCCGTGGAACGCGCAGCGCAGCTCGGTGTCGCGGCCCGGCGACTCCTTGAGACGTCGGCCGCGGTGTGGGCAGACGTTGTGGTAGGCCTTGATGTCGCCCAGTTCGGTGCGTACGACGAGGATCGAGCGACCGACGATGTCGTACGAGAGATGGTCACCGATCTCTGGAATGTCCTCCTCGCGACAGGCCATCTGCCAGACCTTGGTCCACACCTTGTCGACCTCGAGCCGATGGAACTCGGCGCTCGTGTAGCGCTCAACCGGCACGTCGGCCTCGCTCGGCGGCATCGGCGAGAACCACCGCAGCACGTCGGGGACCTCGTGGCTGTCGGTGTCGAGCAACTCCTGGTACGTCAACGTCGGGCGCTGGGTGTAGTCGATGGCGGTCATGACGCTCCTTCTGTCTGACGGAATCGGGGCAGGACCGCGAGCCGTGGCGGCAACTGCGGGCCGGCGAGCCAGCCGCACAGGTGCGGGTCGGCGTGGCGCAGTTCGCCTTCGATCCACTCGCCGTCGGGCGTGAACGTGCCGGTCACGCCGTCACGCGAGGTCACATCGAGGTTCCCGTCGTCACGCACGTCGTAGAGCGCTCCGCTGAGCGCATGTTTGCGTTGCCGCATGATGTCCCCCTGAATCGAATCGGTTGGGAGACAGACTCACATCGTTGCCGATCGATGATCAGGGCCGAAGGTCCCAGAATTGATCAAACGGCCAATTAACTGGCTCCATCCCCTCGGGCGACCGCGAGGTTGCCATCGGTCCACATCACGACCAGCGTGCGATGCACGATTCGCCAGCCGGCGGCGGTGCGGGCCAGACGGTCTTCGTAGCGGCCCGCGACGATGTAGTTCGGCCCGCCGATTGCGGCGGTGCGAATGTGCTGCGCCTGGAGGTAGCACCGGTGACTCGCCGTGCCGCCGTCAAGAACGACCTCGTGATTGCCGACGAGGTGCTGGCTGTCGTCGAGGAGTCCGAGCGCTGTACGGATTCGTCCGCGGATCGCTTCGATGCCGACGAACTGCTCCGGGCCCCCCAATTGAGCAGTGGCGTCGGCCACGAACACGTCGTCGAGTAGCGCCCAGTCCTTGGTGTCGAGTGCCCGGCAGTACCGCAAGGCGATCTGGACGATTTCGCGTTCATCCAGCAGGGTCCGCACGGCTTCGTCGATGTTCTTCATACGATTGTCCATCCTCCGTCGACGACCAGGTTCTGGCCGGTGATATAGCTCGATGCGTCACTCACGAGGAAGAGCACCGCGTTGGCGATGTCGTCGGGGGTGCCCTTGCGGCCGAGTGGCACGTTGGCCGAACGGTTGGTCGTGATCGGCCCCATCAGCCCGCTGGTCGACGGGTTCTTCGGCCAGAAGTGATCGATCTCACCGGCGTGCATCCGGTCAAGTGTCGGCACGGGCACGACGCCGGGGCTGACCGCGTTGACCCGGATCCCGTGCGGAGCGAGATCGAGCGCAAGGCTCCTGGAGAAGTGGATGGCGCCGGCCTTCGCCGAGTCGTAGCCGGTGCCGAGGCACGCCAGCACGCCATCGACCGAGGCGATGTTGACGATCACTCCCCCATCGCCCTGCTCGACCATCCTGACGGCCGACGGCTTGCAGCAGTTGAAGAGGCTCGCGAGGTTCACGTCGATCGCCCGCTTCCACGACTCGACGCTCTGGTCGAGGATGCTCCCGGCGTCGCGGTACGACCCGGCGTTGTTGACGACGATGTCGAGCCGTTCGCCGATCGAACCGAACGTGTCGGCGCATGCCACCGGATCGGTCACATCGACCTCGACGGCGACGCCGCCGATATCGGTTGCAACCCGCTCGGCTCCGGCGATGTCGATGTCGGCAACGGCGACCGTCGCTCCAGCCGCGGCCAAGCGTCGAGCGATGCCCTCGCCGATCCCTGTCGCCGCACCGGTGACCACGGCGAATCGGCCGCTGAGATCGAAGAGCCGGATGACCTCGTCGCGCATCAACGACTACCACCGTTGACGACGAGGGTGTGCCCGGTGATCCACGACGATGCCGGCGACGCCAGGAAGACCACAGCGTTGCCGACATCCTCCGGGGTGCCGAGTCGGCCGAGCGGGACACCCAACCTCTTGGCGAGTTGCGGGAGGTCGGCGTCGGTCGCCCCGAAGAACTCCATGAACACCTCGGTCGGTACCGGACCGGGAGCAACACCGTTCACGCGGATCGCACGCGGAGCGAGCTCGATCGACAGCGTCTTGGTCAGGCTGTCGACGCCGGCCTTGGCGACGGCGTACGGACCGTTGTTCGGCGACGCCTTGAGCGCAGCGGTCGACGAGATGTTGATGATCGAGCCGCCGTCATCCAGTACGCGTGCCGCGGCGCGGGCACCGGTGAAGACGGCTCGCAGGTTGACGTCGAGCTGGTAGTCCCACTGCCGGTCGGGCATGTCGGCGAGGTACCGGGGGGTGCGATCGTCGGCGCCACCGGCGTTGCTGACCCACAGCGAGAGTCCACCGAGTTCGGCCACCGCCCGATCGGCCAACTCGTCGACGAACGCGCCGTCGGTGATGTCGCCGGCGATCGCGATCGCCCGCCGGCCGAGTGCACGGACGCGCTCGGCGACGGCCACGATCTCGTTCTCACGTCGGGCAGTGAGCACCACATCGCAACCCGCCTCGGCCAGCGCGATCGCGATGCCCTCACCGATTCCGCGACCCGCGCCGGTGACCACTGCACGCCCACCGGCGAGCGCAAATCGATCGAGCACCGTGTCAGTCATGTGTCTCCCCCTCGTGTTGGTCGGTGGCTCGTGTCGGCCCGCGGCGACCATACCGACACGACCGTCGACGAAGCGACCCACAACGACATGAACGGCCGGGCTACCGTCGTCGATGTGTTCGGGGGGCCTGTACAGATCGCCTACGCGGTCGACGACGTGACCGAGGCGGCGCAACGCTGGTCGGCCCGCGGCGTGGGGCCGTTCTTCGTGATCGAACACATCGATGTCCACCACGCGCGCGTCAACGGTGCGCCGAGCACGTTCGATCACTCGTCGGCGTACGCCCAGTGGGGTTCGGTGATGGTGGAGTTGATCTGTCAGCACGACGGTGGCGGCGAACGCATCGTCGGGAATTCGGGGATCCACCATGTCGCCTTCTTCGTCGAGGACTTCCGGGCTGCTGCCGGCGAGCTGACCGCATCCGGACTCGACGAGGTGTTGTATGCCGAGACTGCGACAGGCATGCCCTTCGCCTTCCACGACGCACGAGCCGAGCGCGGGCACCTCATCGAGATCTACGAGCGCACCGAACAGCTCGCGTGGTTCTACGACATGGTGCGTGGTGCAGCCGATGTTTGGGACGGCAGCGACCCGATTCGGCTACTCGGCTGAACTCAGGTGACCCGGCCGGCCTCGTGGAACTGCCGGCTCGAGCCGATGTTGACCCGATTGGGAGTGATGCCCGCGGTGGTCTGTCCAGCGTCGACCACGAGCGTGTGCCCTGAGATGTAGCGGGCCTCGTCGCTGGCAAGGAACACGGCAGCCGCCGCAATGTCTTCGGGGAACCCCGCATAGCCGAGTGGTGATGTCGAGGCAATCTTCTCGGCGGCGCCTTCGACGTTGCTGGCGTCGCCGGTCGTGACCGCCGCCGTCATCGCCGTCACGGTGTTGCCTGGAGAGATTGCGTTCACGCGGATCCCGTCGGGCGCCAGTTCGTTGGCGACCGACTTGGTCAGGCCGATCACTCCGTGCTTGGCCGCGGTGTAGGCGTGGGGGCCGAGACCACCGAGGATGCCTGCCGTACTCGAGGTGTTGATGATGACCCCCGACTGCTGTGGCCGCATGACGCGGGCGGCATGCTTGGTGCCGAGGAAGACTCCACGCAGCAAGATCGCGATCGTGTTGTCCCACGCCTCGGCCGACATCTCCGAGATGCGACCGACGGCACCGACGATGCCGGCGTTGTTGAACATCACGTCGAGGCGTCCGAACTCGGCGACGGCGAGGTCGACGGCCGCCGCGACGTCGGCTTCCTTCGTCACGTCGGTCACGGCGAACCGGGCGTGATCACCGAGTTCATCGACCAACGCCTGGCCGGCGTCGATCTGCATGTCGGCGACGATCACCATCGCTCCCTCGGCCACGAACCGACGCGCCGTGCCGGCACCGATTCCGCTCGCCGCACCGGTGATCACGGCGACCTTGCCTTCGAGGCGGCCGGTCATGCGCCGTAGCCGTGGTCGATGAGTGCGTTCTGAGCGCGTTCGACCACGGCGGTCCACAACGCGACTGCCCGTTCGCTCGTGAAGTCGAGACTTCCGACTGCCAGCACCGGAATGACCCAGCCACACGTGACGCCCACCCGATAGTCGGCCAGCAGCGTGTCGAAATCGTAGTCGGTGACCCCGTGAGCAACCAGCGCGTCGTGATAGCCACGCAACAGGTCGACCTCGTGGGCGCGCCGGTCGTCGGTGTTGAGGTTCTGCGACAGGAAGTAGCCGAGGTCGGCGGCGCCGCCACCCTGGCTGATCGTCTGCCAGTCGATCACGGCAACCGAGCCATCGGTGTCGAACAACAGGTTGTCGGCGCGAAAGTCGAAGTGCACCAGCGTGTGCGGCATCGCCGCGAGGTCGTCGATGATCTGGGTCCTACCCGTTGCATAGCCCTCGACGAAACTGCGGAGTTCGGGCTTGATGGCGTCACCGAAGGCATCCATGAATCCGGGCAGTGACACCTCGTAGATCGATGCGCCCGCCTGGTTGAGTGGCCCGTTGATGATCGGGACGAAGTCGGCATCGTCCAAGCCGGCACCGTTCCAGAAGGCGGCATGATGGCCGGCCAGCCCGGCCAAGGCGGCGCGGGCCTGCTCGACCGTGACGCCGACGACCTGATCGCCAACGGTCAGCGATGACAGGTCCTCCAACAGCAACATGTACCGCTCCGCGTCCGGCGTCGACGCCAGCTCACAGGTCATGTGGTACACCGCCGGAGTTCGCAGCGGTGTCGACGGTGCGAGTTCGGTGTAGAACCGGTGCTCGCGTTCGTAGATCCGAGTCGGATGCATCATGGCCCGGATGTCGGGGGACGCGGTCGGGAACTTGGCGATGATGCTCGTGGGAGCGTCGGTGGCGTCACCGCCGTAGACGACGCCCACCTTGCCGACCTCGCCCATGAAGCCGACCCCGGCAGCGGCGGCATCGAGCACGACCGACGCAACGTGGGTGCCGGGCCCGATCGTGCCCGAGTCTCGGAGCGCGTCGGTCATCCACTCGGCTGTGATCTCGCTCGTGGTGGTGGGGAGTGCAGAAGTCATGGCGGGAAAGCTAGTGATCGGACTCGCCGCGTTCTCCACCGAAGCCGGTCAGCAGGCGACGCCGGTCAGCAGACGAAGCGGGTCAGCGGGTCTGCATGCGGCTGCCGTCGGCAACCGGACCGTCGTCACCGCGGTTGCGGGAGCCCGCGACGACCACGGCGACGCCATCGGTCTCGATGACCTCGTGGGTGGTGACGCCCTCCCAGGCCGGCGGGCCGGAATGTGAACCGTCGCGCACGTCGAACGATGCGCCGTGCAACGGGCAGGTCAGGCCGTATCCGCGCAGG
>JANPCI010000305.1:0-1558 GCA_031430875.1 Actinomycetes bacterium | reverse complement strand
GGAAACAGCAGCAGCACGATGACGAGGGCAATGGCGCCGGGCATGACGTCAGGCTAGTGCCCGACACTCGAGGTGGCGAAAGCATGAGGTGATGTGGTCGTTGACCATGCCGGTGGCCTGCATGAAGGCGTAACAGATCGTGGGCCCGACGAATCCGAAGCCGCGACGCTTGAGGTCCTTGCTCATCGCCTTCGAGCGGTCGGTCTCGGCCGGCACGACCTCCATCGTCGACCAGGCGTTCTGGATGACGGCCCCGTCGACGAATCCCCACAGGTACGCGGCCGGATTATCGAGTTCGAGCCACGCCCTTGCGTTGCGGATCGATGCATCGACCTTCGCCCGGTTGCGCACGATTCCCTCATCACTCAGTAGGCGAGCGACGTCGTGCTCGCCGAACGCCGCCACCACTTCGGGATCGAACCCTCGGTACGCCGCCCGATAGGTGGGGAGCTTGCGGAGAATCGTCGACCATGACAATCCCGCCTGCGCGCCTTCGAGGATGAGGAACTCGAACAACACTCGTGGGTCACGCTCGGGTACGCCCCACACCTTGTCGTGGTACTCGATGTACGCATCACCGATGTTGGGCCCGCCACTGAGCGCCCACGAGCACCGGCCGACAGCTTCGGAGCTCACCCCTGCGGGACGTACGCCCAGGCCTCGACCTCGACGAGGAAACCCGCCGGCAGGCCGGCGACGGCAACCGTCGATCGGGCGGGACGGTGGGTGCCAAGTGCTGCCGCATAGGCCTCGTTGAAGGCCGTGAAGTTCTCCATATCGGTGAGGAAGCACGTGGTCTTGACGATGTCGCTCAGCGACGCACCGACCGTGGCGAGCTGCGCGGCCACGTTCTTCATGGTCTGGACGGTCTCGGCGCTGACACCGCCCCCGACGACCTTGCCGTCGGCCATGCCGCCCTGGCCCGACACGATGACGAAGTCGCCGGCGCGAACGACCGGGCTGTAGGGGCCGAGAGGCTTGCTCATGCCATCAAGCTACCTCGCGCACCACAGCGGTATCGTCGAAGGTGCCCATCCCCCGCACGAGAGCCACCATGATCTCCGCACCAACCTTTGACCAGCTCACCGACCGCTTCTCTCGACGGGGTTTCCTCCTCGGCGTCGCCGCCACGGGTGTTCTTGCAGCGTGTGGATCCGACGCAGCATCGTCGTCGTCATCGCAGGACACCGGGGTACCCGAGGTTTCCGATCAGACCGAAAGCAGCACGTACACCATCGCGCAGCGCTTCCCGCCGAACGTGCAAGAGCCCGGAACGCTTCGTCTGCCGATCAGCCTCGCGTCGAGCGATGGTGCACTCATCCAGGATGGTCCATCGACGTTGGGCGCTCAGGTAACCGATATCGACGGCAAGCCCATCGGCGATCGCATCTCGGCGAGTCGACGTGACGTGTCACCAGGCCCGTACTACGACTTCCGCACCGACCTCGCCGAGGCCGGGGTCTACTACCTCGTCGTCGATGGTGGCCCGTCGCAAGGTGCCGCGTTCCAGGTGATGGAACCCGGCACGGTCACGGTGCCGGGGCGCGGCCAGCCACTG
>JANPCI010000304.1:0-12081 GCA_031430875.1 Actinomycetes bacterium | reverse complement strand
CAGGTGCCACTCGCCCGCGACGTTGCCAAGCTGGCGAAATCGGCCCGGCTCCCTGTCAGCGCCGAGACACGCACCGTCGAGGTCGACCTTCGCGCCCCGACCGGGCGACGCAAGTCGCATCTCCTGCATCGCCTCGTTGCGCTCGGCATCGGATGGGGTGTTGCCGTCGAGGGCCGAGGTTCCTCGGGCACGTTCCGCGAGACCTGGGAGGTGCGTTGGGACCCCGATCTGTCGATCCGCCTGATCGAGCGTGCGGGCTACGGCACCACCCTCGAGACGGCCGCGACGGCCCGACTCGTCGAGCGGTCTGCTGCGGCGGCGGGCGTCGCCGAACTCGTCGGTGTGGTCGAACAGGCGCTCTTCGCGGAGCTCCCGCTTGCCGTCGAGCCCAGCGTCCAACGCCTCGCTCACCTCGCGGCCACCGACCCCGACATCGGCCAGCTGCTCGACGCGCTGCCCTCGCTGGCCTCAGCCCTGCGGTACGGCGACGTTCGTGGCACTGATGCCGAATCGCTCCGCTACGTCGTCGACGGCATCGTCGTGCGCATCCTCGCAGGGCTGCCGGCGGCATCGCGCCACCTCGACGACGATGCCGCGGCAATTACTGCCGAACGGCTCAGCGCGTTCCAGGGTGCGCTCGCCGTGCTCGATCATCCAGCTCGCCGTACCGGGCTCCCGCCGGTTCTCGTCGCCCTCACGACGGGAGCTGGACACGGCCTCGTGCAAGGCCGAGCGACGCGCCTCCTGCACGACTCGGGCGTGTGGTCGGTCGATGTCGTGCAGCGACGCCTCTCGCAGGCGTTGTCGGGTGGCACGCCACCTGCTAAGGGCGCGGCGTTCGTCGAGGGATTCCTCGCGGGTTCGGGCTCCGTGCTCGTCCACGACGCAGCGCTGCTGGCGGTGCTCGACGGTTGGGTGTCGTCGCTGCCGCGCGATGCGTTCGACGCGGTGATCGTTCTGATGCGGCGCACGTTCGGTGCCTTCGAGGCGGCCGAACGTCGCCAGCTGATGGCGGTGCTGATGGGCTTCGGCGTCGAACACGCTGCAGGTTTCGGCGACGACGTCGACCCGCGCCGCGCCGACGCAGCGTTGCTGACCGTGCGTCACATGCTCGGAGTCGCCGTCGATGGTCATGTCGAGGTGGACGTCGGATGACGGCCGAACTGCTGCGCGTGTCGGAGGCCGAGCGTCGCCGTCGCTGGCGGATGCTCCTCGGGCCGGCCACCGCCGATGTTGTCGAGGGGGAGGGGCAAGGCTCCACCGGCTCTGATGGTGACGATTCTGTCCCGGGCGAGGGTTCGATGGGGCGTCTTCACGGTGATGACCTTCGCGTCGATGCAGCGCTCGGCGCGCTGTACGACCGCGACGATCGCGAGGGTGGGCCCGTTGGATCGCGGCGGCGCGCCGGGCGAGCTGGTGGGCTGGGTCGCTCGAAGCCAGGAGTTGTGCGGTGGCTGGGCGACATCCGCCGCTACTTCCCGACGCCGGTGGTCCAGATCCTCCAGCGCGATGCGATCGAGCGGCTCGACCTGCGCCAACTGCTCCTCGAACCGGAGCTGCTCCAAGGCCTCGAACCCGACATCCATCTCGTCACACTCCTCGTCGAACTCAACCGGCACCTGCCCGACGAGACGAGGGCGACTGCACGCCAGGTGATTGCCAAGGTGCTCGACGACCTCGAGCGACGCCTCACCGACCAGACCCGCCAGGCCGTGCGCGGCGCGCTCGCCCGGTCGGCGCGGACGCGGCGACCGCGCCCCGGCGACATCGACTGGCCGATGACGATCTCCGCAAACCTGCGTCACTGGATTCCGGAACATCGCACGCTCGTGCCCGAACGCCTCGTCGGCCATGGGCGCCGCCAGCGCAGCCTGGCGCGCGACGTGGTGATCGCTGTCGACCAGTCGGGTTCGATGGCCGACAGCGTGGTCTACGCGTCGCTTTTCGGTGGGGTCCTCGCCCAGATCCCAGCACTGCGCACGTCGTTCATCGCGTTCGACACATCGGTCACCGACCTCACTGCGTTCCTGCACGATCCGGTCGAGGTGCTGTTCGGCGTGCAACTCGGCGGCGGCACCGACATCGCCAATGCGCTGGGGTATTGCCGGCAACTCGTCGATCGGCCCCGAGACAGCGTCGTGTTCCTCGTGAGCGACCTGTTCGAAGGCGGCAACGCCGAACTCATGTATCGCCGGGTCGGCGACCTGATCGGTGCCGGCGCTCAGGTGGTGGTGTTGCTCGCACTCAGCGACGAAGGGACGCCGGCTCACGATCACACTCACGCCGCCGCGCTCGCCGCACTGGGGGCGACCGTGATGTCGGCCACGCCCGACGAGTTCCCCGCCGTACTCGCCGCCGCCTTGACGAAGTCTTGAATCGCCAACGTGACCGTCGACGGCCTGGTTGTCGGCTCGGTTCGGCTCGATGGATGGGGTTGCGCGGCGGGCCGGGGCGCTAGCGTTGGCAAGTCATGGGTCAGCTGGTCGCCGTCACCGAGAAGCCGAGTTCGTCACGCGGCGTCGTGCGCTTCGAGCTCAATCGCACCCTGTCCGGCATGGGCCATGAGCATTTCGGGTCTGTCGACGATGCCTGGGGCAACACCCCATCTGACGAACTTGCTCGGCGTATGTTCGCCACCGGCCAGGTCGATGGGGTCCACGTGTACGCCAATATCATCACGGTCGATCTGGCCAAGGGCCATGACTCGGCCGGCCTGTCCGATGTGGTGCGCGACCTGTACCAGTACTGGAAGCCAGGCGTTGAGCCGCCGGCGTTCGAAGACCTGCAACCGGAGCAGGATGCGACAGCGGCTCCGAGTGGCGACAGTGGTGGCGGCAGTGGTGGAGATGTCGGTGAACTGTCGGAAGCCGCCAAGCGGGTTCCCGGCCATCTCCTCGATCGCGGCCGTTCCGCCCGCACGCGCTGGAACGCCAACAACAGCTGACGCCACGATTCGACGCCACGCTGTCGGCGCAGGATTCGGCGCGTACCCGGGTTGTCGCTCTAGCGTCGGGCAGCCAGCGTTGGCTGGGGACCAGATGACCGACGGCATACTCACCCTTCAAGAAGCTGCCGACGAGCTCGGCGTGCACTACATGACCGCGTACCGGTACGTGCGTCTCGGGGTGATGGAGGCGTCGAAGGCCGGCGGGGTCTGGCAGGTACAGCGTTCGGCCGTCGACCGCTTCCGCGAGGATGCGAAGGTCGCTGCGGCGACCGTCGGCCCGTCCGGCAACGGTGGCCCGCGCAATCGTCGAGCACCGTGGTCGAGTCGGCTCGAATCGCGCCTGGTCGCCGGTGATGCGCCCGGGTCGTGGAGTGTCGTCGAGGCGGCAATGGCTGCGGGGGCGGAGCTCGACGAGATCTATCTCGACGTGCTGACCCCGGCGATGGCGGCGATCGGTGAGCGATGGGCTGCGGGGGAACTCGACGTTTCGATCGAGCACCGCGCGACGGGCATCGCCATGCGCATCGTCGGTCGGATCGGCCCGCGATTCAATCGACGTGGCCGATCGCGCGGCGTGGTAGCGCTCGGCTCGCCGGCCGGCGAGTTCCACGCGTTGCCGGTGGCGATGCTTGGCGATCTCCTGCGGTTGCGGGGGTGGGACGTGTCGGACTTCGGCGTCGACGTGCCGAACGAATCGCTCGCGCATGTGATCAACCAGACGCCCGATCTTCTGGCGGTCGGATTGTCGGTGATGTCGTCCGACAATCTCGCGTCGCTCGCCGATGCGTGCGCAGCAGCTCATATCGCTGATCCCTCGGTGCTGGTTGTAGTCGGTGGTCGCGCCGTTGCCGATCTCGACCATGCCCGGTCGCTGGGCGCCGACGCCTACGCCGCGACCAGCCTCGACATGGACGACGTGCTCACTCGCCACGCCCTGTCCCGCTGAGGTCTGTCGGCGTCCGGTCTGTTGGGGTCAGACCCCGAAAGACCGGGCCGGTCTGTTGGGGTCGGGTCCGGAAAGACCGGGCCGGTCTGTTGGGGTCGGGTCCGGAAAGACCGGTGGTGGAGCGAACGTGTGTTCGATAACGTGTCTGGATGGAACTGGCTGTCGACCTCGCTGCACTGACCCAACGAGTGGCACCCGTGGTGCTGGCGCGCGAACGCACGATACCGGTGGGGGCTGACCTCGCCGGGTTGTTCGCCGAGGGAGGGCTCGTGCGGGGCCGCACGGTTGGCTGCCAGGGCCCGGCGGCAACCTCGACGGCGCTCGCGTTGGTCGCCGCCGCCGTCACGGCCGGGGCGTGGATGGCTGTGGTCGACCTGCCGACGATCGGGCTCGATGCCGCCAGCGAACTCGGTGTGCCGCTGGAGCGGATCGTGGCCGTCGGCACCGGCGGCGACCCGGCACGCTGGGTCGACGTGGTGGCCGCTGCCGCCGACGGCTTCGACGTGCTGCTCGTGCGAGTGCCGAGTGGACTGCCTGCTGCCGCGGTTCGCAAACTCGCCCTGCGCCTGCGTCAGCGTGAGGTGGTCACGATCGTGTTGGGCGACCCCGGAGCGATGTCGTGCGACGGTGTGCTCCACACCGATGCGCCGCAGTGGTCGGGGCTCGGCGACGGACATGGGCATCTCCGTGAACGTCGCGTGGTGGTTCAGGCCTCCGGTCGACGTCTTCTGAGGCGCAGCTGCCAGCTCGCCATCTCCGCCTGACCGAGCACCGACCGAGCACCGACCGAGCATCGACCGAGCATCGACCGCAGCATCATGGACATCCCCCAACGAATCGTCACGGTGTGGTTCCCCGACTGGCCGGTGGTGGCTGCGGGGTTCCCTGTCGATGTTGCGGCCGCAGTCATGTCCGCGAACCGGGTCGTGGCGCGCACCGCCGCTGCGGCGACCGACGGCGTCGTCGTCGGCCAACGACGCCGTCAGACTCAGCGGCGTTGCCCGCACATCACCCTGATCGACCACGATGCCGACCGTGACGCTCGTGAGTTCGAGCCGATGGTCCGTGCCGTCGCCGAGATCTCGCCGCGTCTCGACGTGGTCGAACCGGGATGGATCACCCTGCGGGCGCTCGGGCCGTCGCGCTACTTCGGTGGCGACGCGCCATTGGCCGACCGTCTGGCCGATCGTCTGACCGGGATCGGGGGAGCCGAAACCGCGTCGCTCATCCCCGGTGTGGGGGTCGCCGATGGACGATTCGCGTCGAGTATCGCGGCGCGGCTGGCGGTTCGGCAGGGACATCCGGTGATCGTCGAGGCGGGGGAGTCGCCGGCGTTCTGCGCCGAACTCCCGATCGGCTGGTTGCAGACACTGGGCGAGTCCGATCCTGAACTGATCGAACTGTTCGCCCGCCTCGGCTTGCGACGCCTCGGTGACCTCGCCGCGTTGAGCGCCGTCGACGTCCTCGGGCGATTCGGCCACCCCGGCGTGCATGCGCACCGGTTGGCGTCGGGCGCCGACACACGCCCGTCGAGCACCACCGACCCCGCCCCGGAGCGGCGCCTCGACCAGGTGCTCGACGACCCCGCCGCGCAGTCGAGCGCCGTGGTGTTCGTTGCCAAACAGTTGGCCGACGAACTGGCCGGTTCGCTCGGCGCCGATGGTCGGGTCTGCACCCGCCTGGTGGTGCTGTTGGAGTCGGAGCACGGCGAACGGTCGGAGCGGTCGTGGTACCGGTCGGCAGGGCTCACGGCGTCGGCGATGGTCGAACGGGTCCGCTGGCAGCTCGACGCCTGGATCGGCCTCCCGCGGGGGAGCGACCAGGAGCTGACCGGCGGTATCGCCCTCGTTCGTCTGACACCCGACGAGGTACGTGCCGACGAGGGCAGCCAACTCGGCCTGTGGGGCGGCCAGACCGAAGCCGACCGGCGAGCGGCACGGGCGATCGCCCGATTGTCCACCCTCACATCGCAGGATGCGGTGACCGTGCCGGTGTGGCGAGGTGGACGTCTCCCGGCTGACCGTTACGAGTGGGTGCCGGCTGCCATGGTCGATCTCGACCAGCGGGCAGTGTCGAGGGCAGTGTCGGGGAGCGGGCCGACGGGGCCGTGGCCCGGCGCGCTCCCGTCGCCATCGCCGGCAACGGTGTTCGCTGATCCTCACCCGGTCGAGGTGCTCGACGAACACGGCGAGTCGTTGCGGGTCACCGGCCGGGGGATGGTGTCGGCGCGTCCGGCCATGTTGCGACTGTTGACGGGCGACGACGCGTCGGGGTGGCGTCGCGGCAGGCCGCGGCCGATCGTCGCGTGGGCGGGTCCGTGGCCGGTCGAGGAACGCTGGTGGGAGCCCGAACGGCATCGACGCCTGGCCCGGTTCCAAGTGGTCACCGACGACCACGACGGCTATCTGGTCGTCGCCGAACACCAACGCTGGTGGATCAGCGCCCGCTACGACTGAATGCCGTGGTGGAGTCATCGCTGCGATGTCCTCTCAACTTCTCGCTAATTGAGAGATATCATCCAGTTTGTGGATAAGACACCGACGCCGTCACTGCTCCCGATCTTCCGATCGCAACAGCAGGCCGAGTTGCTCGCGCTCATCCTCGGCGACCGGGCAACCGAGCACTCGCTCGTGGAGTTGGCCGACCGAACGGGGATTCCGTATGCGTCTGTTCATCGCGAGGTCGAGCGTGCGCAGGCAGCGGGCCTGGTGACAAGTCGGCTCGTGGGAAGAACGCGCCTCATCAGCGCGGAGCAGTCGAGCCCGTACTTCGCCGGGCTGTCGGATGTGTTGGTCAAGGCGTTCGGTGTGCCATGGGTGCTCGGCGGCGCCCTGTCCAGCATCGATGGAATCGATGCGGCCTACGTCTATGGGTCATGGGCGGCACGGTTCTCCGGCGAGGCGGGGAACCGCCCGGTAGTGGACGTCGACCTGCTCGTGCTCGGCAGCCCAGACCGCGACGAGTTGTACGCAGCTGCCAGCGCAGCCGAACGACGACTCGGGCGAGCAGTGCAGGTGACCATACGGCCAGCGGACTGGCTCAGCGAGGGCACCGGGACGTTCCACGACACCGTCGCCGCGCGACCCATGGTCGCTGTGCCACTCGCAGCTACGTGAACAACTCCGGAGGGTCGGTCGCCAACAAATGTTCGACTGCCCCGACAACGGTCCGAGCGGTCGTCAGCGCCCATGTCGAGTCGTCGACGCTGATCTCGGCGCTGGACGGATCGAAGTACTGCGCGGCGTGTCGCGTGCGGCGAAGGCGTTCGAACGTCGGCTTGGCGAACCCGGGGATCTTCTTGGTGAATTGCGCTCCGATGGCGTCCTCGACCGTCATGTGCGATCCGTCGCCCCCGGTGGCTCGCAGCCCTTGGCGAACGAGCAACGCCTCAGCTGCCATCCGGTATGCGTCGTAGGCGGCAGCGAACGCCCCATCGACGTCGCCCGCTTCCAGGCCACCATCGGCAGTGAGTAGACGCCGCTCGGCCCGTCCGATGATCGACGCAGCCGTGGCACCTGCGGTCGTCGCGTCGATCCGTTCGAGGCGGCCATGGCCGAGCAAGTACTCGATTGTGCTGCGTCCATCGCTCGGCGTCGCCATGGACGCCACCGTACTTTGGGGGTGTGACAGCCGGCCCGCAAAGGGAAGGGGACCGCACCGACGAGGAACCGACTGATCTGAAACTCAGCCGACAGCAGCGAGGCCGAAGGCGTGGGAGATCTCGAACTGGTCGGTCACGTCGTTCGCCAGGCGGAAGCCGACGCCACGCACGGTGTGGATGACCTTGTACGCCGGGCCGGCCTTGTCGAGCTTGCGGCGCAGGTTCGACAGGTGGACATCTACGACGTGGTTGTCGCCGACCCACGTTGGGCCCCATACGGCGTCGAGGAGATCCTCGCGGGTGCAGACCTCGGTCGGTCGGCGGCACAGCTGCTCGAGCAGCGAGAACTCGATGCGGGTCGTCGCAACTTCCTCGTCGACGATTCGTACTTCGCGACGACCGAGATCGATCGTCAGCGGGCCGAGATTGAGCACCGACGTCAGTGGGCTGTCGACACGACTCTGCATCTGGCGGGGGCGACGCAGGAGGGCGTGACAGCGAGCGGAGAGTTCCTCGGGGAGCACCGGCATCGACACGGCGTCGTCGGCACCGGAGTGGAGCACTGCGGCGCGGGCCCGGTGGGCGCCTTCGTCGGTGATGCAGAGCAGGTACTGCTCGCTGGATTCACGCAGACGCTCGTAGAGGGGGCGGCCATCGGGTGCTCGCAGGTGAGAGCAGACGATCAGCACATCGGGTGAGAACGACTCAGCCAGCATGATCGCTGCATCGCCATCGGTCGGAGCGCTGACGCTGAAGCCGGCGGCCCGCAGCTCTGCCACGCTCGTGCGACGCAGGTCGGGGTCGTCGACTGCGATCAGGATGCGAGGTGCGATGTTGGTGTCGTTGTCCATGTGTGGTGTCCCGCCAGTTGGGTCGGCCAGGGGAGGCCGATCTTCATGTCCTGGTGGAGGTATCGGCAGGAAGCTGACGAACTCAAGAAGAAATCGAAAGAAATCACACGCGTGTCATTCGTGTGTGCGACTGCTACACCGGTGCGATGCCGCAGCCGCACGACGAACTCCACCAGCGCATCCGATCCGACGTTGCCGCCAGGATGCCGGTCGATCAGCGTGAGGCCGACTCGATCGTGGCGTTCCTGGTGGCATTCGACCAGCTGGAGGCCCCGCTCGATCAGGACGTCGATGTTGTCCATGTGACCGGATCCGGCATCGTGGTCGGAGCGCGCGGGGTGGTACTGCTCGAACACAAGCGGCTCGGCATCTGGTTGCAGCCGGGCGGCCACATCGATCCCGGTGAGACCCCGTGGGACGCGTCGCTGCGTGAGAGTCGTGAAGAGACCGGCCTCGATGTCCGATTCGCAGGCCCTGTCGACGACTTGGGTATTCCGGAGCTGATCCATGTCGATGTGCACGCCGGCGGTCGGGGCCACACGCATCTCGACCTGCGCTATCTCATCGACGGCGCAGATGCCGACCCGGCCCCGCCCGAGGGGGAGAGCCAGCAGGTCGCCTGGTTCACGTGGGATGCCGCCATCGACCGGGCCGACCCCGGTCTGCGCGGCATCCTGCTCGCCCTGACCCCCTGACTTGCGGAAAGCGTGCGGGAACCAAACCCGAAATTCTCCTGGCAGTGCGCGCTGAGCGCGCACCTGCAGGAGAATTTCGGGGAGCTGGCGGGGAGGCGAACTTGCGTGAGTCGTACACATGTTCGATACTGGGTTCGGTGGGGTTCAACAACCCGTCCTGGTCATGGAGCGAACTCGAAGCGACCCTGTCGGACCGACCATCGAGCAGACAGAGCCGTACGGCCGGTCGAGATGGGCGCGCCCCGGGAAGTCCTTCGTGGAACTCGGGTGGCGACGGCCCGGCGTGGAGCCGAAAGCGCCAACCGTTCGAGGCGCCGTCCGACCTGACGCGCTCGTCCGACCTGACGCGCTCGGCCGCCGCGCCGACCACTCCGTATGCCGAGCTGCACTGCCACTCGAACTTCTCGTTCCTCGACGGTGCATCGCATCCCGAAGAACTGGCCACCGAAGCAGCCCGGCTCGGCCTCGACGCGCTGGCACTCACCGACCACGACGGCTTCTACGGGGTGGTGCGCTTCGCCGAGGCGGCCAAGGCGGTGGGCCTGCCGACCGTGTTCGGCACCGAGATCGGGCTGTCGGGGCATCACGGTTCGGTGGTGCGATCCGAACGTGACACCGACCGTCAAATCGACACCGGCATGGTTCCCGACTCCCACGCCCCCGATCCGTCGGGGACCCATCTGCTCGTGCTCGCTGACGGCCCCACCGGGTATGCCCGACTGTCACGGACGCTCAGCGCCGGGCACCTCGCAGGGGAGAAGGGCGCCCCACAGTTCGCGTTCGCCGACGTGGCCGACACCGTCGCCGGCCACGCCTGGGTGCTGACCGGTTGCCGTAAGGGAGCGGTCCCGGCGGCACTTGTGGCCGACGGCCCGGCGGCAGCTCGCCGCGAGTTGCTCCGGTTGGTCGACGCGTTCGGGCGTGACCGCGTACTGGTGGAGTTGTGGGATCACGGCGATCCGCTCGATTCCACTCGCAACGATGCCCTTGTCGAGATTGCCCACCGTGAGCGCGTCGAGTGCGTGGCGACCAACAACGTCCACTACGCAACACCGGCGCAACGCAGACTGGCCACGGCGCTCGCCGCGGTGCGGTCGCGTCGCAGCCTCGACCAGATCGACCCGTGGCTGCCTGCTGCAGCAGGGGCCCACCTGCGCTCCGGCGCCGAGCAGGCCAGGCGGTTCCGGCGGTATCCGGGTGTGGTCGAGCGGGCGGCCGAGATCGGTCGGGCCGCAGCGTTCGATCTGTCGCTCGTGGCGCCGAAGTTGCCGCCGTTCCCGTGTCCGGCCGGACCCGACGGCCGCCCGATGACCGAGATGCAGTACCTGCGTCGAGTGACCGAGCAGGGTGCCTGTCGCCGCTACGGCGAACGGCCGGTTCGCTCTGCCTCCGCGGCCAACGGTGTGGTGGAAGATCTGTCGCTGCGGGCTCGGGCCTGGACAACGATCGATCACGAACTGGCGCTCATCGAACAACTCGACTTCGCCGGGTACTTCCTGATCGTGTGGGACATCGTCGAGTTCTGTCGCCGGGCGAACATCTTCTGCCAGGGCAGGGGGAGCGCGGCCAACTCGGCGGTCTGTTACGCCATCGGAGTCACGGCGGCCGATGCCGTGTCGCTCGGGCTGCTGTTCGAGCGGTTCCTGTCGCCCGAGCGCGATGGCCCGCCGGATATCGACGTCGACATCGAGAGTGGGCGCAGAGAAGAGGTGATCCAGTACGTCTTCGAACGCTATGGCCGCCACCACACCGCCCAGGTCGCCAACGTCATCACGTACCGGGCGCGTTCGGCGGTGCGCGACATGGCCAAGGCCCTCGGTTTCGAACCCGGCCAGCAGGATGCCTGGTCGAAGCAGGTCGACGGATGGGGCGGTGTGGCAACGACCGCCGCGCAGCCCGACTGCACGATTCCCGAGCCGGTACTCGAGCTGGCCCTCGAGGTGGAGGACGCTCCGCGCCACCTCGGGATCCACTCCGGCGGGATGGTCATCTGCGACCGCCCGGTGATCGAGGTCTGCCCCGTGGAGTGGGCACGGATGGACAAGCGGTCGGTGCTGCAGTGGGACAAGGACGACTGCGCCCGCACGGGGCTGGTCAAGTTCGATCTGCTCGGCCTCGGGATGCTGTCGGCGTTGCACTACGCCGTCGACCTCGTGCGCGAACACCGCGGCTACGAGATCGACCTCGCGACCATCCCCCAGGACGACGATGTGTACGCAATGCTGTGCCGGGCCGACACCGTCGGCGTCTTCCAGATCGAGTCGCGGGCACAGATGGCGACGTTGCCGCGGCTCAAGCCGCGCCGGTTCTACGACCTCGTGGTGGAGGTGGCGCTGATCCGGCCCGGCCCGATCCAAGGGGGGTCGGTGCATCCGTACATCCGGCGTCGCAACGGGCTCGAGCCGATCACGTACCTGCACCCACTGTTGGAGAATTCGCTCGGCAAGACGCTCGGCGTGCCGCTGTTCCAGGAACAGCTGATGCAGATGGCGATCGACGTTGCCGGGTTCACGCCGGCGCAGTCCGACGAGTTGCGCCAAGCGATGGGATCGAAGCGTTCGGCCGCTCGGATGGAGCGGTTGAAGGAGCGCCTGTTCGCTGGGATGGCCGAACGTGGCATCACCGGCGAGATCGCCGACGAGCTGTTCATGAAGATGAAGGCGTTCGCCAATTACGGCTTCCCCGAGTCGCACTCGGTGAGCTTCGCCTATCTCGTCTATGCGTCGTCGTGGATCAAGTATCACGAACCCGCAGCGTTCTGTGCGGCGCTGCTCAACGCGCAGCCGATGGGGTTCTGGTCGCCGCACACGCTGGTTCGCGACGCCCGCCGCCACGGGGTGGTCGTGCACACGCCCGACCTCAACGCGTCGCGTGCAGCGGCGACGTTGGAGCCGAACGATTCCTCACAGAACGGGGTCGCAGTGCGGCTCGGGCTCGGATCGGTGCGCGGGATCGGCTCGGAGCTGGCCGACGAGATCGAGGCGACCCGCACGGCGAGAGGACTGTTCGCCGACACCGAAGACCTCGTGCGGCGAGTGCCG
>JANPCI010000303.1:0-3286 GCA_031430875.1 Actinomycetes bacterium | reverse complement strand
CGCGACCGCAGACCCTGCTGCTGGGTGTTCCAGATCGCAACGTCCTGGTCGATGCCGGGGCCGCACGACACTTCGCCGGCAATCCCGGTCTCGTGTTCGACCTGATGGTCGACCGACACCCAGTCACGCATCGAGTTGGACCAGTACTCCTTCGACCCCTCCGGGAAGAGGGTGAGGTACCACATGTCGAAGTGGCACTTCTGCGGGTCGGTCGGATGCGGAGTGGCACGCAGCCAGATACAGCCGTCGGGCTTCATGCTGAACGAAATGTTGGGGAACACGGTGTAGTGGTAGTTGTCGGTCAACTGCTCGTCGGAGTAGCTCGAGAAGTCGTACCCCTTCGACTCGCCGAGTTCGCGCTTGCGCTGCTGCAAGGCGACGCGGATCCCGCTCAGGTCGTCGACGAATGGCGCCGGATCGAGCTCCCAGAACTCCATGTCGGGAGCGAGGCTCTTGAGGGTGCGTTCGGGCTTGCCGGTGTACTGCGGCCCCGGCCCACCGCCCGGCATCAGCATGCGTGCGTGACCCGACTCATACAGGTCGAACTGGCAGCCAGTGTGATGTTCGTTCATCGACGCGAGGGTCTGGGGGTGCACGTACGGCAGGTGATAGCTCTCGTTGAAGTTGTCCTGGACGCACTTCCAGTTGAACTCGCCGACCACGGTCACCCAGTTGGTGCGCTTCATGTTCTCCATGCGGTAGGCATCGAGGTGTTCGGCGACCGGGTCGAGCCACTCGCGCAACGGAGCTGCGTTCTGGTCCATGTTGAACCAGATGAATCCGGCCCAGGTGTCCGACGGCATCTCGACGAGGTTACGCACCCCGCACGGGCTGCCGTCGACGAAGTCGTCCTCGTCGGGAACCCAATTGAGCCGACCATCCACGCCGAACCGCCACCCGTGGTAGGCGCACTGGAACTCGCCGGTCAGCAGCGTGCCCACTTCGGCCGTGACGAGCCGGTTACCGCGGTGCTGGCAGACGTTGTAGAAGACGCGGACCGCGGCGTCGAGCCCACGAACGGCAATCACCGAGTCGCGCCCGATCTCGTAGGTGACGTAGTCGCCCGGTCCGGGGATCTGATCGACCCGTCCGGCCACCTGCCACACGCGCGGCCACAGCGCCTCTTCTTCGCGGCGGGCGAACTCGGGCGACCAGTACCGATCGCCACGAATCGTGTTCGAGCTCAGCTCCGGTTCGGGCGCCTTCGTACGCGGTGTGCCCCGCACCTTCACGGGTTGGCCAGCGACCGGTTGTTCGATGATGTCGGTCATGTCGTCCCCTTCTTCGGTGCAGACCCCACACGACTAACCTACTGCTCGTTCGGTAAGTCAGGCGGCTCGTACCGCACACGGAGGGAAGGGGCGAGCGGAATGATCCGAGGAGTCCATCACGTGGCGATCTCCACACCCGACCTCGACCGCCTGTCAGCGTTCTACATCGATGTTGTCGGCTTCCAACCGGTGATGACAACGAGTTGGAGTGACCGGCCGATCATCGACCGAATCATCGATCTCCCCGGTTCGGCGGCCCGTCAGCTGATGCTGCAGGCCGGCAACGCGTACCTCGAACTGTTCCAATACGAGGCGCCGGTCGGCACACCGGCCGACCCTGGTCGAACTCCGGCGAATCACGGCTACACCCACTTCTGCCTCGACGTCACCGACATCGACGCCGAGTACCAACGGCTCTCGGCCAACGGCATGACGTTTCATGCACCGCCGCCAACGAGTGACGAGCTCGGCAGTAGCCAGCTCCGCGCGATCTACGGACGCGACCCCGACGGCAACATCGTCGAGCTCCAGGAGATCCTCGACCCCGCGGTGCCCTTCGCCCTCGAACACACCTCGATGATCAGGTCCACGGGATGATCCAGCCTGTCCTTCGGGCTCGGTCTTTCCGGACCCGACCCCAACAGACCGGCTCGGTCTTTCCGGACCCGACCCCAACAGACCGGACCACACCATGAGCGAGACCGTCACCCCTGTCTCGTTGCGCCCGGGCGAGGCAAGATGTCCCGGCCCGAGCACGAGAGAACTCATCCTCGGCGACTCGACCTCCCCGCCGGCACCACTGCTGGTGGAGTCCTACGAGTTCGAAGGCGACGCCGATGTTCCGTACGAGGAGTTCACGTCGGCGACATACGCCGCGCTCGAACACGACCACATGTGGTCGCGTACCTGGCAGTGGGCGTGCCGAGAGGAGCACATCCCCGAGCCGGGCGACTATTACGTCTACGACATCGGTGACCGGTCGGCCATCGTCGTGCGCGGCCCCGACGGCTCGGTCAGGGCCTTCCACAACGCATGCCTCCATCGCGGCACCCAATTGAAGCCGCCGGCCACGACGGGCTACAGCCCGAAGCTGCGCTGCCCGTTCCACGGATGGACGTGGGATCTCGACGGAGAGCTCATCGACCTGCCGTGCGAGTGGGACTTCCCGCACGTCGACGCCGAGGAGTACCAGCTCCCGCAGATCCGCACCGGGCAGTGGGGCGGGTTCATCTTCGTAAACTTCGACGACTGCCCGGCAGAGTTGAGGGCCCCATCCTTGGATGAGTACCTCGGTGTGCTGCCCGATCATTTCGCCAATTGGGACCTCTCCGACCGTTATGTCGAAGTCCACATTCGCAAGCGATTGCCCGCGAACTGGAAGGCATCCGCCGAGGCGTTCCTCGAGGCGTACCACATCCTCGAAACGCACTCGCAGTCGATCTACACGGCCGGCGATGCCAACGCTCAGTACGACGTGTTCGGCGACAACGTGTCCCGCTTCGTGCACACGATCGGCACCACGAGCCCACACGTTCCCGAGGAGAAGCGACCCGACGAGCAGGGCATCTTGAACATGCTCATGTACCGGAAGAACCCCGGCCAGGACGTGCCGACGATCCCGGAGGGCGAACGGGCTCGTGACGTCTATGCCCGCCACATGCAAGAGGTGCTCGGCGAGCAGTACGACAACGACTTCACCAACCTGTCGGTGACCGAGACGATCGATTCGATCGAGTACTTCCTGGTCCCGAACGCGTTCTTCTTCCCCGGCCTGCAGATCCCGCTGTGCTACCGGTTCCGGCCCGACGGCCCCGACCCCGATCGATGCATGTACGAGGTGCTGTACCTGCGTCCCAAGCCGCGATCGGGCAAGGTGCCGCTGCCCGCGGAACCCGTCGACCTGGATGTAGACGACAGCTACACCACCGTCGCGGGCCTGCCGACGTCGCTCGGCGCCGTGCTCGACCAGGACACCGCAAACCTCGCCGCGCAGACACGTGGCTTCAAAGCCAGCA
>JANPCI010000302.1:0-21021 GCA_031430875.1 Actinomycetes bacterium | reverse complement strand
CGAGCCGACGTACGTGGTGCACGACGTGGTCCACTACGCGGTCGGCAACATGCCCGGCGCCGTGCCGCACACGAGCACCTACGCGCTCACGAACGCCACGCTGCCGTACCAGCTCGACGTTGCGCTGCACGGAGCGATCGGAGCTGCCCGCCGCGACCCGGCGCTGGCGCACGGCCTCAACACTGTGGACGGCCACTACGCGAACGCGATCGTCGCGGAGTCACTCGGCGCTGTCGCCATCGATGCGTTGGGAGTCGACACCTGAGCCGACACCTGCCCCCGGATGCGACCTCAGTCCTCAGGCGACGGCGGACGGCGATAGCGCTTGACCTCGCCGCGTTGTTTCTTGGCCTCGACGCGCCGACGTTGAGAACCGTGCGTGGGCTTGGTCGCTCGACGGCTGCGTGGGACGTGCAACGCGCTCCGCAGCCGCTCGGCGAGACGCTCCTCGGCGAGCGTGCGATTGCGCAACTGGGAACGTTCGTCGTCGGCCACGACGCGGACAACCGGCCCGAGCTTCGCGAGTACTCGCTCGCGTTGAACGTCGGTGAACGCACCCGAGGTTTCGACATCGAAGGTGAGTTCCGCGCGAGTCGCAGCCTTGTTGGCGTGCTGGCCCCCGGGGCCGCCTGACGGGCTGAACGTCACGGCGAGTTCGTGACGCGGGATCCGAACACTGTCGGTCACCACCAGTCGATCATCACTCGCCACCACTCCCCCAGCATGCCCGACGCTCTGCGATGAGAAACAGGCGCAGGGGGTGCACGCGAACCTCATCGCAACGCGATCAACCCGGACTGCGATGAGAAACGGGCGCAGGGGGTTCACGCGAACCTCATCGCTCGGGGGATCGCTTGGGTGGGGCGCTCGGGTGGGGCGCTCGGGTGGGGCGCTTGGGTGGGGGCGGGCCACGTCGATGACGTACCGTGCGCTCATGGGAGACATCAAGCTCGGCTACAACACGGGATACTGGTCGGCGGGTCCGCCGAAGGGGGCACTCGACGGGGTGAAGGAGGCCGAACGCCTCGGCTTCAACTCGGTGTGGACGGCCGAGGCCTACGGTTCCGATGCGCTCACGCCACTCGCATGGTGGGGCGCATCGACCGAAACACTCAAGCTCGGCACCGCTATCGCCCAGATGTCGGCTCGGACCCCGGCCGCGACCGCCATGGCTGCGATCACGATGGATCACCTGTCGAACGGTCGGTTCATCCTCGGCCTCGGCGCATCTGGGCCGCAGGTCGTGGAGGGCTGGTACGGCCAGCCGTACCCGAAGCCGCTCGCCCGAACTCGTGAGTACGTCGAGATCGTCAGGTCGATCATCGCCCGCGAGAAGCCGGTCGAGTTCCACGGCGAGTTCTACGACATGCCGTTCGACGGGGGTGCCGGACTCGGCAAGCCGTTGAAGTCGACCGTGCACCCCCTCCGCAACGACATCCCGATCTATCTCGCGGCCGAAGGCCCGAAGAACGTCGCGTTGTCGGCCGAGATTTGCGATGGCTGGTTGCCACTGTTCTTCTCACCGAAAGAGGACCAGTTCTACCGCGACTGCCTTCAGCGGGGCTTCGACGCCTCGGGTGACCCGACGAAGAAGGATCGCTTCGAAGTCAGTGCAACGGCGATGATCATCCCCGGCGACGACACCGAGAAGTGCGCCGACATGGTGCGCCCCTTCCTCGCGCTCTACGCGGGCGGCATGGGCGCCAAGGACGCGAACTTCCACTACGAGGTCTTCGCCCGGATGGGATACGGCGACGTCGCCGACAGGGTTCAGGAGCTGTACCTACAGGGCAAGAAGGCCGAGGCGGCGGCGGCTATCCCGCTCGCGATGGTCGAAGATGTCGCACTCGTCGGCCCGCCCGAGAAGATTCGCGACGAACTCGACAAGTGGCGCGAGACCTGCATCACCGAGTTCCTGCTCTCGGGCCCGGCGATGGCCCTGCCGAGCTTCGCCGAGTTGCTACTCGGCTGAGGATCGCCGGATGACGCTTCGCCATGGGCGACCGCAGGTGGCCATTCCCGGCCCATCGATCGTCCCGGATCGGGTGCTTGCAGCGATGCATCGCCCGATGCCGAACATCTACGACGGACCGTTGGTCGAGCTGTCGAACAGCCTGTTCGCCGACCTGCCATCGGTGGCGCGGACATCCGGAGAAGTGTTCATCGTGATCGGCAACGGCCATGCCGCGTGGCAGATGGTGGTGTCGAACACGATGCGACGCGGCGAGCGGGTACTCGTCCTCGAATCCGGAACGTTTGCAGTCGCGTGGGGCGATCAAGCCGCTCTCAGTGGCGCCGAGGTGGAGGTACTGCCAGGCGTCGACGACGGCCCGGTCGATCCAGCCGCCGTCGAGGAGCGGTTGCGGGCCGACTCCGATCACAGCATCAAGACGATCCTCGTCGTCCTCGCCGACACCGCCACCGGCGTGCGCAACGACATCCCGGCGATCCGTCGCGCGATCGATGCTGCCGGACACCCGGCCTTGCTGATGGTCGATGCCATCGCATCACTCGGTTGCGATCGATACGAGATGGACGAGTGGGGTGTCGATGTCACGGTCGGTGCCAGCCAGAAAGGCCTGATGACACCGCCCGGAATCGGGATTGTCTGGGCGAACGAGAAGGCCCTCGCGGCCCACGAACGCGCCGACATGCGTGTGGGGTACTTCGACTGGACCTCGCGTCGCAACGTGGATGCGCACTATCAGCTCTACAACGGAACGCCGCCGATCCCGCTGCTCTATGGGTTACGTGAGGCGCTCGACATGATCTTCGAGGAGGGCCTCGACAACGTGTGGTGGCGCCATGAGATCCTCGCCAGATCGGTCTGGGCGGCAGTTGATGCGTGGCAAACAGACGACGGGCTGCGCTGCAACATCTCCGATCCAGCGGCGCGGTCGCATGCTTTGACAACGATCTCGACCGGCACCGTTGATGCCACCGAACTGCGACGGATCTGCGAGCACGACATGGGGTTGACCTTGGGGCTCGGGATCGGTGCGGCCGATGCGCCGCGCTTTCGGATCGGCCACATGGGGCACCTCAACCCTCCGATGCTGCTTGGCACGATCGGCACGATCGAGGCGGCGCTACGCGCCATCGGTGCACCCATCGGTGGTTCCGGTGTTGCTGCGGCAGCTCGCCTCATCGGCGACGCGATCAGCCCTGCCTGACGACGCGATCGAGGTCGCTCAGCCGTCGACCGTGCCGACGCGGCCGGCATCGACCCATTCGCGGAGCTTCTCCCAGGCGTAGATGCCGGTGGAGTGGCCGTCGCTCCAGTCGATGCTCAGCCCCCATGCGCCGGAGAGTTCGGCGTCGGTGATCGTGATCGGTTGGCCCTTGTCGATCCACGGGGCGACGGACTGATCACGAGAGCGCTTGGCGTTGCAGTCGGCACACGGGCACGCCAGGCGAAGCGGGGCGAGCTCGAAGCGAGCGCGGACGCCGTCCTCGAAGAGCACCTCGACGTGCGACTGGCGATCGACCTCGACGGACTCGATGTCATGGGCAGGCACGGGTCAACACTACGTTGACGTGATGGGAGTTGAACTTCGCAAGGAATCGATCGACCTCGGAATCGTCGTCAAGGACAGTGCAACTGCCTTGGCCTTCTACCGAGATCTCCTCGGGTTCGAACACGTCGGCGACACGCCGATGCCGGGCACGCTCTCCGGCACGATGCACCGCCTCATGTGCGGCACCACGTTGATCAAACTGGTCAAGCTCGACCCGAACCCGGAGGTCACCGCACCCCGGGGCGGGATTTCCGGAGCTACCGGCTACCGGTACTTCACCATGCAGGTCGAGAACATTGCCGCGATCACCCAAGAGTGCCGCGACGCAGGAGCGAAGGTGCTCGTCGACTGCGCCGAGATCCGACCCGGCGTGACGATCTCGATGGTCGCCGACCCGGACGGCAACTGGGTCGAGTTCGTCGACGATCGCTCCTGAGCGAACCTGGCGTACCCTCGACGGCGTGTCCGAACCTCCGCTGATCCGACACCTTCCCGGGCCAGGGGCGCGCATGGCGGATGGCACGATCGACGGGGACGCGATCCTCACCGGCTTCACCGACTACGTGACCGAGATCGGGTTGGAGATGTACCCGGCGCAGGAGGAAGCGATCTTCGAGGTGGTGCTCGGCAACCACGTCATCCTCAACACTCCGACCGGATCGGGCAAATCACTTGTGGCTGCCGCTGCTCACTTCGCCGCACTGGCTACCGGGAAGCGGAGCGTGTACACCGCTCCGATCAAGGCATTGGTGAGCGAGAAGTTCTTCGCACTGTGTCGTGAGTTCGGATCGGATCAGGTGGGGATGGTCACCGGCGATGCCGCGGTGAACCCTGAGGCGCCGATCATCTGTTGTACGCAGGAGATCCTCGCCAACTGGGCACTTCGCGACGGACGCGACGCCCCGGTCGATGTGGCCGTGATCGACGAGTTTCACTTCTACGGTGACCCTCAGCGCGGCTGGGCGTGGCAGGTGCCGCTACTCGAATTGCCGAACACCCAGTTCCTGCTGATGTCGGCCACGCTCGGCAACGTCGAGTTCTTTCGCAACGACCTCACCGAGCGAACGGGCCGCGACACCACGGTGGTGAAGTCGGTACAGCGGCCGGTGCCGCTCGAGTTCGAGTACCGCACGAGCACCCTGCATCACAGCGTGACGTCGCTGCTCGAGTCGGGCAAGGCACCGATCTACCTGGTGCACTTCACCCAGAAGGACGCGACCGACGCGGCGCAGAACTATCTGGCGCTCGACCCGCTGACGAAGCACGAGAAGGAGAGGGTACGAGAGGCGCTCGGCGGCTTCCGGTTCGACTCCCCCATCGGAAAGGACCTCCGTCGCTACATCACCGCCGGTGTCGGCGTGCACCACGCGGGCCTCCTGCCGAAGTACCGGCTGCTCGTCGAGAAGCTCGCACAAGACGGCCTGCTGAAGATCATCTGCGGCACCGACACGCTCGGCGTGGGCGTGAACGTTCCGATTCGGTCGGTGTTGTTCACGCAGCTCTGCAAGTACGACGGGTCGGGCGTACGGATCCTGTCGAATCGTGAGTTCGCCCAGATCGGCGGACGCGCCGGCCGTAAGGGGTTCGACGATCGCGGCGACGTATGGGTGCAGGCGCCCGAGCACGTGGTCGAGAACCAGCGCCTCGGCGACAAGGCGGTGTCGAGCGGCAAGAAGAAGGTGGTCAAGAAGAAGCAGCCCGATCGGGGCTACGCGCACTGGACCCAGGAGACGTTCGACAAGCTCGTCGGCGGCGAACCCGAAGCGTTGAAGTCGCACTTCCACGTGAGCCACCAGATGGTGATGAACCTGCTCGACCGGCCGGTCGTGCACGAAGCCGACGGCAAGACGGTCGACGGGTGCCGGGCGGTGAAGCAACTGCTGACCGACAACCACGAGCCGCGCCGGCGCCAGCGCGCCCACATCCGTCGGGCGATCTCGATCTACCGATCACTGGTCGAGGCGGAGATGTTGGAGTTCCCGCCCGAGCCGGACGAGTACGGCCGACGCGTGCGGGTGAACTTCGACCTGCAGGACCAGTTCGCACTCCATCAGCCGCTGTCGCTGTGGGCCGTGGAAGCGCTCGGCGCGCTACCAGCCGCCGAAGCCCAAGCCGAAGCCCAAGCCCATGAACCCGAAATTCGGAGCGAACTTGCCGCTCAGCGCAATGTTGGCTCCGAATTTCGGGGTGGAGAGGTTGCGGGGTGGGCAGCCGAGGGTTGGGAGATCGACCATGCGTTGAACATGTTGACGATCATCGAGTCGGTGCAGGAGAACCCGGGCGTAGTGCTCGCAGCGCAGGTGAAGCGGGCCAAGGACGACCTGATGACCGAGATGAAATCGTCGGGCGTCGAGTACGAGGAACGGATGGAGCGCCTCGCCCAGGTCGACTACCCGAAGCCGAACAGCGAGTGGATCTACGCCAACTTCAACGAGTTCCGAACACGGCACCCATGGGTCGGGTCCGACACGGTGGCGCCGAAGGCGATCGTGCGAGAGATGTTCGAGCGGGCGATGACGTTCGGCGAGTACATCAACGACTACGGACTGAAGCGGTCGGAGGGCGTGCTGCTGCGTTACCTGTCCGACGTGTACAAGGGTCTCGTCCAGAACGTGCCAGAAGACTTGGCCACCGACGAACTCGGCGACATCGTGGCTTGGCTGGGCGCGCTCGTGCGCCAGGTCGACTCCAGTCTGATCGACGAATGGGAACGGTTGTTGCAACCCGAGAACCCCGATGTCGCAGCCGTGCGACCCGAGCTCCCCACGGGCGACCGCACGATCGTCGATGACGTGCGGGCATTCCGGGTGATGGTCCGCAACAAAGCGTTCGACTGGGTGCAACGCCTCGCTCGCCGTACCGGCTACGACGGGATCGTCGCCGATGCGCTCGACCGCGACCAGTGGCAGTCCGGGGAGGATGTGATCGCGGCGATGGCGCCGTACCGCGACGAGTTCGGCGACGTGCTGATCGACGCCGGCGCCCGCTCCGGTGAGCGGTTCCACTACGACCGGTCAACCGGCGACGTCGTCCAGATTCTCCGCGACCCCGAAGACACCAACGAGTGGCGGATCGTCGCCCGCGTCGACCTCGACGCGTCCCGGGAACAGGACCGCTGCGTCCTGCGACTGATCACCATCGCCGGGGCGTGACGCGCCCGTCAGGACGGTGACATGCTCGCGATCTTGTCCGCGATGTGGTCGATGACGAGGCCGTGCTCCACCTGGGGGCTGAACAGGATCAACTCGGCGTCGGCGACCACACGGACGCTGTGTCCGGGCGGCCAGTAGAACAACTGGCCGGTGCTGCAGGTCTCCTCGGTGCTATCGACATAGCTGACGACCACCTCACCGGCGATCACATACCCCCAGTGCGCTGCTTGGCACGCATCGCCTTCGAGTCCGGCGAGCAACGGCGCAAGATCAGTGCCGGCGTCCATCGTGAAGTACTCGGCCCCGATGGCGCCGGACGCGACTCCGAAGTCGGGGAGTTGGCGGGCGATGGCGCCCGGAGCGGACACCTTGACGGGAATGTCGTGCTTGGAAATGTGCATGGGTACGGCCTTTCAGTTGGTGTTGCTGTTGGTGTTGGTGTTCGTCGCAGGCGTGGTGGACTACACCGTGCGGCCGCTGAACGCGGCGAGGCGTTCGATGCGGTCGGCATCGGCCGGCGGGATCGTCGGATCCTTGAACGTGTCGCCATCGCGGAGCTCCTCGGTGAGCGCAACGTGGGCGAACTCGTCGACGGCTGCCACCACCTCGCCAGGGACCTCGAAGGCGGTGCCGGTCGCCCTGGCGAGGTCCCAGCCGTGCATGAGGCCGTCGAAGGCCACGAATCGGGCGAACGTCGATCCGGGCAGGTCGCCGAACGGCGCCGCAATCGTGCGATCGAGCGCTCCGTCGGAGCGGACCGCGGCGAGGAGGTCTTCCATGGTCCGGCGGAACTCGGCAGCCGGCACCGAGTCGGTCGCAGGAGCGGTGATCTCCGGTGGCTGTTCACCCCGGAACATGTAGGCGAAGGTCCCGCCGCCCACGATCATGTGGTTCAGCACGTCGTGTACGGTGAAGTTGGTGCACGGGGTCGGATCGCTCAACTGCGTGACCCGGATGCGTTCGACCGTCGAGCTGAGCGTCGGCAGAATGTGGGCGAGCTGTTCGGTGGGTTCCATGAGCGTGCCTTTCGGAGCGGGTGGGGCGGGGTTCACACCTCGACGTACCGAGGCGATACTGCTGAGGCGTGACAATTCGTGTCACAACGTCACAACCCCCCGAAGGCGTTTGGGGATGAACGGATGAGCGAGCCGTCAGCGATCGAGGATGCCCGCACATTCGTGACACTCGGCGAGTGGCGGGCCGCCCTCGAGTCGCTCGACGGACTCGAGGGTTCGTCGGCGGAGGGTCTCGAACTGCGTGCACAGGCCGCCTACGGACTGGGGGACCTCGACGGGTGCGTGGACGCGTGGGAAGCGCTCCACGCCCTGCAGCTCGAACAGGACAACCGGCTCGAGGCCGCTCGGGCCGCCGCCATGATTGCGCTGTACCTGATGATGGACACGGGACTCATGTCGCCGGTACGCGGGTGGCTCGGGAAGGCGGACCGACTCCTCGATGGAGAGAGCCAGGGGCCTGTGCATGCGGTGATCGCCATGGTGCGCACTTACGAACGTTTCATGTGCGGCGACATGGCGACGGCGAAGGAGCAATCAGAGCTCGCCATCGACCTCGGAGAGCGACTCGGTGTGCTGCCGGCAGTCGTCATCGGACGGACCGCCAGCGCGCGGATCACCATCTTCAACGGCGACGTCGAGCAGGGCCTCGCGATGCTCGACGAGGTCGGCGCGCTCCTCATGACGGGCGAGGTCGATGCGTTGACGACCGGGATGATGTACTGCGAGATCATCTGCGCCGCCCAGGGTTTGATGATGCACGACCGCGCACAGGAGTGGACCGAGGTGATGGAGCGGTGGCGACACGGTGCCGCGTTCGGCGGGATCAACGGCCGGTGCCGGGTACATCGAGCCGAACTCCTGCGGATGTCGGGCACCTGTGACCTCGCCGAGGAAGAGGCACTCGCCGCCTGTGACGAACTGCGGCCGTGGATGCGGCGCGAGTTCGGGTGGCCACTGGCGGAGCTCGGCAACATCAGGCTCCGACGAGGCGACCTGGCCGGGGCCGAGGAGGCGTTTCTTGCGGCCCATTCCCATGCCTGGTCACCTCAGCCCGGGTTGGCGCTCGTGCGCCTCGCCCAGGGTGACACCGCCGGCGCCGGGGCTCTCATCGCCGACGCCATTGCCCATCCGATCGACATTCCGTCGAAGGAACGGCCCCCCTTCGGTGATCTCCGCCTCGCCCCGCTCCTCGATGCGCAGACCGAGATCGCCTTCGCTGCGAGCGACGTCGGCACCGCTGAGCACGCCGCGCTCGCGCTGCGAACGATCGCGGACTCCTATCCGAGCCGTTCACTCGATGCCTGCGCCGAACTCGCCGATGCCCGCGTGGCAGTCATGCAGGGCGATCACCTGCGAGCGATCCGGGCAGCCTCCGGTGCGATGGCAGCATGGATGGAGATCGGGGCGCCGTACGAAGCGGCGGCGGCCCGGCTGGTGCTGGCCGATGCATTGACGCTGGCGGGCAAGCCCGAAGCTGCGGCCATGGAGTGGCAGGCTGCTCGCAGCGCCTTCGCCGCATTCGGCGCGACAGGGCAGGCCGAGCGGGCGGTTCGCCTCGCGTCCGGAGATCCGCCGGCCCGATTGAGCGTCGCGCGGACCGACGTCGCTGTCTTCAGATGCGATGGCGACACCAGGACCGTGAGTTTCGCCGGGTTGACCGCCCTGGTCCACGATCTCAAGGGCTTTCGATACATCGAACGCCTGCTGGCCGATCCGGACCGGGAGTTCCACGTGCTCGACCTCGTTGCGGTCGAGACGGGAGCGAGCCAGGTGGGGCATCCCCACGGGGGATCTGCACACGGATCCGCCGAGGCTGGTCTGCCGGTGCTCGACGAACAGGCGCGCCAGGCCTACCAACGTCGGCTCGTCGAGGTCGACGACGACATCGCGGAGGCCACGCTGATGAACGACCTGGGCCGGCTCGATCTCGCCCAACGCGATCGTGACTACCTGATCGCCGAGCTCACCCACGCCGTCGGTCTCGCCGGTCGACATCGGCTCGTCGGGAGCACCTCCGAGCGTGCCCGGACCAGCGTGACCCGATCGATCCGCTACGCACTGGACCGTCTCGCCCAGCATCACCCCGCCCTCGCAACTCACCTGCAACACGGCGTGCAGACCGGTACGTACTGCGTCTACCGCTCCGATCCCCTCGCGTCGGTTCGCTGGCAGATCTGAGCAACCCTGCTAAGAGTGGAACGATGACTGACGAGAGCCCCGATGCGGGCGAAGAAGCGATCGGCCGCATCGCAGCACTCCAGGCCACCGCCAAAGCCCGCACCGCCGAGGCAACCGAGTGGGCAGCACGACGACGCGAGCGGTCGCCGCTCGTCGACGCAGCGTTCGTCATCTACGAGCGTGACCGCGTCTCGGCCGGGTCGGTCCTCGGCAGCGCCATCGCCTTCCGACTGTTCCTCTTCTTCGTCCCCACCGTTGTGTTCGGCGTCGGTCTCCTGGGCGTCTTCTCGGGCTACGTCGAGCCGGACACCGTGACCGAGACCGCCAGCCTCACCGGCGCCCTGGCCGAACAGGTGCGCACAGCGCTCAGCCAGTCGTCGACCGCCGCCTACTTGACCCTGCTCACCGGGCTGTTCCTGATGGTCACCGCCGGTCGCTCGCTGGCGAAGGCCCTCGTCGCATCCAGCAGTCTCGTCTGGCTGACCGGCGGAAAGGTCACCGCCAAGGTACGGATCGTCGTGATCGTGATCGGCCTGAGTGCCAGCTTGACATTGACCTCCCTCGTCACCAGCCGGATCCGCAACGAATTCGGCCTTGCAGCAACAGGGTTGTCGTTCGGATTGAGCCTCGTGCTCTACGCGCTCATCTTGGTCGCACTCATGGCAGCACTTCCTCGCCGCACTCCCGACCCCGGCGCGCTCCTGCCCGGCGCCGTGCTCGCAAGCCTCGTGCTCAACTGCCTGCTCGCAGTCTCCCAGTTCTACCTCCCCAGACAATTTGCTGGGGCGTCGGATCTCTACGGCGGCATCGGCGTCACGGTGGTGACGTTGGGTTGGCTGTTCTTCGTCGGACGCATCCTCGCCCTCTCGTTCGCCATGAACGCTGCGTTGTATGACCGGTTCGGGAGCCTGTCCCAAGGCTTGTTCGCCCTGCCGGTGCTTCGGTCGCTCCCACCTCGCTCCGAGCGCGTCCGCAAGTACTTCGGCCTCGATGCAGACGGCCGATCAGTCGAGTCATCCGCACCCGCAGAAGTCCTCGTCGATGAGCGCTTCCTCACCGGCATCGAATCGCTCACCGACGTCGAGCGGCCCGCAGACCCAGCCTGAAGCGGCCGGTCTTTCCGGACCCGACCCCAACAGACCGCCCCGGTCTTTCCGGACCCGACCCCGACAGACCGGCTAACTCCGTGACACCCGCGTGCGAGAGTGTTCCCCGAGGGTGCGTTCACTCGCAGCCGACTCGTCGTCATCGCCGCGACCATTGAAACTCGCTGACCCAGGAGGTCGTTTCATGGACCGTCGCAACACCACCGGCTGCTCTCGCACCGACGATGAGATTCCACCGGTTCCACCCATCGAATGGGACCCCAACTGCACCTGTCTCGTGTGCGAGGCCTTCTTTTCGTCATGGGCGATGGACCGCCTCGAGCGCCAGATCATGGAACTCGTCGACGATGTCCTTGCGCACGGCTGGCGACCGAGCACCCTGCTCGCCGAAGTCGGCCGTCTGGCCTTGCGCGGGCCGTTCGGAGAGGAGATCCTCGCGATTGCACTCGTCGCGCACGCCGGACACTGGCTGAGTCGGCCCGAGAAGGCCGACCAACTCGCCGAGGTCGACGAACTTGTCATTGGTCTGCACCACGAGGTCGGCTTCACCATTCCAGGATGGCTCCAGCGCTACGGCACCGAGGAGGTCGCCGTCGACCTCGCGCTCGAGGGCGTGGTCGATCTCCTCGAGATCCTCCCCGGACTCCCCTGCCCGCCGCCGGTCCGGCTATCTCTGTGAGACCCCCTTGTCATGATGGGGGTATGAGTTCCGTGCGGGTGAGCGAGATCGATGATGAGGGTGAGGCGCCAACGGGCGCTCAACGTCTCGATGCGATCCGGCTGCGGTTGGTGGTGTCGATCGAGACCGAGCCCGCCGCTGAACTGGCTGCTGGGGCCGTTCGCCGGGCAACGGCCGCAGTGGCCGGCCTTGGTGACGTCGACTGTTCGACGATGGACGCGGGCGAGCTGCGCGGATGGTTGGAGAGCGTGGAGCAACTGCGTCGCTCGATCGACGCCACCGCGGTCGCAGCGGCCGGTGCGGTGGATCGTCGCAACCCGTTCCGCGGCCAGGGGTTCTTCTCCGCGAAGACCGTCATCAAGCACATGTGCAAGTTGTCCGGTCCCGAAGCACATCGACGTGTTCAGACCGCACGGATGCATGCCGGGTTGCCCGAGTGGGCCGACGCTGAAGCTGACGGTCGTGTGGGTGTTGCCCAATCGGAGTTGATGGCACGCATCGCCGCCAACCCCCGTCTCGAGTCGGCGGTGCTTGAACGTGATGCTCCCGCTCTGCTCGACGACGCCATCGAGCAGTCGTTCGACGAGTTCGAGCGTCGAGCCCGCACCTGGGAAGCACTCGCCGACGCGGATGGCGACCTCGCCAGCAACGAACGCCACAAAGCCAACCGTGACTTCATGCTGCGGCCCCGACCCGACGGGGGCTGGACACTCACCGGGAACTTGCCTGAGATAGCCGGCATCGAGTTCATGGAGATCTTCTCCCACTTCGTCGAAGCCGAATGGCACACCGACTGGGCCGAAGCCCGACAACGGCTCGGCGACAACGCCACCACACGTGATCTCATTCGTACCGAGGCGCAACGACGAGCTGACGCACTCCTGGCCATGGCCCGTGCCGCTGCCTGCACCCCGCCCGGATCGCAGCAACCCCGCCCAACCGTCAACGTGCACATCGACCAGGAATCGTTCGAAGCCCACCTTCGCGGCGAAACCCTCGACCCGCGTCGCTACCGCGACGTCGTGATCCGCACCCAGAGCGGACGACGCCTCCACCCCGACGACGCCATCAACGCAGCATTGATCGGCCACATCCGCCGTGTCGTCTACGACTCATCCGGCACCGTCATCGATCTCGGCCGCCGATCCCGACTGTTCCGCGGCAACGCACGCGACGCCGTCATGCTGCTGTTGACCACCTGTGTCTGGATCGGCTGCGACCGACCCATTGCCTGGTGCGACGCCGATCACTCCCTCGGCTGGAAAGCCCACGGCGCCACCGTGCCAAGAAACGGCGGCGGACTCTGCCAGGGCCACAACCAGCTCAAGGAACGCGGCTTCGAGGTGTTCCGCGACGACGGCGGCGACTGGCACGCCATCGACCCCGACGGCAACGAGATCAACTGACCGTCAGTCGAGCACAGACTGCGGCACCGAGACCACGCGGGCGCGGAGCCACTCGCCCACTGCCTTCGCCTGGGCGTCCTGGCGCGTCGATGCAGCAACGCCCTCCTGTAGGAGGCCACGGATCACGAAGTTGAGCGCCCGCAGGTTGGGGTAGCGATACCGGTCGATGGGCAAGTCGGCCGTCTCGGGCAGCAGTTCGCGAAGTCGATCGACGGTCAGCTCGTGATCGAGCCACGCCCAACCGGCATCGCCACGCGCATACACACCGAGATTGGCATCGCCGCCCTTGTCACCCGATCGTGTCCCCACGAACGCTCCGAGCGGGACCTCGACGAGGTCGCCCTCGAGCACCCCCGGTCTTTCCGGACCCGACCCCGAAAGACCGGCCGGTCTTTCCGGACCCGACCCCAACAGACCGGCGGAGTCGATCTGGGTGGTGGTGCCGTGCACGTGGACATACTGCGGAACGAGATCGTTCGGGACGGTGGCAGGTCGGTAGACGCCGAACGGAGATGCGGCACCTGGCCCGCCGCTGAGGCCGTACATGCCGGGAACCCCGGCCAGCGCCGTGTGCACCATGGCGTCGGCGAACGCCCGGCCGACCTTGCGTTCGTCGGGATCCTTCACCGTCACCCGCCAGAGCGCCGTCGCTTCCTCCTGTGTCGCCGGGTCGGCTTTGTTCGTGTGAATGACCCTGCTCTCGATCGACTCGAAATCGTCGGGACCGTAGGGGCACGCATCCCAGAACGCCGCCTGCGCGAACGCAGCCTTCTCGTCGACGTCCAACCCGGTCAGTGCCACGGTGAACGAGTTGCGGAACCCGCCGAGTTCGTTCATCGCCACCTTCAGCGTGCTTGGCGGCGACTGGCCTTTCACACCGAACACCCGCACCCGATCACGATCGACCTGAGCCACCTCGATCGTGTCGAAGCGCGCCGTCACGTCGGGGCCGAGATACTCCGGGCCGCCGATCTCGTAGAGCAGTTGCGACGTGACCGTCTCGACGTTGACGACTCCCCCGGTGCCCTCGTGCTTGCCGATCACACACGAACCATCGGCGGCGACCTCAGCCCACGGGAACCCGAAACGGGCGCGTCCGCCAACCTCGTTGCGGCCCTCGATCTCGTGGAAGAACGAATAGTTGCCGCCAGTGACCTGCGCGCTGCACTCGATGATGTGACCGGCCACGACACCGCCCGCCAGCTGATCGAAGTCGGTGCGCTGCCAACCGTGATGCCACGCCGCAGGACCACACGTGACCGCGGCGTCGGTGACGCGCCCGGTAATCACGATGTCGGCACCCTTGGTGAGCGCATCGACGATGCCGAAGCAGCCGAGGTAGGCGTTGGCCGTGAGGAACCTCGACGGATCACCGAGTTCGACGGAGGCGAACGGCCGCAGGGCACCCGACTCGGCGAGTTCCGTGATCCTCGGCAGCAGATCGTCACCGTCGATGTAGGCAATCGTGGGCGACAGGCCGAGTCGATCGGCGACCTCGGCAACGGCGTCGGCACAGCCACCCGGATCGAGCCCGCCGGCGTTCGACACCACCCTGATGCCGCGATCGAGGCAGGTACCCATCACCTGTTCCATCTGACCGACGAATGTGCGGGCGAATCCGCCGCCGGGGTGCTTCGCGCGGATCCGGCTGAGGATGAGCATCGTCAGCTCGGCGAGCCAGTCGCCGGTGAGCACGTCGATCGGGCCGCCCTCGACCATCTCGAGCGCGCCGCTCGGGCGGTCGCCGAAGAAGCCCGAGCAGTTGGCGATACGGATCGGTTGCCCGGCAGATGCGGTCACGACTCGTCGACCTCGTGGTGCTCGAGTGCAACGAGCAGGTCGCCCGTGTCGACCCGGTCACCGACGGCGAAGCGCACCTCGGTGACGGTCGCGTCACCGGAGGCGACGATCTTGTGCTCCATCTTCATCGCCTCGACCACCATGAGCAGCTGGCCGTCGACCACGGAGTCGCCGTTGGCGACGTGGACAGCGATCACGGTGCCGGGCAATGGACTGATCGGGCCGCCGGTGGCCGACTCGGCGTCGTGCAGCATGAAGCGCGGCGCCCGAGTGAGCGTGAGCGCACCGGTTGTGCTGCGGGCATGGACCGTGACCGCGCCGATGCCGTCGTCGTCGAGTCCGAGGGGAGGATGCACGACCTCGGTGTGGACGACCGCGCGACGGCCATCGACCTCGATGGTCTGGCGATCGGCGGAGCGTCCGAGGAGTCGAACCGCCAGCGTCGGGCGATCGTCGTCGCTCAAGGCGCCGGTCTCGTCCGGTTCGGGCCAGGGACCGAGCCGCACCACTGCCGACCACTCCCCCGACCGGCCCCCCGACGACGCGGCCGAGCCGCCCGGCTCCCACGCCGGCGCCAGCTCGTACTCGACGTGAAGGTGTTCGCCGGTCGACTCGATCCACATCTGCCGTTGCCCCTGCGTGCGCAGGTTGCGCCAGCCCGACGGGGCAAACGGCGTGGCACGGTCGCCAGACCGGTGCTCGTGTTCCAGCGCGAACACCGCACCGAGCAGGAGCGCTACCCGATCGCCGCCGATCGGCCCGAACGGTGACAACACCTCGGGGTGCTCATCGAGGTACGCCGTCGGCGTCTCGGCGGCGAGGAAGTCGGCCTCGCCGCAGATTGCCACGAGCGTGTCGACGTTGGTGCGGATGCCGGTGATCTGCGCGGAGCGAAGTGCCCGAGCGAGCTTGCGAGCCGCCTCGGCACGAGTCGGTGCGTGCGCGATCACCTTGGCCACGAGCGAGTCGTAGTCGGATGAGATCGCCGAGCCGGCCCGCACACCGCTGTCGACGCGAACGTCGTGTCCGAGCGCGTCGCCCACATCGAATCGATCGATGCGTCCGGTCGACGGCATCCAACCTGCGGCTGGATCCTCGGCCACCACCCGCACCTCGATCGCGTGGCCGGTGATCGCAATGTCCTCCTGCGTGATCGGCAGCGATTCGCCCGCGGCGACGCGTAGCTGCAACTCCACGAGGTCGAGACCGGTCACCGCTTCGGTCACCGGGTGCTCCACCTGAAGCCGGGTGTTCACTTCGAGGAACGTGATCGTGCTGTCGGCGCCGACCATGAACTCCACGGTGCCCGCACCCTCGTAGCCAACGTGACGCGCCAGGGCGACGGCGCCGTCACACAGCGCGGCTCGGATCTCGGGTGTGATGCCGGCCGACGGCGATTCCTCGAGCACCTTCTGATTGCGACGCTGAATCGAGCACTCACGTTCGCCCATGTGCACCACGTTGCCGTGGCGGTCGCCCATGATCTGGACCTCGACGTGTCGACCGCGTTCCAGGTAGGGCTCGATGAACACCGCTCCGTCGCCGAATGCCGACAGCGCCTCACGCGAGGCCGCGGCGACAGCGTCGTCGAGTTCGTCGGCCGAGCGCACCACGCGCATACCCCTCCCGCCACCACCGGCGGCTGCCTTCACGAGCGCGGGGTAGGTGACGTCGCCGTCGACGCGCCCGTCGATCACTTCGATCATCGACGTGGTCGGTACACCTGCGTCGAGTGCTGCGCGCTTGGCCGCCACCTTGTCGCCGAGCAGCGCGACCTGTTCGGGCGTCGGGCCGACCCACACGAGGCCCGCGTCGATGACCGCCTGCGCGAACGCTGCATTCTCGGCGAGGAAGCCGTAGCCGGGATGGATCGCATCGGCACCGGTGGCCAGAGCCGCCGCGATCACCGCGTCGCCGCGCAGGTACGACTCGGCGGGCGTCGAACCGCCGAGTGCGATGGCAACATCGACCGAGTCGACGTGCAGCGCGTTGCGGTCGGGCTCGGAGTAGACGCCGACAGTGTCGATGCCGAGGCGATGGGCGGTGCGAGCGATACGCACGGCGATCTCACCGCGATTGGCGATGAGGAGACGCGAGATCGGCGTGATCCCGTCCTGCGCTGTGGCCATCAGTGCCTCCACACGCCGTACTCGGTCGCGCCCTGCACCACGTTGCTGTGCACGGCCGACAACGCCATCCCCATGACCGTGCGCGAGTCGGCCGGGTGGATGATCCCGTCGTCCCAGAGCCGGCCCGTCGAGTACAGCGCCGTCGACTCGTGCTCGATCTGTGCCTCGAGCCCGGCAGTCTGCGCCGCCAACGCTTCCTCGTCGACGTCGATCCCCCGACCCGCCGCCGCATTGCGAGCGACGATCTCCATCACACCGGCAAGCTGCTTGGGTCCCATCACCGCCACCCGATGGTTCGGCCAACTGAAGATGAAACGGGGGTTGTACGCCTTGCCCGCCATGCCGTAGTTGCCGGCGCCGTAGCTCGCGCCGACCATCAGGTTGAAGTGCGGCACCGTCGAGTTCGACACCGCATTGATCAGCTTCGCGCCGTTACGGATGATGCCACCCTGCTCGGCCTTCGAGCCGACCATGAACCCGGTGATGTTGTGCAGGAACGCCAGCGGGATGTCACGTTTGTTGCACAGCTGGATGAACTGCGCCGCCTTCGCCGCCTCCTCGGAGAACAGGATTCCGTTGTTCCCCAGGATGCCGACGGGGAACCCGTGGATCGAGCCCCACCCACACACGATCTTGTCGCCGTACAGCGGCTTGAACTCCTCGAATCGACTGCCGTCGAGGAGACGGGCGAGCACGTCGCGGATGTCGAACGGAATGCGGACGTCGGCCGACGCGCACCCCAGCAACTCGGCCGGGTCGTACAACGGAGGATCGTCCGGCTCCGTAGCACCGGGGCCGAGCTTGTTCCAACGCAAGTGGCGCACGATGCTGCGCGTGATGCGGATGGCATCCATCTCGTCGACCGCGAGGTAGTCCGACAACCCACTCGTACGTGAATGCATCTCGGCACCACCGAGCGTCTCCTCGTCGACGATCTCATCGATCGCCATCTTCACGAGTGGCGGTCCGCCGAGGTAGGCGGTGCCGCGATTCTTGACGAACACCGTGTAGTCGCTCATGCCCGGCGTGTAGGCACCGCCGGCCGTGCTCGGTCCGAACACCATCGTGATCGACGGGATCCCGAGCTTGGAGAGCTGCGTGATGTCCTTGAAGCTGGCGCCGCCCTGGATGAACAGATCGGCCTGACGCGGCAGGTCGGCGCCGGCCGACTCGTTGAGCACGATCAGCGGCAGCCGGTTCTCGCGGGCGATCTCGTAGAAGCGCGATCCCTTCTTCCAGCTCGTCGGGTTGCCCGACCCGCCGCGGTAGGTCATGTCGGATCCGGTGATCGCGCACTCGACGCCTTCGACGATGCCGATGCCGGTACACGTGCCGACGCCGACCGGATCCTGAGTGCCCCATCCGGCGAGCGGGCTCAGCTCGAGAAACGGGGTGTCGGGATCGACGAGCGCCTCGATCCGCTCGCGCACGAGCATCTTGCCGCGGGTGCGGTGGCGGTCGACGTAACGCTGGCCACCGATGGTCGGCACCGACGCAATCTCGCTCGCCACGCCGTCCCAGAGCGCCTGCATCTCGGCGAGGTTGGCTCGGTACTCGTCGGACTTCGTGTCGAGTCGACTGCGGATGACGGTCCCGATGGTCACTCAGGTCACCGTAGTGGAGCGACGGCCGAGCACTCCGAGCCGCACCTCGCCGCGCTCGATCAATTACACCTTGTGGCATGGATGTCTCCGAGGTGCTCGACGATCTGGTGGCCGAACAGCAATCGCTCGACGACATCGTCTCGCCGCTCGACGCCGAGCAGTGGGTATTGGCGACGCCGAGCCCGGGATGGACCGTGGCCGATCAGGTCGGTCACCTTGCCTACTTCGACGCCAACGCAGCGCTCGCAGTCGTCGACCCCGACGCATTCAACGACGAGATGACCGCTCTGCTCAGCGCCGGTACGACCGGAGATGACGTGACCCTCGGCCGATTCCGAGCGATGCCGCCCGATGAACTGCTGGCGGCGTGGCGATCGAACCGTGACACGTTGCGAGCCGCCGGCGCGACACTCGTCAACGACAGCCGGGTCGCCTGGTACGGCCCATCGATGGGCTCGAAATCGTTCCTGACAGCGCGACTCATGGAAGCTTGGGCTCACGGACAGGACATCGTCGACACCGTCGGCGCCACTCGGGAGCCGACCGACCGACTCCGCCACATCGCCCAGCTGGGCTTCATCACCCGCGGGTGGACCTACATGAGCCGTGGGCTCGACGTGCCGTCGACCCCGGTACGGGTCGAGCTCACCTCGCCGTCGGGCGACACATTGAGCTTCGGGCCCGACGTGACCCAACCGGCAACCGAGTCGGTAGTTGGTCCGACGCTCGACTTCTGCCTCGTCACCACCCAGCGGCGCCACGTCGACGACACCGACCTCGTGGTCGCCGGTGCATCCGCCCGCGACTGGATGGAGAAGGCCCAACTCTTCGCCGGCCCACCATCGGACGGCCCTCCACCCCGCCACTGATCAGAGCGCCGGAGTGGGGGCCTCAGGAGCGACGGAAGAACGGGTTCTGCGGGACGTCGAGGGCGGCCAACGCCGACCGGTCGGGTCCGCCAGCGCGGCCCATCTCGATCGCCGCGAGGGTTGCGGTGCGGTTGTTCGCGAACACGGCCTCCTCGTCGTCGGCGCCGGGGGAGACCCACACAGCGGTGATCAGGCAGAGCTCACCCTGCTTGTCCCGGATGCCGGCGTCGATGACTCCGGCGGCCACACCGGCCTGCGCGGCACCCCACGTGAGGGTTCCGTGCCGCTCACCCTCGATCGACGCCTTGTTGACGAACAGCGTGAACGGCACGACCGGCAGGTTCGGGCGGGCGACAACGACGAACGGGACGTGGCCCGTCGACGGCGACGCCAACGCCGTCGCCCAGGCCGTCCCGACGGGACCGTCACGTCGGCCGAACACGGTGTTGATATGTGCGGCGTTGGCGCCCTCGCCGGCGAACCCCTCGCCGTACTGCGGAACCCAGGCGCTGTCCTTGGTCATCGATCGTGTCCGTTCGTCGACGCCGACGTGACCGGCAACCGTCCGTAGCGGATGAGTTTGAGCAAGTCGGTCGAATCCGTGCCGGGCTTGGTGTCGTAGGCCAGCAGTGCGACGTACCTGGGCGAGTCACCGACGATCGGCGTGACGCGGTGCATGCTCCAGCGACCGTTGAACAGCATCAACGTCCCGGGCGTCATCGGCTCGACCCGCACCCGTTCGCGCGTGTCGCCGCGCAGCACGGCGGCCACATCGTCGATGCATTCGTCGTCAGCACTGCGCAGCTGCGCGGCGTTCTCGAAGTCGCCACCCGACTGCGACGACTGCAGCGCGATCGACACGACGAAGTCGGTCTGGTCGAAATGCCACCCGAGCTCGTCACCCTCTCGCATCACGGCAAGGTTCAGCGCACCGAACGGATCGGCATAGTGGTGCAGCCGCCCGCGCCGCACTACAGCTTCCACGAACGCAAGCAGACGATCCGACTCATACAGCGCGCGCAGAGTGCTGCCGGCTGGGAACAAGTCATAAGCAACCGCCTCCAGCGAGTTGTCGACGAGTGTGCGGCGCGGGTGGTCGGGCGGATACGACTCGTCGGGAAGGGCGAGGTACGGGGTCCCCTGCACGAGCGAGCGATGGCCGAGGGGTGCGAGACGATCACACTCCTCGACGAGCGTCGGAATCGCCGAGTCTCGAACGAACCCGGGGAGCATGCACACGCCCTGCGCAACGAACTGTCGATGACAGCTCTCCTGGAACTCCACGTCGTCGAGGTCGTAGCGCCCCGTATCAATCAGGGCCAACGGATCATCGGGGTCGGTCATGTCACTGCTCCTTCGCCGCGAGGGTAGTCGCCCGGTAGTCGCTCGGTAGCCGGCACAGGAGGCTCGGCCCGTACGTTGACCGCATGGCCGCCGCATCGATCCATCCGTTCACAATCGCCGTCCCCGACGCCGCGATCGACGACCTCCGATTGCGCCTGCGCATGACCCGCTGGCCCGAGCCGGAATTGGTCGACGACTGGTCGCAGGGCACCCCGCTCAC
>JANPCI010000301.1:0-15411 GCA_031430875.1 Actinomycetes bacterium | reverse complement strand
GCCGCCGACGAGATGCTCAACGCAAGGCCCGCAGGGTCGGCTACGTCGTCGAGGATCCAGGCCGTCGGGCCATACGAACGACGCTGCATTGCCGGTCAGTGCACGCGGGCGTCGGGGAAGATCCGCAGGAAGTTCTCGGCATAGAACTGATCGCGCACATCGTCGGGTCGGTCGCCGAGTGAGCCCTCGAAGCGCCCGATCGGGTCGCGTCCGCCCTCCACGTGGGGATAGTCGCTGGAGAACAGGTAGAGGTCGGCGGCCGACTGATCGATGAGTGCTCCGACATTTTCGAAGACAAAGGGGGTGAACGCCATCTGCGTCCGCAGCGTCTCCGAGGGGGTCCGTTGCAGCTCGGCCAAGTATTCGTCGACCTTGCTCCATGACCGCACAACCCAGTCGAGCCGGGTGAGCATGGCCGGCACCCAACCGGCGCCCAGTTCGACACAGGCACCACGGAGCGTCGGGTGCTGCTCGAACACTCCGTCCATGATCATCACCGAGATGAACGTCTCGGGCCCCTGGTGCAAGACCGCCATGTCCTTGCTGCGGATGTTCTCGCCGCCACCCATCCAGTCGCGAGCGGCGGGACGCCCGGTGTTGGCCCATCGTGGGTCGAGCTGCAGTGGCGACCCGCCCACGTGCAGGACGAATGGTGTGCCCGACTCGGCGAGGCGTCGCCAGAACGGTGCCAGGTCGACGTGGCCCGGCGACCGCTCCCCCGCGGGATGATGTGGCACCCAGATCGCCTCCAGCCCGGCGTCGAGCGCAAACTCCAACTCGACCAACGCGCTGTGAGGGTCGTCGAGCGGCACGATTCCCACGCCCATGAGCCGGTTGTCGACGGCGCAGAACTCGCCCATCGCCCGATTGTGAGCACGCGTGGCGCCGTAGCGGAGCTCGTTCGACAGCTTTCGACTCGGGGAGAACGGAGTAGCAACACTGTGGGTCGCAAACACGAGCTGCTTACGAAAGCCGAGCATGTCGAGTGCCACGGTGCGGTCGTCGCGGTCGAAGGCACCGAGCGCCTGGATCTCTTTCGACGAAGCGATGAGCTGGTCACCGAGGGCGATCTGCGCCTCGACGTGTTCGGGTGTGTGTCGGCTGCCGTTGGTGACGATCACCTCGACCTCTTCGTCGGTGACGAGCGATGCCGCATAGCTGACCTGCGGAATCTGGTCGCGGATCGCCGGGTCGGCGTAGTCGCGAAGGAAGTCGGGCAGCTCCATGATGTGGCTGTCGGCGTCGTAGAACGGACGGTGTGCCGGTGCATAGGTCATGTGGCCCCTCGATCTCCCGCCGGTCCGGCGGGGGTTGTGGCGTGGGTTGTGGCGTGGCTAGCCGGTGAAACGGTAGACGCCGACACCCGCGGCGTCGAGTGCCGAGCGCACTGCACGTGCCAGTTCGACCGCTCCGGGCGTATCGCTGTGCACGCAGATCGAGCGGGCCCTGACACTCACGATGGTGCCGTCGATGGCGACGACTTCATTGTCGACAGCGATCCGGACTGCCCGTTGGGCAACGTCGTCGGGGTCGGTGAGGACGCTGCCAGGTTCCCGACGCGACACGAGGCCACCATCGGGCCGGTACGCCCGATCGGCGAATGCCTCGGCGACGGCCTCGAGGCCGACACGATCGGCAGCACGGAGCAACTCGGAGTCGGGCAGCCCGAGGATTGCCAGCGACGAGTCGTACTCCGCCGCAGCGTCGACCACCGCTCGCGCGAGCGTCGGGTCGTTCGCCGCCGCGTGGTAGAGCGCCCCGTGGGGCTTGACGTACGCGATCTCCGACCCCGCTACTTGAGCGAACGCGTCGAGCGCGCCGAGTTGATACAGAACAGCGTCTCGGAGTTCTGCGGGTGCCATATCGAGGTGACGTCGGCCGAAGCCGACCAGATCGGGGTACGCCACCTGGGCACCGATCGCCACATCACACTCGACCGCCCGGGAACACGCCGCCCGCAGCACACTCGGATCGCCGGCGTGGAACCCACACGCCACGTTGGCGCTCGTGACGATCTCCAACATGGCCGCGTCGTCACCCAATTGCCAGACCCCGAAGGACTCCCCCAAGTCGCTGTTGACGTCGATCGCCACCACGCAGCCACCCTACGCCTCTCCCACACCCACATTTCCCCCCATCCGGTTTGCCCCGGTCCCCCATCCGGTTTGCGTGACAGAACCATTGGGACGGCCCAACAGAAAACTCCCGCTAACCGGAATTTCAGGAGAGGTCGGCGACGGTGAGGCGGTGGAAGCACCGTCGGCCGTTGGTTCGCGCCAGATCGGCCACTTCCAGATCGTCGAGCGCGATCTCCCGCTCGGGGCCTCCCAGCGCCTTGAGCCCCAACGTAATCGCAGCGGCACGGTCGAGCCCATCGGTCCAGGTCTCGGCGAGACGCGTGTTGATGGTCTCGGCGTCGCCACCGATCGCGGCGTAGTCACGTTCGTCCATCACGGTGCCGTCGTAGAGGATGTGGAACATCTGATCTTCGTCGGCCTCGAGGCCCACTTCGGCTACGAGAATCTCGACCTCCATCGGTTTCATCTCGTGGGTGAAGATCGTTCCGAGCATCTGGGCGTAGCTGTTGGCGAGGCTACGAGCATCGACGTCGTCGCGTGAGTACTGGTAGCCCTTGAGGTCGGCGGCTCTGACGCCGGCGACCCGGAGTTGGTCGAACTCGTTGTACTTGCCGACACCGGCGAAAGCGATGCGGTCGTAGATCTCGCTCACCTTGCGCAGCGTCTGTGACGCGTTCTCGGCAACGATGACGATGCCATCGTTGTAGCGGATCGCCACCAACGCTCGACCGCGGGCAATGCCCTTGCGCGCAAAGTCGGCACGATCCTTCATCATCTGTTCGGGGGCGACGTAGAACGGCATGCTCATCGTGAACGCACCTCCGCCACGATCGCTTCGTACCGAGCGGCGAGATCCGTGTCGTCGAGGCGCTGCCAACCGTCGGCGTCGATGGTCGCCACCACGGGATAGATCCCACGCAACGCATCGGGTCCGCCTGTCGCAGAGTCGGCGTCGGCGGCCTCCCACAGTGACCGCGCCGCCAAATCGACAGCCTCGTCGCGTGTCATGTCATCGCGAAAGCCGACCTTGATCACCGTGCCTGCATGCAGGCTTCCCGACCCGGTCGTCACGTAGTCACGCTCTTCGTATCGTCCGCCGGTGGCGTCGTAATCCCACAGACGCCCGCACTCCCGTCGGAGGTCGAACCCACCGAAGATCGGCACGACAATCATCCCCATCATGGCGGCCTGAAGATTGCCCCTGACCATCATCGACAATTGATTGGCCTTGCCCTCGAGGCTGATCGACGACCCCTCGACCTTCTCGTAGTGCTCGAGCTGCAACTGGAACAACCGGATCATTTCCATGGCGGGCCCAGCCGCACCAGCGATGGCAACGCCGCTGTGGCGATCGGCCTGCACCACCTTCTCCATGGTCCGATGCGAAATGAGGTTGCCGGAGGTCGCCCGCCGGTCTCCTGCCATCACCACCCCATCGGCGTAGGTCAGCGCCACACAGGTGGTGGCGTGGGGCACCGAGAGGTCACGCATCAGATCGATCGACATCCCCGTTGGCGCCACAGGTGAGAGTCCCACCCGCTTCAACAGTTCGGGGAAACTCGACCCGGGATCGTCACCCGTGGTGAACAACGGCATCGTCACGGATTACTGACCACCTTTTTGGACATACGACTTGACGAAGTCTTCGGCGTTCGTTTCGAGCACTTCGTCGATCTCGTCGAGCAGATCATCGAGTTCGGCCTTGAGCTTCTCGCCGGTCTCGGTGACCGCCGGCGCCGGCGCCGCAGTCGCCTCGGTGTCACGGCTCGTGGTGTTCTTCGACTTCTGGGTGCGTTCTGCCATCAGTGCTTCCCTTCAGGTGTCGGATTGAGTTGTTGGATTGAGGTGTCGGATGTCCGTTACTGACCGAGACGGTCGAGGAGTTCCCTGGCCGTCTCGCACTGGTCGATCAAGGTACCAACGTGGTCGGCTGTGCCGCGCAACGGTTCCATCATCGGCACCCGCCGCAGGGGGTCACGGCCGATGTCGAACACCAACGAGTCCCAGTTCGCTGCGACGACCTCGTTGGGATACTTCGCGAGGCACTTGCCGCGAAAGTAGGCGCGCGTCGTCGTCGGCGGCTCGGTCATCGCCGCGATGACTTCGTCGATCGACACCATGGTGTCGAGCCCCGCTCGCAACGCCAGGCATCGTTCGGAGCGCAGGTCGTGGTACTGCAGGTCGATCGCCTTGAGACGGGCGGACCCGGGCTCCAGGTCGTGGCGAGCTGCGTAGCCCTCGACGAGACGCTGTTTGGCGACCCAGTCGACCTGGCCAGCCACCGTTGACGGATCGGACTCGAGCCCGGTCAGGACGGCTTCCCATCGGTCGAGGACATCGAGTGCCACATCGTCGCCAACGCAACTGAGCCCATGCGACTGTTCGTACTTGCGGGCCCGTTCGAGCAACCCCCACTGGACCTCGAGGGCCGTGGCTCGTGACCCGTCACGCAGCATGATCGTCTGGCGCAACGTGGGGTCATGACTCACCTGGCGGATCGCCGCGACGGGGTTGCCGAGCAACCAGTCGTCGCCGAGTTCGTCGTCTTCGATCATTGCCAGGACGACCGCAGTCGTGGCCACCTTCATGTAGGTGGCCACCTCGCTCATGTTTGCATCGCCGACGATCACATGCAGGCGGCGGTACTTCTGGGCGTCGGCGTGCGGCTCGTCTCGGGTGTTGACGATCGGGCGCTTCAGCGTTGTCTCGAGTCCGATCTCTTCTTCGAAGAAGTCGGCACGCTGGCTGAGCTGGTAGGCCACGTGATCGTCGGGGCGACCGGGCAGTTCGCAGCCGACCTTGCCAGCCCCGCAGAACACCTGCCGGGTCACGAAATGCGCAGTGATCTGGCTGGCCAGACGCCCGAACGGCACTTCGCGGGCGACGAGGTAATTTTCGTGGCAGCCGTAGCTGTTGCCCTTGCCGTCGGAGTTGTTCTTGTGGACGATGATCTCACCGCCGTCGGGGAGCAGCGCACGGACGTGCGCCATCGATGCCCGCACGATCTCTTCGGCCGCACGATCCCACACGAGTGCTTCGCGTGCGGTCGTCACCTCGGGAGTCGAGATCTCCGGATGGGCGTGGTCGACGTAGTAGCGGGCGCCGTTGGTGAGTACGGCGTTGACCAGCATCGTCTCCACTTCGGGTGCGAACGAGTCATCGAACGAGAAGCCCCGAGCATCATTGGCGGGTTGCTCGTCTTCGAAGTCCCAACCGATTCGACCGCGCTGACGGTTCGTGGCAGCCACATAGGCATTGATCAGCATCGACGACGCCGAGACGGGATTGTTGTCGCCGCCGCGCACGATGATGCCGTACTCGGTCTCGATCCCGCAGACCTTGGTCAGCGCCATGCCGTGAACCTATCGGAGCCGCCGGGCCAGGTGGTGTTCAGCTCGCATCTTCACAGCACGTCAGAGCACGTCGAAGCGTACGCCGGCGTGAGATTCGAGCCGCTCGACGAGCAGATCGCCGAATGCGCTCGCCGGGGTCCAGAACCCGCCGCCCACATCGGACGAATCGAGATCGAGAAAGCAGGCAGCCGATTCGCCCAGCATCTTCGCGGTCGATCCGTAGCCCGGGTCCTGATCGCCGGTCACCTTCGTGTGGATCGTCTCGCCCGACTCGGTGCGGCCGACAAACCTGGCGTCGAAGTAGCCGGCCTGTTGAGTAGCGACATCGGGCCCGGAGCCGGGCTTCGGCATCACCTTGCCGAGCAGGCGGCGCGTCGGGCCGAAGCTCGCCACACCGGCGAATGTCGCCAGTCCCGCCGTCATGCCGTATGCCTTCAGTGCTCCAGCGATTCCGTTGCCGGTCATCATCGTTTCGCCGTACGTGAAGTCTCTCCCCCACGGCCGGCCGAGGAGTGCATGGCTTCGCAGTACGACGGCACTGTTGGCCGGGGCCATCACGAAGGGTCCGACCCAGCTCTGGAATCGGTCGTCGCGTGTCGGTCGCCCGAGGCCGGGTTGTTTCGGCCCCGTACGAAGGTCGACCGGAGCGAGGACGTACGGGTCGGCGGTGATCGCCCGGAGTTCTGGGTCAGCCGCCATCTCCTCGAACATGTTCATGCCGCTGGCAAGCGTTCCCCCACTGACACCGCCCTTGGCGCCCGCCACCGACATACGGACCTCGATGCACGGTTTGCCGAACTGCTCGATCGCTCGCTGCTGGGTGAACCACGTCCCGAGGTCGGAGGGGATCGAGTCGAACCCGCAGGCGTGGACAACCCGTGCACCGGTCGCTTCGGCCCGAGTCTGGTGCTGGTCGATCATGCGGCGCATCCATTGCACCTCGCCGGTCAGATCGCAGTAGTCGATGCCCGCTTCAACGACGGATTCGACCAGCTCGGACCCATACAGCGCGTATGGGCCGACAGTCGACACGACCACCTTGGTTGATGCGGTCAATGCGTCGAGAGCAGTGCGATCCGAGGCATCGGCCACGATCCGCGGCACGTCGGCGCCGGTGGCGCGGGCCACCTGGTCGAGCTTGGCGAGGTCACGACCTGCGATTGCCCAGCGCAACGTGCCAACCGGGCCGTGGCGGCGAGCGACGTACCGGCACAGGATCTGGCCGACGAAGCTCGTGGCCCCATAGATGACGACGTCGTACTGGCGCCGTCCGGTCACAGATACTGGCCTGTCTGCACCCGTTCAATCGCCCGGCCGCCACCGACATCGTCCTCTGTGTGCTTCGAGACGAGCGTGCGGATGAAGACGATGCGCTCGCCCTTCTTGCCCGAGATCTTCGCCCAGTCGTCAGGGTTCGTCGTGTTCGGCAGGTCTTCGTGCTCCTTGTACTCCTGCTTGATCGAGTCGAGCAGGTCCTGGGTGCTGACCCCCTTGATCCCGCCGCTGATCACCCGCTTGATGGCGAGCTTCTTGGCACGCCGCACCACGTTTTCGATCATGGCTCCCGAGGAGAAGTCCTTGTAGTAGAGGATCTCCTTGTCGCCGTTCTGGTAGGTCACTTCGAGGAAGCGGTTGGATTCGTCGTCGCGGTACATCTCCTCGACGGTGGCCTCGATCATGTCGGCGATCTCCTCATTGGGAGCGATCGGGATTTCGTTGGTGAGGTAGCGGGCAAAGATCGCCGCGGCAGCGGCGGCATTGGGCCGCTCGATCTTGATCTTCACATCGAGGCGGCCCGGGCGCAGAATCGCAGGGTCGATCAGGTCTTCACGGTTGGTGGCGCCGATCACGATGACGTTCTTCAGGCCCTCGACGCCGTCGATCTCGGCGAGGAGCTGCGGCACGATCGTGGACTCCATGTCGGAACTGATCCCCGTCCCGCGTGTACGGAACATCGAGTCCATCTCGTCGAAGAACACGATCACGGGCCAACCTTCGTCACTCTTTTCCCTCGCCCGTTGGAAGACGAGACGGATCTGGCGCTCGGTTTCGCCGACGTACTTGTTGAGCAGCTCGGGTCCCTTGATGTTGATGAAGTAGCTGCGGCCCTTGCCCTCGCCGACACTCTCGGCGACTTTCTTGGCGAGGCTGTTGGCAACGGCCTTCGCGATCAGTGTCTTGCCGCAGCCCGGAGGGCCGTACAGCAGGATTCCCTTCGGCGCCGGGAGCTGGTGTTCGGCGAAGAGGTCCTGGTGCAGGAACGGAAGCTCCACTGCGTCCGCGATCTGTTCGATTTGATCGTCGAGGCCACCGATGTCGGTGTAGGAGATGTCGGGCACCTCCTCCAAGAGGAGATGCTCGACTTCGGGCCGCGGCAGCTTCTCGAGCAGCAGGTTCGAGCGGACGTCGAGCCGGAGATGATCGCCGGCTCGGATGTGGGTCCCCCGGATGCTGTCGGCCAGTTCGCACACGCGCTCCTCGTCGGCCCGGCCGACCACAACGATGCGAATCCCGTCGTCCATGACATCTTTGACCGTGACCACCTCGCCCGTGATCTCCGGGCTACGGGCCATGACGACGTTGTAGCTCTCGTTGAGTACGACTTCGGCGCCGCGGTCGAGAAGTTCGTGGTCGATGTCGGGATGTAAGGCCACGCGCATCTTGCGCCCACTCGTCAGGATGTCGACGGTGTCGTCGTCGTTCTTGCCGACGACCACGCCATAGGCCGATGGTGGCTGCGAGAGCTTGTCGACCTCGTCGCGCAGCGTGGCGATGTGCTCCCGGGCTTCACGAAGGGTGTACGAGAGCTTTTCGTTCTGCCCGACGGCAGCGGCGAGTTGCCCTTTGGTTTCGAGGAGCCGTTCCTCCAATGAATGCACCCGCTTGGGTCCATCCGCAAGGCGGGCCCGAAGGTGGGCGATCTCGTCGTTCAATGCAACGAGTTCGGCGTTCGGGTCGGCGGAGCGATCGTCACCATCAACTGCCATGAGGCCGAATGTACACGCACACGGCCGAAGCATGTTTGCACGTGCTTGGCCGTGTAAACTCACAGCTGTTGACATTTCGTCCACCGCAAACCCCCGCAGTCCCCGCAACCCTGTAATGAGGAGCCCACTGACATGAAGGTCTGGATCGACCAGGATCTGTGCACCGGCGATGGCCTGTGCGAGGAGATCGCCCCCGACGTCTTCACCCTGCTCGACGACGGCCTCGCATACGTCGTCGAGAGCGGCAAGATCTTCGCGGCAGCCAAGGGCAATCCGGAGGGCGCCGAGGGCCTCGCCGAGATCCCCGACAATCAGCTCGAGGCAGTCATCGAATCCGCCGAGGAATGCCCCGGCGAGTGCATCTACATCGAACCCTGACTCACACCGGAAGCCACACCCGGGGTCAGAGCGGCCTCGCCTTCTTCAGGTACCGCTTCGGAGATCCCGATGCGGTCGTGGAGTCGTCGTAGCGGGGCGGGAGCCCACCAGTTCCAGTCGCCGGCGAGCTTCATCAACGCAGGGACCAACGTGGATCGGATGATGAACGCGTCCACGAGTACCGCCACCGCAAGGCCGAGCCCGAACAACTTGATGAACGTGACGCCCGAAGTGGCGAAGGCGAAGAACGTGATCGACAGCAGGAGCGCTGCGGCCGTCACGAGACGGCCGGTACGTTCGAGGCCCACCGCGATCGCCAGGTCGTTGTCGCCCGTGCGGTCGTACTCCTCCTTGATCCTCGACAGCAGGAACACCTCGTAGTCCATCGACAGACCGAACGCCACGCAGAACATCAGGATCGGCATCGTCGTGTCCGTGAGACCCGTCGGCGTGAAGCCGAGGATCCCCGAACCGTTGCCCTGCTGGAAGACCCACACCATCAGGCCGAACGTGGCCGTGAGACTCAAGATGTTGAGCACGATTGCCTTGATCGGTACGAGTACCGACCCGAACATCAAGAACAGCAACACGAAGGTGGCGATGATGATCAGGGCCGCGGCATACGGCACGAGCGAGAAGATGGCGTTCTTGGAGTCGACGAACGATGCGGAGGCTCCGCCGACCTTCACCACGTCGAACGGCGCGTCGATGGAACGCACGTCGGCCACCATCTGCTCGCCTTCAGTCGAGATCGGTTCGACCACGGGGACCACGTTGAAACGGGCAGCGTCCCCGCTGGTGGAAGCGGTCGGCCCGAAACCGGTGAGCGATGCGTCCGTCGGAACGATCAGGACCCCGTCGGCGAATCGGCCGACAACACTGTCGACCCGGCCGACGGACTGCAGCGCCGAGAGTTCCGTGGCGTACGCCGTGACGGATTCGTCGGTGACATTGCCGATGACGACGATCGGGAAGGCATCAGCCTCGTTGGAATCGAAATCGTTGCGGAGTTCGGCGGAGGCCACGCGCGCCGGGTTGGCCTCGGGAAGCACCCGGTCGTCCGGAACGCCCCACTCGACGCTCAGGAACGGAACCCCGAGCGCCAGGAGGAGCGCAATGACGCTGACGGCAACCAATCCGGGGCGGCGCATCACCCCCGTGGCGACACGGTGCCAGATGCCTTCACCGACGACTGCTTCTTTGCGCCGGAAAATCCTCAGCGAGTCGACTCGGGGACCCAGCACTGCCAGTAAGGCCGGCAGCGTCACGACCGAAACCACCATCGCCACGACGAGAACGCCGACCCCGGCGTAGGCAAACGAACGGAGAAAGTAGAGCGGAAAGATCAGCAGCGCGCTGAGCGAGATCGCCACGGTGACCGCGCTGAAGGCTACGGTCCGCCCCGCAGTCTCGACGGTGCGGATCACCGCATCGTCGACGCTGCGACCGCGAGCCCGCTCCTCACGGAATCGGCTGACGACGAACAGCGAATAGTCGATGGCCAAGCCGAGGCCGAGTGCAGTGACCAGATTGATCGAGTAGATCGACACGCTCGTGAACTGGCTGACGATCCACAGCACGAAGAATGCCCCGAACACCGAAACTGCTCCGACCGCAACGGGAAGTCCGGCCGCTACCAACCCCCCGAACACGAACAGCAGCAGCAACAGCGTCAGCGGAATCGCGATCGATTCGGCCCGCACCAGGTCGCCTTCGATGGTCTCGCCGATCTGGGCGAAGACGGCTTCTGGCCCACCAAGCTCGATCGAGACTCCGTCCTGCTGGCGTCCCTCGAACTCTTCGATGACCGCCGCGACCGCAGCGACCCGAGCCGGATCATCCTGATCGCCCGGGAACCGCATCAGGATCAGCGCGCGGTCGCCCGCTGTTGATCGCAGTGGCGGTGGCGAGCCCAAGCTCCAGTACGACGCCACCTCATCGGTGCCGGCGGCGGCGGCGAACTCTTGCGTGAGCGACTGACCGGTCGCGGCCACTTCGGCGCTGTCCACGTCGCCGTTGTCCGCAGTGACGATCGCAATCAGGTCGACACCGCCAGTGCCGAACTCGGACTCCAACAGTTCCCGGGCTCGCACCGAGTCGGAGTCGGGATCGTCGAACCCACCGCCCGACAACGAAGCAAACACGCCACTGCCGAGCACGATCGCCAGCACCAGACCAACGAGTGACAGCACCAGGACACTGCGCCGACGACGAACGACGAGGTGGCCGAGCCGGGTGAAGCCGGTGGCTTTCGAGCGGTTGTTCCTGACATCGGCCATGGGATCCTCCTTGTGAGTTAACGCCTGTTACGTGAACACGTGTTACTCAATCGCCTGAGTTGACACATGTCAACCAGTACGATCGTGACAATGGACACGCCGACCCTCAGCCCGCGCAAGCGCTATGCACCCGGGGAGGGCGATCGCCTTCGCCAGGATCTCCTCGTCGCCGCAGGCGAATTGATGGTGACGACTGGTGACATCGACACGATCTCGCTGCGGGCCGTCGCCCGCAAGGTTGGTGTGTCGCCAACTGCGGTGTACCGGCACTTCGATGACCACCTCGACCTGTTACGCGAGGCAGTCGACTCCTGCTGGAGTGACTTTCGAACTGTCCTGGAGGAGGCCGCGGCAACCACCGATGATCCGTTCATCGCGTTCCGGGCGATGGGTGACGCCTACGTCAGATTCGCCCTCGAACGAACTGGGCAGTACCGCGTCCTCTTCTCGAACAAGGTCGACATCGGTCACGAATCCAGCCCGGGGTTGACAGCATTCTGGGTACTCGTCGACATCGTCGAACGGATGCTCGCCGCCAACGACGACCCACGAGACCCGTTCTTCGTGTCGGTGCAGGTCCATACGTGGGTCCACGGCATGGTCGATCTCTGCGGGTCGCATCCGGGGGTCCCCTGGCCGCCGACCGCCGAGCTCCTCGACGGCCTCGGGGTGGCGCTCGAACTCGTCCCCCGGGCGGCGCCCGCCGACTGATCCTCAGGTCGGGTTACGGCCGAGGAAACGAGCCACGGTCAGGAACGCCGTGTGGGCGACCATTCGGTGATCCGGTCGCACGGCTTGTCCCTCGATGTACCAGCCACGGTGCAGTACCTCGATGGTGCGCGCGTCGATCCACTTGCCTTTGACCGCTTCTCTCACCTGGACCGCCTGGGTGATCGAGGGCGTGTAGGCAAGGAGCAGTCCACCTGGTTGCAGCACCGCTTCGGCCTTCGGCACCACCTGCCATGGCTCGGGCAGGTCGAGCACGACCCTGTCGAACATGCCGAGTTCGGGGTCGATGCCCTCGTAGCTGTCGGCGATGTGGATGTCGTAGCGATCGAGTGCTGCCTCGCCAAGAAAGCTCTGCACGTTCTTGCGGGCCCGGTTCGCGAAATCCTCGCGGATCTCGTAGCCGACGATGTCGGCGCCGTAGCGCAACATCGTCATCGACAACGCCCCCGACCCGATCCCGGTCTCGAAGACCCGAACACCCGGGCCGATGTCGGCAAGCATGCAAATGGGGCCGAGATCCTTCGGATAGATCACCTGCGCGCCGCGTGGCATCTCCACCACGAAGTCCTCCAGCGTGGGACGCAGCGCGATGTACTCCGAACCCTTCGTCGAGCGAACGACGACGCCCTCGCGTTGACCGATCACCGCGGTGTGGGCGACGAAGCCGTTGTGGCTGTGGAACTCTCCCGCATCAGCAAGTTCGATCAGATACCGACGCTTCTTCGAGTCGAGCAGCAGTGCCTTCTCCCCCGATGCAAACACTCCGGTCATCGTCCTCGTCCTTTCGCCAGCACCATCTCGACGGGGACCGGTTCATGCGCTGCGGCCTTGTCGACGAGCCGACAGAACGCACAGATGTCGCCCGTCGTCGGTGATCCACACCGGGTGCATTCGTTCAGCGCGCCGGCCGCGGCGGCGGAATGCCCCGCCAACAGGGGCGCCATGCGTTCGAGGAACCCGAGGTAGAACGACGCCTTGGCACCGGGTGATTTCACCTCGATTGCATTGAGCGATTCCTTGTACGAGAGGTGTTTGTTGCCAGCAGCGATCGGGCACTCCTCGACCACGTAATCGATGCCGCGCACGAGACACCACGCCGCCATCTCGCGCTCGGTCAGGCGAACGAGCGGCTTGGCCTTCTTCGGGAATCCGTTCGTCGCCGGCAGCACCGGGAGCTGGCGGGCGAGGTAATCGATGTCCCAACGCAACGTGTTGCCGAACAGCACGGCTGCCTCGTCGTCGAGGTTGTGCCCGGTGACCACGACGTCGTAGCCCCCGTCGAGCGCGGCCTGGTCGAACAGGCGTCGCTTCGACAGCCCGCACGCCGAGCAGGGCACGCGTCCTGTTGCGCGAGATGCCGTAGGTACGTCATAGCCGTAGTCGTCGCGTAGATCGATCTCACGCAGGGTCAGACCCCGTTCGGCAGCAAAACGACGGACATATCCACCGCTGTCGGTGGAGTACTCGCCGATGCCGAGCCCGATGTACAGCCCGTCGGCCTGATACCCCGCTTCGATGAGCATGTCCCAGACTGCAAGCGAGTCCTTGCCGCCACTCACGGCAACAAGGAGTCGATCGTCGGTGGTGAACATGTCGAAGTCGTCGATTGCCTTGGCCATCTGGCGTCGGCAGAGTTGCTGGAGGTGCTCAGCACAGAAGTGGGCGTTGTGCCGAGGCAGGTCGATGACTGCCGGCTCCTTGCAGACTCGGCACTTGCTGCCAACTGCGGTCACTCGCCGACCACCCTCACGCGGCGCCACCCGAGATGACGGGCCTGACCTCGATGACATCGTCATCGGTCAGCCGAGCATCTCCGGGCACGAGCGTGCCGTTGCGGATCACGAGATGTGCCTCCCGACTGAGACCCAACTCCTCGAGGAGTCGATCGACCGATCGTGGGCCGTCGAGTTCGACTTCGCGCCGCGGGTTACGCAGCAGCACCTTCACGATCGTCGCTTGGAGGCACTGATGCTCGCCATTGCCTCGGTTTCGAGACGCTGCAGTTCGACTCGGCGCTCGCGCCGGCTCAAATCCAGCCGTGGCGCAGACACGGTGACCTTGACGAAGCGCCCGGCCCGAACCCGCTGGCGTCCGAGACGTTCGGGTGGCTTCTGCAACACCCGCTTGCTGACCCCACGCACAACGAGAATTCCGCCGACGGCCCGCCAGTACGGGCTTCCGAGAATCAGTCCGTGACGCAACGCCCTGGCCCGGAGGAAGTCGCCCTGGCCGACCAGCAGCATCGCGATCGGTTGGATCAGCGGGTTGGGATGCGAAACACCACGACGAAGCAAGAAGCTCCGAAGCACATACCTCGGCCGCAGTGCGTAGGGAACCAGCGACATCAGACTCGCCGGATCTCGACCACGGCAGTGCGCCGCTTGCCCGACCGACGACCGAGCAGGAAGAAGATGATCAGCAGCACCATGCCACTGCCTGCGGCCACGGTCGCGATCGAGGTCTTCTTGTCGTCGACGCGATCATGAATTTCGCCTTGAAAAGCCTTGAGCTTGTTCTCGAGGTCTTGCGGGGTGATCTTGTCGGGGACCACCGGATCTTTGAGTTTCGCCATGAGCTGCTCCTTACTTCGGTTCCTTGTACAGCGTCGCCTTCTTGATCCGCGAGATCGCCAAGGCAATCACGCCGACAGCGACAAGCAGGGTGATCAGGTAGGCCACCCACGACAGATTTCCGCTCGCCGATCGGACCCACTCGGTCTGGAGCATGCGCAACAGACCCACCAGGAGCATCACGATGCCGAGGCTGAGCAGGAGCGCGGCGGCGGCGCCATAGCCGAGCCATGCGCCGGCTCCCTTCAGCGGGCCGATCGTCTCCTGCTTGGCGTAGGCCTTGACGAAGTCGACGATGTCACCGACCGACGCTTCCTTCTCGGCTTCTTTGAGCTTGTCGGCCCGGCGAGCGATGCGCTGTTCGAGATCGTTGGTGTCTGACACGGGCACCGTTTCTATCACGAAAGGCGGAACTTCATCATTGCCTCGACGTCATCGAGGATCTCGTCGAGGAGATCGAGGCGATGCATCGGGCCGTCCGCAGTCAGCAGGCGCAGGCGATCGGCAGGTCCAATCGGGGCGAGCGTTGCGAGGTGATAGGTGGCAAGCAGCGCGTCATCCGAGACCTCGGTATCGACGTCGCCGTCGCTCGGCCCGTCCGGGCCGCCGTCAGGGAGCTGTGCCGCGAGCGCCATCGCAGCACGCACCCGCGCATGACTCGCTGCCACATGCACAGCGAGACCCGGCGGATCGGGATCGACATCGGGATAGTCGTCGACGTCAGCCAGCGGATACGGATCGTCGGGCAGCCAGGCATTGATCCGGATGCGTCGTGTCCCGACGGCGATCAGCGCATAACGGTTCTCGTCGAGGGCATCGACCTGCAGCATCTGGGCCACGGTGCCGATCATCGCCCGATCGTCACCGCCACCGGTCTCCCAACCGTGCGTGATGAGTGCCTGGCCGAATTCGGGTTCACCGTCGACACGCAGACAATCACGGATCATGTCGCGATAGCGCGGCTCGAACACGTGAAGCGGAAGGATGCCTCCCGGTAGCAACACGGATCCGAGCGGGAACATCGGCAGAACGGCCAC
>JANPCI010000300.1:0-4955 GCA_031430875.1 Actinomycetes bacterium | reverse complement strand
AGGTCGAGGACCTCTGCGTTTGTCATCCCGAGCTCTTTCGCGAGCTCGTGGATCCTGATCTTCTTAGCTGCCACGTTGTCGATTCAACCTTTCACAGTCGTCTTTGCCTCGCAGATGCCGGAATCGCTGCGCATCTCATTCGTCCTCGTCGTCGATGTCGTCGCTGCAACTCGCTCTGATCGCCAGCTCGTCATCGCGTGTGACCTCGACTCTCCACGCCCGTGCGAACGCACGACGCGCGATGGCTGCATCGAGACACGCTGCCTCGACTCGGCCGGTACTACCCGAACCCCGACAAATCCACGCACCACGTCCGTTGCTGGAGCCATCGACAACGATTCCCGCCACCGTCCTCGTGACTCGCACGAGCGCGGACTGCGGGTGTCGCTGACGGCAGCCGAGACAGCTGCGGATGGGTTCGGGGCGTGCGTCAACACTCAGTCGTCGTCGCCGTTCTCGTTGGCAGGGAGGTCGGACTCGTCGGACACAACCGCGTCCGACAAGGTGTCAGACACCACGTCAGTGGTGTCTGACACAAGCACATCTTCGGAGTCATCCGCATCAGTACCTCCCGGCGCCACAGCGCCGACTTCGGAGGTCTCGTCGTCGGCGGCTTCGGAGGTCACGACTTCGGAGTCGTCCGCAGCACCCACCGACTCATCGTCGGATGCCTCGGCCTCGGTCGAGGCAACGGCTGCGGCCGCCTGCCAGTCAGATTCGCTGATGACGCTGCCGTCGGCGGCGTGCCATTCCATCTCGCCGGTTTCGGCGTTGGCGCGCCATTCGCCGTCGGCATACTCGACGTCGGCGTCGCGACCGCCGGCCGGGATGCCTTCCGCGAGTTGCGTCTCGGAACGAATGTCGACGCGCACGCCGGTCAGGCGAGCGGCGAGTCGAGCGTTCTGGCCTTCTCGACCGATCGCCAGACTGAGCTGATGATCGGGCACGATGACGTCGGCTGCGGTGCCGTCGTCGGAGATGTTCACCTGGGTGACCTTCGCCGGCGACAGTGCCTTGGCGACGAAGTCGGCGAGGTCTTCGCTGAACGGCACGATGTCGATCTTCTCACCGCGCATCTCGTTGACGACCATGCGGACACGACCACCGCGGGCGCCGACGCACGCGCCGACCGGATCGACGTTGTGGTCGTTCGACCAGACGGCGATCTTGGTGCGGTGGCCCGGTTCACGGGCGCAGGCCTTGATCTCGACGATGCCGTCAGCGATCTCGGGCACTTCGAGCTCGAACAAGCGCTTGATGAGGCCGGGATGGGTACGCGACACGACGATCTGCGGACCCTTCGGCGTGCGGCGCACTTCGACGATGTACGCCTTCTGGCGGTCGCCCTGGGCTGGGCGCTCGAACGGGACCTGCTCGGCCTGCGGCAACAGCGCCTCGACCCGACCGAGGTCGAGCAGCGTGTAGCGAGCGTCGGTGCGTTGGATGATGCCAGTGACGATGTCGCCCTCGCGGTTCGCGTACTCCTCGAACTTGCGCTCGGATTCGACCTCGCGAATTCGCTGGCTCATCACCTGGCGGAACGTTTGTGCGGCGATACGCCCGAGCTCGTCCTTCTTCGGCGTGTCGTCACGCTCGTTGATCCAGTTGCCGTCTTCGTCGACGTCGTACGCGATGAACGAGAACTCCATCGTTTCGGGGTTCACTTCGACGACCACTTCGTCGGCGGCGTTGGGGCGACGCTTGTAGGCCGAGGCGAGGGCGTCGACCAGGACGTGCAGCAGCATGTCCTCGGAGATGCCCTTCTCCTGGGCCAGCATGCCAATGGCCTCGCTCATGTCGAGGTTGCTCATGACGGTTGCTTCTCCTTCGTCGATGTCGGATTCTGGGGCGTATCGGCCGATGGCTTGGCGCCGGCCTTCTTACTCGATTGCTTGCCGGGCTTGGGCTTGGGACCCCACTCGAAGACGGTGCGCGCTTTGTCGATCTCGGTGATCACGATGCTTCGCTCGGTGCCATCGTCGAGCAGGACCGTGGCACAACGATCGTCGGCGGCGATCAACGCTCCCTGCAACCGGCGCGGGTCGGCCAACGCATCACGAAGGCGCACCGAGATGGTCTTGCCCACCTCACGCTGGAAGTGCGCAGGTGTGCGGAGCTGCCGTTCGAGTCCGGGGCTCGTGATCTCGAGCGTGTACTGCCCGGCAATGGGGTCTTCGTGATCGAGTTCGCGTGAGATGAGGCGGGTGGCGAGCGACAGCGAGTCGAGGGTGATGCCGCCCTCGGATCCCGGCAACGTGTCGAGCGTGATCCGGATGGTGCCGCCCCGGCGTTCGATGTCGTAGACGTCGAGTGCCAGGTCGGAGGCAATGGGGCCGACGAGTGCGTACATGCGATCGATCTCTGATGCTGCGCTCATCGGAACTGCCTCCTTTCAACAAACAAGGCGTGGGGCTCAGCCCCACGCCTTTCGGTACCAAACCAAATGGAGCCGTAATCATAGCAGCGGCCCGCAGGAAGTCGACGGGGGTGCCGGAGGCACCCACCCCCACCACGGTTTGTGTGACAGTTCCATTGGGACGGCCCAACGGTTCTGCAACGCAAACGATCGCTGTGGGTGCCGCTCAGTACAGTGCGTGCGTGCTTCGGATGTCGACCCTGTTCCTGCGGACCCTTCGAGATGACCCGGCCGACGCCGAGGTCGCGAGCCATCGCTTGCTCGTGCGGGCCGGCTACATCCGCCGGGCTGCGCCGGGCGGGTTCTCGTGGCTGCCACTCGGATGGCTCGTCTACCGCAACGTCGAGCGCGTCGTGCGCGAAGAGATGGATGCGGCCGGCTTCCAGGAAGTGCACTTCCCGGCTCTGCTCCCCCGCGAGCCCTACGAGGCCACCGGGAGATGGACCGAGTACGGCGACAACCTGTTCCGCCTGCAGGATCGAAAAGGCGCCGACTTTCTGCTCGCACCAACCCACGAGGAGATGTTCACGCTGCTCGTGAAGGACATCTGTGGGTCGTACAAAGATCTGCCGCTGTCGCTCTACCAGATCCAGACCAAGTATCGCGACGAGGCTCGCCCACGCGCCGGCCTGCTGCGGAGCCGTGAGTTCGTGATGAAGGACTCGTACAGTTTCGATCTCGACGAGGCGGGCCTCCAAGCGTCGTACGACGCCCATCGCGCCGCCTACATCTCGCTGTTCGATCGGCTCGGGTTGCCGTACGTGATCGTGTCGGCCATGTCGGGCGCCATGGGCGGGTCGGCATCCGAGGAATTCCTGGCGCCGATGGACGTCGGCGAGGACACCTTCATCCGGTGCACGTCGTGCGACTACGCCGCCAACGTCGAAGCCGTTGTGACGCCTGCTCCCCCGGCGATCCCGTTCGATGGTCTGCCGGCAGCGGTCGTGCACCACACGCCGGGTACCCCGACCATCGCGACGCTCGTCGAGTGGGTCAATTCTGATGCCGAACTCCGCCATCCCGGACGCGACTGGACCGCTGCCGACACACTCAAGAACGTCGTCGTGAAGCTCCGCCACCCCGACGGCACGGTCGAGCCCCTGGCCATCGGGCTGCCCGGCGACCGCGAGGTCGACATGAAGCGACTCGAAGCACAGGTCGCTCCAGCCGAGCCGGAGCCGTTCGACGAGGCCGACTTCGCCAAGCACCCGTCGCTCGTCAAGGGGTACATCGGACCCGGCATCCTGGGCAGCAACAACGGCTCAGGTATCCGCTACCTCGTCGACCCTCGCGTGGTCGATGGAACCGCCTGGATCACCGGCGCCGACCGTCCCGACCACCATGTGATCGATCTCGTTGCGGGCCGCGACTTCACCGCTGACGGCACGATCGAGGCAGCTGAGATCCGCAGCGGCGACGTGTGCCCGGTCTGCGCCGCTCAGGTCGAAATCGCCCGCGGCATCGAGATCGGTCACATCTTCCAGTTGGGCAGGAAGTACGCCGACGCGCTGGGCCTCACCGTCCAGGACGAGCACGGCAAGCCCGTCACACCCACGATGGGGTCGTACGGCGTCGGCGTCACCCGCGCGCTCGCCGCCATCGCCGAAGCGGGCCACGACGACATCGGCCTCGTGTGGCCGCGCGAGATCGCGCCCGCCGATGTACACATCGTGGTAGCCGGCAAGCTCGACGGGCCGCAGTTCCCCGCCGGCGAACAGCTGGCCGCCGACCTCGAAACTGCCGGGCTGCGTGTGCTCCTCGACGATCGCTACGGTCCGTCGCCGGGCGTGAAGTTCAAGGACGCCGAGCTGATCGGAATTCCGACGATCGCCATCGTGGGCCGCGGCGTCGCCGACGAGGAGCATCCCACCGTCGAGGTCAAGGACCGCCGCACCGGCGACCGCGAAGACATCGCCCTCGCCGACATCGTCGCCCACCTCGTCGCCACTTGTCACCCCTGACCCTCCAATCACCACCCGAAATTCGGAGCCAACGTTGCGCTGAGAGCACGATCCGCTCCGAATTTCGGGGTGTCGACGGTGGGGGTGGGTCAGGAGTGGCGGAGGAGGCCCTGGTCGATGACGACGCGCTCGGTGGCCGGGTCGCTGGGGTCGACGGCGCTCGTGGTGAAGAAGGTCTCGCCGGACTCACCCGACCACATGTTGATGGTGAGGGTGTCGCCTGGCAGGACGGGCGCCGCGAAGCGCGCCTCGATGTGTTGGAACCTCGCCGGATCGCTTCCACAAATCGCATGCAGCAGTGCCCGCCCGGTGAACCCGTAGCTGCACAGGCCGTGGAGGATGGGCCGATCGAAACCGCCGATCGCGGCAAAGGCCGGGTCGGTGTGCAGCGGGTTACGGTCGCCCGAGAGGCGATACACGAAGGCCTGGTCACGCAGGGTCGGATACGTCACGACATGGTCGGGAACTCGCTCCGGCGGAACGTTCTTCGGTCCCGACGGTCCCCGATCGCCGCCCCAGCCGCCCTCACCACGGATGAACACCGAGGAGGTGTTCGTGTACAACGGCGCGCCGTCCAT
>JANPCI010000299.1:0-6951 GCA_031430875.1 Actinomycetes bacterium | reverse complement strand
CAGCACGCTGAGCGCCACGGTGAACAACGCGGCGCCGGCGATCGTGGCGGAATTGTCGAGCGCGCTCTGGTCGATGATCTCGATGGTCAGGATGATCGTCGCCAGCCCTCGCGGCCCGAACCATCCGATGTACAGCACCGTCGGCCATTGCATGCCGTTGCCGAGGACCGCAAGTGCCACCGCCGCGAGGCGCACCACCGCAAGGCTGACGATGCCGCAGACGACAATTTGCCAGGTGAGTGCGGCAAGCACCGGTCCGAGGAAGATCCCAAAGATGAGAAAGCTCATCATCGTCAGCAGATCCCCCGTGGTCTCGGCATACACCGAGAGCTCGGCGTCCTCGTCGGACGCGGGAGCGGATCGGCTCGTTCGACCGAACGCGAGGCCGGCGGCCCACGCGGCGATGAAGCCGGATCCACCGAGCGGTGTAGCGATCGTGTACGCGGCAGCGGCGAGCGCGAGGAGCCCGATCTGCAGCCAGTAGTTGCTGGCATTGCCACTGGTGCGCCCCCACCGAATCACCCGGGCGCCACCGAAGCCGACGATGACACCCACGACGATGGCAATCCCGAGTTGCTTCACGACCTCGGTGACGAGCTGGGAGACATCCAGCGACGACTCGACCGCCTGAGCGGTTTCGACGAACACGAGGAAGAACGGCAGCGCGATACCGTCGTTCAGACCGCTCTCCACGTTGAGGGCCTGGCGGATACGAACCGGCACCCGCGGGTTTGACACGACCGCTTTGCCGAGCGCGGCGTCGGTGGGCGCCAGCATGGTGCCCAGCACGGCTGCTTCCCAGATCGCGAGGTCGAAGAGCACATATGCGACGATCCATCCGAGGAGGATCGCCAGGGGGAGCCCGATCCCAAGTAATCGCGCCGGAAGCACCTCGTCGCTCCACCGCGACGCGTTGACCGCGCTGGCGTCGGTGAACAACACGACGACCAACGTGGCGGTCAGAACAACATTGATGACCTCGCTCTGACCCAGGAGGCCTGTGAGCGGCAAGAGATCAAGACCCTGCGGTCCGATCAGTAACCCGACCGCAGTGAACGCCATCGTGCCGGTCAGCGCCGACCGGCCCAGCCGCTTCGAGACCACGGCGAATGCAACGACTGCGATGGCGACGATCGCCGTCGTGTACTCCGTCATCGCTGAGCCCCCGTCGTGGCGTGCTCAGCGATGACGCACGACCTCACGCCAGCAGCTTGGCCTTGGCGGCAGCGAACTCTTCGTCGGTGAGCACGCCGGCTGCTTTCAGGTCGGCCAGCTTGCCGAGTTCGTCCATCAGCGAATCGGTCGGTGCCGCAGCAGCGGGTGCGGGAGGAGGAGGCGGTGAGGCCTGCGCCGCGGCGAGCTGCTGGGCGACGGCGGCGTCGATTGCCGCCTGTTGGGCCTGCTGGTCGAGCTGCGCCTGCATGTCGGCCATCTGCTGTTGCTGCGCCAGGTCCTGCTGCGCGTCAGCCTGCGCTGCGGCCTGCTTGTTCTGGGAATGACCGGACACCGCGCTGGCGGTGCCGACGACAACGGCGGTCGTCGCCATCGTTCCGACGAGTCCTCGGCGTCCTCTGCGTCGTCCTGGCATGTGCTTGTCTCCTTGTTGGTTGGGCCGACAGGTGTCGGTTGTTCGTAGGTGATGTTGTCGGCTCGGAGGAATTCAGTCGTCGGCGAGTTCGGCGAGTTCGGCGAGCAGTTCTTCGACGACGAGGCCGGGAACCCGGAAGTCGTTCGCAAGGACGCCGCCGGAGTTGATGATCGCGTCGCGCAGCGGCTTGGCCCACGTGTGTTCGAACACCAGGATCGCTTCGGAGCTGTTGGGCTCGAGGCCGTCAGCGAGTTCCATGACATCTTCGTCGGAGATCAGCGAGTCGAGCTGGTTCATGAGGTTGGCCAACGCGTCGGCATCCGGGTTGCCGCCCATCTCGTCGAACTCGACGAACGTGATCTCGCCGTCGGCGTCCTTGCGTACGAGCAGACCGTCGATGATCGAGATCGTGTCGTTGTCGACGAGACGTTCGAGTTCGGGGATGATCTCACCGGAGAACTGGTTGCCGGGAAAGCTGATGACGAGTACTTCGATGGGGCCGAGGGCCATGTTGATCTCCAGTTGTGGGCGTGACATCAGTCGGAATGACAATTGCAACCGTACATCGTCACTGGTGGACGGTTGATATTGATCGGACGGACCGGCAATGATGTGGTCGCTCGGAACATGGTTGTTTCGCGCGAACGACTGGCAGAAAGGTCACTCACTTGCTACTTGCAACAGAATTCGGCACCGGCCAGGTGCTTTGGTCGCTCCTCTGGTTCTTCCTCTTCTTCGTGTGGATCATGTTGATCTTCTCGATCTTCGGAGACATCATCCGCAGCGATGACATGGGCGGAGCGGCCAAGGCCATCTGGTCGATCTTCATCATCTTCCTGCCGTTCCTCGGCATCTTCATCTACCTCATCGCCCGCGGTGGAGGTATGGGCGAGCGCCAAGTGGCGGCCGCCCAGAAGCAGAACGAGCAGATGCAGGAGTACATCCGCAGCACCACCGGTTCCGCCGGCGGCTCCAGCGATGCCGAGCAGCTCGCGAAGCTCGCCGACCTTCACGCCGGTGGGAAGATCGACGACGCCGAGTACGCCTCGGCGAAGGCGAAGGTCATCGGCTCCTGAGCTGACGACCCACTGACGTCACGGCGTCACGTTCGACGAGTCGTCGGGCGTGGCGCCGTTGTCGTTTTCGCCGCCGCTGTCGTCGTCGTGGCCGCTGTGGTTTTCCTGGAGGGTCGCACGGGCGGCCGCCGGTGGATGCTCGGCCAACCACTGCAACCCGGCGTCGATCGCGCCGCTCGTCGACTCCCCGATCACGGCGGTAGCTTCGAACACCTCGATACGACTGGAGGCCGGGCCCAACACCGTGCGCTCGATCTTGGCCAACATCGGGCTCTGCACTCCGCTGAGGATCAGATGCCCATCGACGTTGTCGAGTCGGCTCACATAGTCGGCGATCACTGCAGCGAACGTCGCCCCGAGCGACAGCCGACCGCGCAGGCGCAAAATCACCACGGGTTGGGTCGACCCGGCCGGATCGGGGAGCCTGCTCTGCAGGGTGCGGGCCCCGGCGTACAGGAGGCTGCCGTACGCGTCGATCACGAGCACCTGTCGATCCGGCGTCACTGCGGGAGCGGGATGTTCCTCGAACGCCCCGTCATCTCGGCGGCGCATCTCGACCACCCGCAGGTCGACGAGGCCCTGGTTGAGCTGGAGCAGCAGGGAGACGACAACACCCACAGCGACTGCGGCGGCGATCGGCATGAACAAGGTGGCAATGAACGTGGCCACCATTGCGACGATCGAGTTCGGGCCCGATTGCGCAACGACCCTGATCTGGACAAACCTGATCGAGCTGACCGCCGCATAGATCAGCAGTCCGGCGAGACACGACAGCACCACCTCGCCGACGGCGCCCGAGAACGCCACGAGGATGACCAGCATCCAGACCCCCGAGAAGATCGCCGCCCACCGGTTGCGGGCGCCGGCGCTCACGTTGAGCGCGGTCTGGCCGACGGATCCCCCGACCGGCTGCCCTTGGAACAGACCCGCGGCGATGTTGCCTGCGCCCTGGGCGATGAAGTCCCGGTTGGGGTCCGAACGCGAGCTGTCGGGATTCGGCGCCGATTCGCTCACTCCGGCGCCCTGGACGAGGACGATCGCCGCGATCGCAAGGGCTCCCCACAGCAACGAGAACGAGAAGTCCGAGAACGACGGCAAACCGGGAAGGGGTATGCCCGTTGGGATCTCGCCGACATCGTTCACGGTGGCCACTCCCGCCGTACCGAGGATGAGCAGTGCGACCGTCGGCACGACCAGCGCCACCAGCGCGGCGTAGGAACCGAACTTCGTTCTCCCCATCCACGCCACGATCGCCAGCGCGGACAGCCCGAGGACCAACGTGGGTATGAACCACTCCCCCGGGTGCAGGAGCACGTCGATGCCCCTCGCTACTGCCGACCCGCCCTGGCCCGTACTGCCGGTGAGGTCGCCGAGCTGGCCGAAGATGATGTTGACCGCCACGCCGGTGAGGAAGCCGGTCATCACCGACTGCGACACGAACCGGGTGTAACGCCCAAGCTTGAAGACTCCCGCAAGCACCATCACGATGCCCGCCATCACCGTCAGCAGGAACAACGCCCCCGGCCGATCGGCCGGATCGAGGCTCGAGAGAGCTGAGCCGGCGGCCAGCGAGGCGGCGCTGGTTGTGGTCACCACCATGAGCCTGCTGGAACTCGACAACCCCCCGGCGATCGGTCCGGCCATCGATGCGTACAGACCGAAGACCGGGTTCACGCCGATGAGGACACTCGATGCCATCCCGTCCGGCACGCTGCCGATCGCACCGGGAATCCCCGCGACGGCATCATTTCGCAGCGCCGACCTGCTCTGCGGCTTGGTCGCAGCCCACCAGTGGCCGACACTCGCGCGAGCTGAGCCGATCACGCTCACCGTCTGCTCCCTCAGCCGCCGGCCTGGACGGGCGGGTTCAGCGAAGCCATGGAACACAAGTGTCGCACGGCGACCGCGCAGCGGTCATCACGCATCGGTGAAGACCTGCGCCCAGTCGTCTCGCATGCTGGCGACCGTCCAGCCCGAGTCGCGAGCAAACGTCGTGAAGTCGCCCTCGAAGTCGACAGTCACCGCCTCCGGTTCGTAGGCGTACTCTCGGTCGGCGTCGTCATGATCGACGAGCAGCGCCATCGACGGGCCCTCGACGGCAAGGGCATACTCCAGCATCTCGCGGTCACCGGCCGTGTTGCCAGCGGCGAAGATCGGTCGACGTCCGAGTTCGCGTTGGATGTTCACCACCTTCGCCTCCCCTTCGTTGGCGGTCCCGACCATCTCGGCGGAGCGAACGAGCTGCGGACGACCCTGGGGATCGCGTGCGAAGTTGTAGTTCACGAGCGTGCCGACGACCCCTTCGGGCGCGACACCGTAGAAGTCCTGGCTGATCGCCCGCACGAACTCGGTCCCGCCACCGGTGACGATGAAGACACTGAACGATTCCGCTCGGAGCGCATCGATCAGCTCGAGCATCGGTTGATAGCGCAGTTGGCGTAGCGGTACGCGTCGTGCCGGGTCGACGGCGTCGGCGACGAAACTGCGAACACGGTCATCGAATTCCCGGGGGTCGAGGCCCAGCGTCAGCTGGAGGAGCGCCATTGCGATCCGCTCCAAGCCCAATTCGGCCTGTGCCGCGTGGTCGTGTTCGATCAGTGCGCGGAACTCAGGGCGCGTCGCGATCGACGGATCCGCAGCCACTGCGCGCTGGAGCTGATCGAGCATGAACAGCAACTGCAGGTACTGCGGCTTCTCGCACCACAGCGTCCCGTCGTTGTCGAACATCGCGACCCGCTCGGCAACGGGAACAGATCTGGCGGCGACGAGGAACTCGGCCAGCGCGGTCTTGACGGCTCCGGGCCGCCACGATGGCAACGGATCATCGGTGTGTGTCGTCATTGCTCTCCTCCTGGCTCGCCTGCTGCCGGCTCGCAAACGTCACGTTTGACCCGGCACGGTGTGACGCTGGCTCGCCTGCTGCCGGCTCTCAAACGTCACGTTTGACCCGGCACCGTGTGACGGTTGATGGTGCGGAGGCCGACGTGGCTCATGCCGGTGTCGATCATCTGAGGGCGGCGGGCTGCGGGACGATAGCGCTGACAGTAGTTGTCGGCGCAGAGGAACGAGCCACCCTTGATCACCTTGCGCGGGATGCGGAACTGGGGTTGGGTCGGGTCGTAGCTCGCTTCGATGGCGGGGCCACGCGGGTTGGTGGGCACACAGCACGCCTTGTCGACGTCGACGTCGACGGGGTGGCGTTGCGAGTACCAGTCCGTCGTCCACTCCCACACGTTGCCGGCCATGTCGTACAGACCGAATCCGTTCGGCGGGAACGAGCCGACGGGCGCCGTGCCGGTGAACCCGTCGGCCTCGCTGTTGCGCCACGGGAAGTCGCCCTGCCAGAAGTTGGCGAGATACCGCCCATCGGGAACTGCCTCGTCGCCCCACACGAACGCGCGGCCCTCGGCACCGCCGCGAGCGGCGTACTCCCACTCGGCCTCGGTCGGCAGCTCCTCCCCCGCCCAGAGGGCGTATGCCTCCGCGTCCTCGAACGCGACGTGCACCACGGGGTGGTCGAGCCGGCCGTCGATCGAGGATCGCGGGCCCTCAGGGTGGCGCCACGACGCCCCCGGCGTCCACGTCCACCACTGGCTGAGATGGCGCAGATCGACGGGCCCCGCTGTCGGCGTGAAGACCAGCGAGCCGGGAACCAGGTTCTCCGCCGGCGCACCCGGGTAGTCGGCAGGATCGAGTGGCCGCTCGGCAACGGTGACGTACCCGGCGGCGTCGACGAACGCCGCGAACTGTTCGTTCGTCACTGTCGTCGGGCTGATCGAGAACCCGTCGACCTGCACCTGATGTACCGGTGCCTCCTCCGGGTAGTGCTCGTCGGACCCCATGCGGAACACGGCCGCAGGGACCGTAATCATCGACTTGGGATCACGCGCTGGCGACCCCGCCCTGCAGCTTCGCGAGCACCTTTTCGATGTTGAAGCTCGCCGGCTCCTGACGCGGCGGGAACTCCACCAGGGTGGTGAGCATGTTCGCCACGTACATCTGGGCCGGCACCAGCACCCAGGCCCGGTCCATCATCCAGTCGTAGTAGGTGTTCGACGTGATGTCGGCTCGTTCGTACGGGTCGGTACGCAGGTTGAAGATCTTCGGGATGCGCAGCTCGGTGAACGGCTCGAGCCAGACCTGCAAGGTGCCCGGCGCGCGTTGCTCGAGGAAGACCACCTTCCAGTTGTCGTACCGCATGGCGGTGAGGTCGCCGTCGTCGGACACGTAGAAGAAGTGCACACGTGGACTCTCGTCGACCGCACCGGTGATGTAGTCGAGCTGGTC
>JANPCI010000298.1:0-2511 GCA_031430875.1 Actinomycetes bacterium | reverse complement strand
GGCACGAACTTCATCGACTGCCTCGCCGAGTTCCAGGCCGACCCCGAGACGCACGCGATCATGATGATCGGCGAAATCGGTGGCTCGGCCGAGGAAGAGGCTGCGGAGTACATCCGGGCGAACGTCACCAAGCCGATGAGCGCCTATATCGCAGGCGTCACTGCGCCGGCCGGCAAGAAGATGGGCCACGCCGGCGCCATTGTGTCGGGTGGCAAGGGCACGGCTCAGGGCAAAATGGACGCGCTTGCGGCGGCCGGTGTGAAGGTTGGTCTCAACCCGACCGAAGCCGGTGAACTGATGGCCGAGATCGTCGCCAGCCTCTGATTCTCGTGAACTCGTTGCGCAATAGTTGCGCAACGAGTTCACGAGAACGCTCAGGTGCCGGGAGGCGGGGGTGGCGTCTCGTCGGTCGGCGGTGCAGGGTCGACCGACGGTGGGGGCGGTGTGTCGCCTGAACCGGTGCCGTCAGCCTTGGAGAAGCTCGCCTTGAGCTTGTTCATGTCGCCGAGGTCCTTGAGGTCGCCGCCGGATGCCTGGAAGTTCATGTACGCGCCGGCGAGCACGACCAGGCCGGCAACGAATGCCAGGATCATGCCGATGCCGCGCCCGACGTCGATGCCGGCCACATCCGTACCCGAAACCGGGTTGAAGATCACACGGATGATCATCAACAACGTTGCGAGTGCGTTGGCGACAAGGATGAGCAGCGGCCATGGAAGCTGTTCGCGCTTCAAGGTCCCCTGCACGAGCAGGAAGGTGACCACGCCGCTAGCGATCACAATGATCCACGGAAGCGTCCCGGTCCAGAAGAAGTCGAAGACGTTGCCGCCGCTCGAGCTCCCGAATCCTTCGAAGGAAACGGTCACCCACTTCAGGAATCCGAAGATGAAGAAACCGATGGCACCACCGATGATGAGCCAATCAGGTGTCTTGAATTTGCTGAAGTCCATTTTGGATTCCTCCGAATCTGTTTGGTGTTCGTCCCCAGTCCGAACCGTAGCTGCCCGCGCCATGCCCATTCGACGATCGTGCGGTTCAACGCCATGCGGAGCGACGGGGACCCGTTGGCTACGGTCGGGTCGTGCCCACTGCGCTGCTCTCCGTGTACGACAAATCCGGCATCGTCGAGTTCGCCCGATCGCTGCACGAGTTGGGGTGGGACCTGGTGTCGAGCGGCGGCACCGCCCGTGCCATCGGCGACGCCGGTGTACCCGTCACCGATGTTGCAGAGCTGACGGGGCTTCCCGCAATTCTCGGCCATCGGGTGGTCACTCTGCATCCGAAGATCCATGGCGGGATCCTCGCCGACCCGACCGACGCCGAGCACATTGCCGACATGGAACATCACGGCATCGAGCCGATCGATCTCGTGGTCGTCAACCTGTACCCGTTCTCGTCGGATCCGAGCATCGAACTGATCGACATCGGTGGGCCGGCGATGGTGCGCGCCGCAGCGAAGAACCATGCGCACGTCGGCGTCGTCGTCGACCCGGCCGACTACGAGCGGGTGCTCGACGATGTTCGGGCCGACGGCGCACTCAGCGACACCACCCGTCGCCGTCTCGCCCGAACGGCCTTCGCCCAGACGGCCGCCTACGACGCCGCCATCGTCACGTGGTTCGACGAGACCACGGATGCGAGTGACGAGGTGCCGGGCCTGCCGCCTTCGATCCATCTCACGCTCGAACTCGCTCAACCACTGCGGTACGGCGAGAACCCTCACCAGCAGGGTGCCCGCTATCGCCAGGCGGGGGCTGCCAGCTGGTGGGACTCGATGACGCAGCACGGTGGTAAGGAACTCAGCTACCTCAACGTGTTCGACACCGAGGCGGCGTGGCGGCTCGTCCATCGATTCGACGACCCTGCGTGCGTCGTGGTCAAGCACGCCAACCCGTGTGGCGTCGCGGTCGCTGCCGACATCACCGAGGCCTACATCCGCGCCAACGCATGCGATCCGGTGAGCGCGTTTGGTGGCATCGTGGCCGCGAACCGTACCGTGACCGCCGAGATGGCAACAGCGCTCGGCGATGTGTTCACCGAGGTGGTCATCGCCCCGGATTTCGAGCCCGAAGCCCTCGAGATCTTCTCGGCGAAGAAGAACCTCCGAGTGATGTCGGCCAATGCGGCGTCGCCGCTGCCATTCGACATGCGTCCGGTCGACGGCGGGCTCCTCGTGCAACAACCCGACACGGTTGCCGGGCGCAGCGACGCCTGGCGAGTGGTCACCACGACGCAGCCGACCGACGAGCAGTGGGCCGATCTCGAATTTGCCTGGCAGGTGTGCGCAGCGGTGAGCAGTAATGCGATCGTCTACGTGAAAGATCTTCAGGCGTTCGGTATCGGTGCCGGCCAACAGAACCGTCTCGACTCGGCGCGCATCGCAGCCGACCGTTCAGCCGGACGGGCGACCGGTGGGGCCTGTGCGAGTGACGCCTTCTTCCCGTTCCGCGATGGCCTCGACGCCGCCGCAGCAGCGGGCATTGCCTCGGTGATCCAGCCCGGCGGGTCGGT
>JANPCI010000297.1:0-3903 GCA_031430875.1 Actinomycetes bacterium | reverse complement strand
TTCGAAGGGGGCAGTGTCTTGTCGTCGGTGCGGTCGGCCCATCGACCGAAGCTGAACATCGCGTACAGGAAACCGCCAGTGGCAACGATGCCCGTCACGATGGTGCCGGCGATGAACAGCCCGGTCTCGTTCATTGCGGCGGTGTCCGGTGGGCAAGGACGAAGGCACCCAGCGCCAGGATCGAAGGCACCCAGATTCCGACGTAGATGCCGTTGAGCCGGCCGTTGATGTCGTCACCTGCCTGGAAGTAGATGGTGATGCTCAGCAGGAAACTGGCGAAGGCCGCGAGGAGAAACGTGCCCTTCAGGATTCGTTCGGGGTTCATCTCCAAGAGCTTCTCACGGTTTCGTGCCGCTCACCTCAGTGAGGTGAGCGACACCGTTCACGACCGCCGTCTTTCGCGACTCAGCTGCCGGGCCTGCTCGATGAGATCGTCGAGTGTTCGACCGGGGCCACCCACGATCGTTGGGATGCCTGCCTCCCTCAACGCGTTCGCCGCTTCGTTTGCGAGGTCGGCGGTGTCGGGATTGGTCGAGGTGATGACTGCGACAGTGACCGGATGTTCGGCACAGAAATGGACGAGTTCGTCTGGGGGCATGTTGGCGCCGAGGTGCTCGACGTGCCAGTTGTCGTCGCGGAGGGTCACCGCGGCCATCGAGGTGGGCAGGGAATGGTGGTCGCCACTGACGGCTGCAACGAGTGCGGTTCCACGTCGGCGGCCACGGGGGTTTGGTGCGAGCTCGCCCAGGATTCGTTCGACCATGGCTGATGCTCGGTGCTCGACCCAGATCGTCAGCTTTCCCTCCTGCCACGCCTGGCCAATGCGAATGAGCGACGGAACGAACACCTGCTGGATGAGCTGGGCAACTGATGTCCCCTCATTCACAAGGGTCACAGCGAGCTGGCGTGCGGCCGGCTCGTCGCCGATGAGCAATGCGTCGTGCATCCGCTCAGATGAGCGCGCAAGACGCTGAGCACCTGGTGGTTTCGGATCACTCGGGGCCTGGCGACCGATTCTGACCGAGTCGAGATCGTCGCGGGAAACCAGGTATCGGCCCCCGACGAGCTCTGCTTTGAGGCGGCCGCTGCGGACCCATCCATACGCGGTTTGGTAGTGAACGCCGAGTTCAGCGGCTGCAGTTCGTAGGTCGAGGGGGTCCTCATCAGCCGTGTTCACCCCCGGAGACTAGGCCGCGGAAACAAAATTTCACTATGGAGCACTAAATCAGACTAAAGGTCGCTAATCTCGATCCATCTGGTTCGCAACGATGCGACCTCTACCCGAAGGAGTGTTCATGGATCTCGTGTTAACCGAGGGGCAATACAACCTCGTCTACAACTCATTCTCATTTGTAATCGCCTGCATGGGTGCGGCATTTCTGTTCTTCCTGCTGAGCAGGAGCCGAATCGCCCCACGTCACCGGCTGGCGGTCACGATTTCCACGCTCGTGGTGGGCATCGCTCTGTATCACTACGCCCGGATCTTCAACTCCTGGGCCGACGCGTTCAGCTTCGTCGACGGTGAATTCGTGCAGAACGGACTTCCCTTCAACGAGGGCTACCGTTACGTCGACTGGCTCCTCACCGTGCCGCTGCTGCTCGCTGAACTCGTCATCGTGTTGAAGCTCTCCAAGAGCAACACTCGCAGCCTGATCGTGCGGCTCACAGCTGCCTCCGTTGCGATGATCCTGCTCGGGTGGCCCGGTGAGGTCTCCGATCCCGACTCCACGGCCCGCACACTCTGGGGAATCGCCTCCACGATCCCATTCCTCTACATCTTGTTTGTGCTGTTCGTCGAACTTGGCAAGTCGCTCGATCGTCAGAGCCCGAAGGTCCGCAAGTACGTCGACGCTCTGCGATACATCATCTTGATCACCTGGGGCGTCTACCCTCTCGCGTACCTCGCGCCGCAGGTGATCGACAACCCCGCGACCGCCGAAGTCGTCCGACAGGTCGGTTACTCGATCGCCGACGTACTCGCCAAGCCACTGTTCGGTCTGCTGATCTTCGCGATCGCACTCAGCAAGTCACGTGACGACGGCTACGAACCCGCCGGGCTCGACGACGACTCCGTCGTGGTTCCCGACGACGCCAGCGACCTCACCGCCGCCTGAGCAATTACTCGACGTCCCGGCATCAATTCAGCGGTGCCGGGGCGTCGAAGGTCACTTCTCCAACGTAAACACGAAGGGAAAAAGACATGACTGCCGCCGAGATCCTCGACGACTACCTCGATCCCTCGGTCGACTGGCGTGAGTTCGCCGTCTGCAGAGGCCAGATGAACCTGTTCTTCCCCCGCAAGGCCGAACGCCCCCAGGCCCGCGCGCGGCGTGAAGCCAAGGCCCTGCGGTTGTGCACCGTGTGTGTCGTCCAATCCCACTGCAAACAGGCCGCCCGCGAAAATCACGAGTACGGCTACTGGGGCGGAGAGAGCGAAGAAGACCGCCACATGGCCGGCTTCACAGTCTCAGCGCCGATCGGTGTGCGCACGAGACTCGCGGAACAGCAACGACAGGCCACCTGAATCGGGCCCTCCCCGTTCAGCGTGAACTTCGTGGCGTGGGCTTAGGCCTGCACCTCACAGCGGGCCGCCCCGCTCGTATCGACAAGCGACTCGAGCGCTCTTGCTGGCGCGCTCGGTTACCAGCGATGTTGTCGACTCCCGCACTCGACGACTGCCTCTTGGGTCCGACGGGCCGCTGCGTGATCACTGATCGGCGCGAGACTGTCGCCTCGTGACTCCGTCCGGTAGTGGACCGGCATCCGAGACGCTTCTGCGAACCTCAAGTGAACCCACTGTGCGGCCGATACCTCACCGTGGCCCCGCGTCCTCGGTTCTCGATCATCGTGCCCGCTCACAACGAAGAGGCGCTGCTCCCACGCGGACTGGAGGCACTCCGAAGTGCGGTCGTGCGTTCCGGTTCGAGCGCAGAGATCGTCGTCGTCGCCAACCGTTGCACGGACGCGACGCAGCTCATCGCGGAGGCCGCTGGTGCCGTGGTCGTCGTGGACGGACACCGCAACATTGCGGCGACCCGCAATGCCGGCGTCGCTGCATCGATCGGCGAGGTGGTGGTGACGATCGATGCGGACACGGTCATCCACCCCGACGCACTCGCTGAAGTCGATCGCCTCGTCAACTCGGGCGCGTTCGTGGGAGGAGGGTGCAGCTTTGTGGCGGAACGAACCTCCTTCGGCCTGGCGGTCACCGGGTTCGTCATGCGCTCCGTGATGACCCTGTCGAGATCCGGCGCGGTGATGTTCTGGTGCCGCCGAGAGGACTTCGACGCGATCGGCGGCTTCGATGAGAATCTGCGGATCGCCGAGGATCTCGATTTCGCTCGACGGCTACGCCTACATGGGCGCACCACGAACCGCCGATTCCGCAACGTGCAATCAGCGCCCGCGACCTTCTGCGTGCGCAAGTGGGACCGCTTCGGCGACTGGCATTACTTCACGAGCATGTCCGCCGCCGCTGTGCGCGCTCGCAATCCTCGCGAGTCCGACGTGCGCCTGATCGACGAGTACTTCTACGACTACAACGCCTGAGCCAACGCTCAGGTCGCTTCAGAGTCGAGAACTCACCCGGCTGAGCCGCACAGGGGGTCGGACACCAGACCACCCGTCCCGGAGGCTGCACGAGCAGCCACGTACCCACCAGACCGGATGCGCCCGTCAGCAAAGCGACCGGCACCGGCACGAGCGATCCGTACCCCGCAAGGCACCCTCGCGTCAGGATGTGGTCGGCTCGGGCGGGGGTTCGTTGAAGTACTCGCGCTGGAACCAGCCGAGCAGGATCACGAGCCACGTCGTCACGACGAAACCGGCGGCGAGTGACACGAGGTCGAGCTTGCCGAACACGGGCAGGATCGCCGACGCGAAGACGGCCCCGAACAGTGCGAG
>JANPCI010000296.1:0-2230 GCA_031430875.1 Actinomycetes bacterium | reverse complement strand
ATGCTCGGCAACAGCGACAACAACACCGCCGAGCTCGTTGTCAAGGAACTCGGCGTCACCGATACGGCGCCAGGAACCCGCGAGGGCGGGCTCGCCGTCATCCGTCAACAGTTGGTCGACTGGGGCGTCGACGTCGCACCGATCGTCCTCTCCGACGGATCGGGTCTGAGCCTCGACAATCGCCTCACCTGTTCGGCCCTGGCATCGGTGGTTCAGCGATATGACAGCGATTCGCCGATCGGGAAGGGCCTGCCCATCGCGGGACAGACGGGAACACTGTCCGATGTGTTCGTCGATCATCCGGTCGCCGGGCGACTGACCGGGAAGACGGGCACGCTCAACAACCCGCCGTTCAACACGGATCCACCCGCCGTCAAGGCGCTGTCGGGGTACCTTCCCGTCGAGGGAGGTGGGGAAGTCGAGTACGTGCTCATCCTGAACGGCCCGACGATCAGCGACCAGAGCGAGTACCGCCCGATCTGGAACCAGCTCGCCGACACGCTCGACACCTACCCGGCCGGGCCGAGTCCGGCCGAACTTGGCCCACGATGAGCAACGGGCGTGTCGACATCGTCACCGGCCCCGTTCGGTACCGCGCCACCCCGTTTATCGCGCTCGTCGCAATTCTGCTCGTTCCTGTTGCTGCGCTCAGCGCCCTCCTGGTGTGGAGCGACGGCCAGGCCGACGAGCACGAGGCTGCCCTCGCGACCACACCCGACAACTCGGGCGAGCCGGCACCGCTGGCGAATGCCGCACCCGAACTGACGACGGAGCTGATGAGCTACCGCCGCATGCCCAACCAGATGGTCACGGCGGGGGACGATGCGCTGTTGTCGGAGTCGATGAACGAGTTGGCGTCCTTCATCGATGACCGTTCGTGCCTCTCGGTTGCCGTCGACGGTCGCCCGGTGATCGGCCACAACGCCGACGTCCCCGTCATCCCGGCGAGCACCCATAAGCTACTCGTCGCCGCGGTTGCGCTCGAGGTACTCGGACCAGACCACGTCTTCACCACGTCGGTCTCCGCCCCGACCGCTGTCGATGGCGTGATCGACGGCGACCTCGTTCTGGTCGGTGGTGGCGACCCACTGTTGGTGGCGGACGACTTTCCGATCGCAGACGACAGCTACCCGGAGTTCAACACGACGTCGTTGGACCGACTCGCCGATGCCGTCGTGGCCGCAGGGGTGACAACCGTGAACGGTTCTGTTCTCGGCGACGGTGGACGTTACGACGACGAATTCGTCATTCCCTCATGGGGTCCTGGCGTCGCATACATCGAGGCCGGCCCGACTGACGCACTCATCGTCAACGACGCGCGGGTGATCGGCCGCTCCGGGCGCCAACGCGATCCCAACGATGCAGCGGCGCGCGAGTTCGCCCGACTGCTCGGCGAGCGAGACGTCCGGATTTCCGGGGGCTTCGGGGTTGGCCAGGCCGACCCGGCCCAGCCGATCCTGGCGTCGATCGAGTCGCAACCACTGACCGCTGTGCTCACCGAGATGCTGACCACCAGCGACAACGACACCGCCGAGATGCTCCTCAAGGAACTCGGAGTCGCCGACGCCGGCGAGGGCACGGTGGCCGCGGGCCTCAACGTGATCGATCGCACACTGCGGAGCTGGCAAGTGCCGATGGATGGCGTGCGTCTTGTCGACGCATCGGGTCTGAGTAGCGACAACCGGGTCACCTGTGCCGCCCTGCTCGCTGTGCTGCAGCGCGTCGAGGGGGGCCCGATTGCCGAGGCACTACCGGTCGCCGGACGTAGCGGCACCCTCGCCGATCAGTTCGTCGGGACACCGATGGAGGGCCGCCTGACCGCCAAGACAGGGACGCTCGGCAACCCACCCATCGAGCTCGATCCTCCGGCAGTCAAGGGTCTCGCCGGCTACCTGGAGACCACCGCGGGCAGGACGATCGAATTCGTCATGATCCTCAACGGTTCCGACATCGCCGATCCCGACAAGTTCGCGCCCTACTGGAGCGCGTTCGCCGACCGACTGGCGACCTACCCGAGCGGCCCAGACCCGACGACGGTCGGTCCGCGCTGAACACCTCCGTCGCGCGAACACTGCTCTAGCGTTTGGACGTGGCCGTTCTGCCGATGTTCCCGCTCGGATCCGTGTTGCTACCGGGAGGCATCCTTCCGCTTCACGTGTTCGAGCCGCGCTATCGCGACATGATCCGTGATTGTCTGCGTGTCGACGGTGAACCCGAATTCGGCCAGGCA
>JANPCI010000295.1:0-4106 GCA_031430875.1 Actinomycetes bacterium | reverse complement strand
CTGCGCGAGCCGCGGGAGGACACCAGCGAGCCCATCACCATGGCGGTCGAGATCGCTCGTCGACCGGCCGCGCTCCAACACGGCCTTCACAGCTGCCGGCGGAACGAGGAACGAGTAGGCACCCGACGCCCGCTCGACCTGCAGGCCGGCCCCAGCGAGGAGGTCGATCAGATCACGACGCGAGAAGCGCCGTGCGGTGTGAGTGACTCGGTCGTGAGCCCGCATCAGTCTGCGCACACCTGGCTCCCACAGGCACACCACGCCCCCGGGACGAACGACACGAGCCAGTTCAGCCACTGCGGCCTGAGGATCCGGGATCGACTGATGGCACAGCACCGTGACGCACAACACCACGTCGAACGAGCCACTCGCGAACGGCAAACGGTTCACATCAGCAGCCACGAACCCCCTCGCGTCATGACGCTCGCGGTTCAGCTCGAGCGCGAGGGGCATGAAGTCACTCGCCACGAGTTCGCCGCGCTCGGCGAGCCAGGCACCAGTCGCACCGGTCCCTGCCCCCACGTCGAGAAAGCGACCACCATCAGCAGTATCGGTGTCGAGAATCTCACGGAGGAGCCGCCGGGTCGACCCGTACCACCAGTGCGAGTGCTCCACGTCCGCCATCCGGCGGTACTCATCTACCTCCACAGTGCCATCCAACCTTCTACGATGTCCCCGGCATGGTGACGCTCGACACGCAGGTTACGGGGAGACCTGATCGCACCGGGTTGGGTCCGTGGATCCGGGACACGTTCCCGTTTCGTGCCGTCATCCTTCCGTGGATCGTCGTCAGGCTGCTCGTCGTCCCGGTGCTCATCGTCAACAGCCCTCCGGTCATCACAGCTGAGGCCCGAAGCACGCTTCGCCCGGGGTGGCTGCTGGGGATGGACGGAAGCTGGTTTCGAGCGATCGCGATCGACTGGTATGACCGTCACGATGGCGTCGGCGGAATCGCCGAGTATCCCTTCTTCCCGTTGTTTCCGGGAGCCGGCCATCTCCTCGTGAGAATGGGGGTGCCGTTGACGGTTGCACTCGCCGGGTTGTCGTGGGCAGCGGCACTCGCCGCGATGGCCGGTGCACGCCTCCTCGCGGCACGCCACCTCGGCGACGGCGCTGCCCGTCTGACGCCCTGGGTGATTGCGCTGGCACCGGGCGCCCTGAGCCTCATCCTCGGATACTCCGATGCGTTCTACCTGGCTGCCTTGATCTGGGCGGTACTCGCAGCCGACCAGCGTCGATGGTGGCTCGCCGGCGTGTTGGCCGCCGTGGCAACTGCAAGCCGCCCGAACGGCGCGATCGCGATGATCGTCGTTGTCGTGATCGCCATCGGGCTGGGCGCCAAGCGTCGCGACTTCGTCGCACTCATCGTGCCATCGATGCTGTTTCTCGTTGGGTGGATGACGTACCTCTGGCAGACGACCGGCAATCCGCTGCTCTTCTGGACGGCCAAGTCGGGGTGGATCGAGAAAACGGTGGTCGAGTTCATCTCGCATCCGCTCCAACAACGGCTTGCCCTTTTCCACATGGCACTGCTGGCGATCTTTCTCGTGCCGTACCTCATGCGCTTCCGGCGACAACCCCCGGCATGGGTCGTCGTCGTCGTCCTCGGTGTCCTCCCTGCGCTCGCACTGGGTGTGGTGGGCGTTGCTCGATATGCGGTCCTGGCGTTTCCGCTCCCGATCGCAGCAGCCGATCTGCTGTCCGAGCGGCCTCGATGGGTGCAGGTCGTCGCCCTTGCTGGGTCTGCAGCCGTGCTGATGGTGTTCGCACGGCTCGTCGTCACCAAGTCATGGGTTCCGTGACACTCGGTCGGTGGAGTGAACCTGATCGCCGCGCGTCCTAGATTGCACCGTCAGCATGCGAGTTGACATCTCTCCAGCGGAGCGACTGACCGGGCGGTCATGCGTCGTCACCGGCGGCCTCGGCTTCATCGGATCCAACGTCGTTCGGCACCTCCTCGAGGCGGGTGCCGACGTGGTCGTCATCGATGCGCTCATCCCCCAACACGGTGGCATCCGATCGAACATCCCCGACCATGTGGACGTGCTCGTTACCGGCATCGATCACCCCGATGTTGCCGGCATCGTCGAGGGCGCCGAGTTGATCTTCAACGTGGCCGGGCAGGTGAGTCACCACGAGTCGATGGTCGATCCGCTTCGTGACCTCGACCTGAACGTCCGCAGCCACATGCTGTTCCTCGAGACGGTCCGACGGGTTGCCCCGGAGGCGACCATCGTGCAGACCTCGACCCGCCAGGTCTACGGCCGCCCGCAGTACCTTCCGGTCGACGAGCTCCACCCGACCAATCCGGTCGACGTGAACGGAATCGACAAGCTGGCTTGCGAACAACTGCATCTCGTGTACTCCCGCGTGCACGGTTTGCGATCGACGTCGTTACGACTGACCAACGTGTACGGCCCCTACCAACACCTCGGACGCGAGGGCCTCGGCTTTCTCCCCGTGTTCGTGAAGCAGGCGCTGGCCGGCGACGAGATCCGGTTGTTCGGCGACGGATCGCAACTACGTGACTGTCTGCACGTCGACGACGTGTGCGATGCACTGATGCGTGCGGCCACGATGCCCGGCGCCATCGGCGAGGTCTTCAACCTCGGACACAGCGAAGTGTTGCCGCTGTCGGAAATCGCACGACTCACGATCGATGCGGCCGGCACCGACAGCACGATTCGATGTGTGCCATGGCCGGACGAACTCAAGCGCATCGACATCGGGAGCTTCCAGGGTGACTTCTCCAAGGCGCAACAGACTCTCGGGTGGGCCCCCCGGATTCTCTTCGCCGACGGGATTGCGTCGACGATCGCTCAGTACCGGTCGGTTGCGTGATCCCGTTCCTCGATCTCACGAGGCGGCTCACACTTTGTGAGCCGGAGTACCTCGACGCAGTCAGCCGTGTGATGCGGTCCGGCACGTTGCTGCTCGGCGACGAGACGGCGGCGTTCGAAGCCGAGATGGGCGCCTCGTTCGGCGCAGGTCATGTGGTCGCGGTGTCGAGCGGCGCGGCAGCGATACAGCTGACCGTCGAGGCGCTCGGCATCATCCCCGGCGACCAGGTGATCGTGCCGGCGTTCACGGCAGTTCCAACCGTGTCAGCAGTTGTCGCGGCCGGCGCTCGGCCGGTGATCGTCGACGTCGATGCCCACACGGCATTGATCGACGTCGCAGGCGCGTGCGACTCCGTCGGTGAACGAACCAAGGCGATCATCCCGGTGCACCTGTACGGCGCACCGGTCAACACCGTCGAACTGGCCGCTACCGGTGTCACCGTCGTGCAAGACGCCGCACAGGCCCACGGCGCAGTGCGGCACTCGATGAGCGCCGCGACCGCCTTCTCGTTCTATCCGACCAAGAACCTCGGCGGAATCGGTGACGGTGGCGCGGTGTGGACGAGCGACAGTGAATTGGCCGGCGCAGTTCGACGGCGACGAGTACACGGCATGACCGAGGGGTACATGCATGTCGACGTCAGTCAGAACTTCCGGATGAGTGAACTGGAGGCGGCATGGCTCCGACTCCAGTTGCCCTCCCTCGCTGCGGGGAACCGACGACGCGCTGAAATCGCCCGCCACTACCACTCGGTCGCACCGCAACTGCGGTGGCAGACGGATCACGTCGACCACGTCTATCACCTGTGCGTTGCGCGGATCAGTGACCGCGACCGCGCCCGATCGCAGCTCGCTGACGACGGTGTCGGCACGGCGATCCAGTATCCGGTCGCAATCACCCAACAGCCTGCATACCGCGAACTAGCGAGCACTCCCTGTCCGAACGCCGAAAAGTGGGCCGCCGAGTGCATGAGCGTGCCGTGTTACCCAGAGCTCACCGACGCAGAGGTCGAGATGGTCGGCGACGCCTTGCAGCGGGTTGCCCCGTGACCCTGCGCAACCCGTCGGTGCGCACGGTCTCGGCGTTCTTTCCCTGCTACAACGACGAGCACGCGATCCCGCTCATGGTGCGTGCGGTGCGTGCGGCTCTGCTCGACGCCGTGGATGACTTCGAGATCATCGTCGTCGACGACGGATCCCGTGACGGCTCGGTCGCCGTGCTCGAATCGTTGGCCGAGGAGATTCCCGAGCTCCGGATCGTTCGTC
>JANPCI010000294.1:0-4913 GCA_031430875.1 Actinomycetes bacterium | reverse complement strand
TGATCTCCAGTTCCGCGACAGCGGCGTTGATCCGTGGTCCCGCAGGGTAGACGCCCGGGACGAACGTGGTCCCCGTGAGGCGCTCGTAGGCGTTGATGTAGCGCGCCGATGTGGCGGTCCACACCTCGGACGGCAGTTGCGGGATCGGGCCGTCGCCGTTGTAGCCCGAGTCGGCCAGTGCTCGCCGGACGACCTCCTTGTCGAGGCTTTCGGGCTCGTCGCCGGCCGTGAGCCGTTCGTCGTAGGTGTCGGCGATCCACCAGCGCGACGAATCCGGTGTGAGGGCCTCGTCGATCAACAACAGTTCACCGTCGGTCGCGACGCCGAACTCGAACTTGGTGTCGGCGAGGATGAGGCCGGCCTCGAGCCCACGTTGTGCCCCGCGTTCGAACACTGCAAGGGCTGCAGCTTCGACGGCGGCCCACAGTTCCGCCTCGACGAATCCCTGCTCGACCACAGCGCTCGACGACAGTGGTTCGTCGTGTGCGCCGGCTTCGCCCTTGGTTGTCGGGGTGATGATCGGTGTGGGAAGTGGCGTGTTCTTCCTCAATCCGTCGGGGAACGCATACCCGTAGATCAAGCGTTCGCCGGCTGCGTAGCGGGTCCACAGGGCGGTGTCGGTGACACCCGTGATATAGCCGCGAACGATCACTTCGACTGACAGCGGTGCCGCCTCACGCGCGATGAGCACATTCGGGTCTGGTGTCGACAGCGCATGATTGGCGACGATGTCACGTGAGTGCTCGAACCACCACCACGAGAGCTGGTTCAACACCTGGCCCTTGTAGGGAACGCCGGCGACGATGCGGTCGAACGCCGACAGCCGATCGGTGGTGACGAAGAGACGCCGATGGTCGGACAGCGCGTATGAAACCCGTACTTTGCCGTCGCGTCGATCGGCAAGCGACAGGTCGACGTCGACCAATGGGTCGGGGAGAGGCTCGGGGAGGGGTTCGGGCACTGCCGACCGGCTGCGTTGCATCACAGATCCTTTGCGTGGCGAACGCCGTTGGCGAACAGGCGCAGACCAAGATGCGCTGCGCCACCACCGTTGCGTCGGTTGTGGGGATGCTGGCGGACGATGATGTGATTCTCGGGGTGCGGCATCAACCCGAGCACGACCCCGGAGGCATCGCTGACGCCGGCAATGTCGGCCACCGATCCGTTGGGGTTGGTGCTCTGATAGCGCAACGCCACCTGTCCGGTGGCCGCGAGCCCGTCGGGATCGGGGTGAACGTAACGGCCTTCGCCGTGGGCGATCGGACAGTGGATCGGATCGTCGATGCCCTGCGTCCACACCGACACGCTGGTCGGGACCGGGTCGAGCACGACCCAGCGACAGTCGAAGCGTCCCTGGGCGTTGTGGCCGAGCGCGCCGGGGAGCAGGCCGGTCCGGGTGAGTACCTGGAAGCCGTTGCAGATGCCGATCAGGGGCCGCCCCGCGTCGACGAAGGCCCGAAGCTGATCGCCGAGTCCGACCATCAGGTCGAGCGCCAACATCCGCCCGGCGCCGAGCGAATCGGCGTAGCTGAAGCCGCCGGCGACCACCGCGAGTCGAGCCTCGTCGAGGAGGTGAGGTCGACGGATCAGTTCGTCGGCGAGCACGATCTGCGCCGAGGCTCCCGCCAACTCCAGCGCAAGTGCCGCGTCGCGGTCACGGTTGGTTCCGGGCCCGGCAATGACGAGTGCTGGAACTCCGCTCATGCGTCGACCCCGCCCCGAAAGGCATCGACGAGCGCGCTGAGTGGCAGCGATTCCACACCGGCAATCAGGAGTGTCGAGTCGTCGTTGACGATGCCGATGCGGCTGGCCCGGTTGTCCATCACCTGCAGAAACGCTTCGACGTGGTGCGGCTCGACCTCGACGACGAGTCGGCCGCATGACTCCGCGAACAGCGCCGTGGCCAGGTCGTCGTGGGGCAGGGCGTCGATGGTGGCGCCGAGTCGACCGGCGATGCACATCTCGGCGACCGCCACGGCGAGCCCGCCCTCGCTGAGGTCGTGGCACGACTCGATCAACCCAGCACGTATGGCGGCGTGGAGATGGCGATAATCCGCAGGCGCATCAGGTACCGGCGCGGGCGCCACGCCGGGATCGCCCGGCGCTCTGTGCACCATGTCGAGATGCGAGCCGGCGAACTCGGTGTGGGTCGCTCCGATGAGGAGCAGGACGTTGCCGGGCGCTGACAGGTCGGGCGTGATGCAGTGGTCGGCGTCGGGCACGTGGGCAATTGCCGTGATCACGAGCGTCGGTGGCACTGCATGACGTTGGCCGTCGGATCCGACGTATTCGTTGTTGAGCGAGTCCTTGCCCGACACGAACGGGGCGTTGTACATGCGAGCAGCACCGCAGCACCCTTCGACAGCCATCACCAATTCGCCGAGCGTCGACGGACGCCGGGGATCGCCCCACGAGAAGTTGTCGAGCAGCGCCACACGATCGGGGTCGGCGCCGACGGCGACCACATTGCGCATCGCTTCGTCGACCACGGCGTAGGCCATTGCCTCGGGATCGTGCAGGCCGTACCAAGGATTGACGCCGATACCGATCGCGATGCCTTCGGCGGCGGTTGGTTCGGCGAGGACGACGCCGTCGGCAGGGCCGTCACCGGCGGTGCCGACCAACGGTCGCACCACCGTGGATCCGAGGATCTCGTGGTCGTACCGGTGGATCGTGCCGGCCTTCGAGGCGATGTTCGGATGCGCCAGCAGCGCCAGCAGGGTGGCGGCGGGGTCGGTGACGGTACGGATGGTTTGGTCGGTGCGATTCGGGGTCGGCAACTCGGCGCGCATACGCCGTTGCGGGCGGCCGTCATGAAGGAAGGCCGTGTCGATGTCGACGACTGTGTCACCGCCGTTGCGCACGACGAGTTGGCCATCGCCCGTGAACGATCCGATGTCGGCGAATCCGACGCCGACTCTGACACATCGCTGTGTGAGCGCGTCGAGATGCTCGGACGGTACGGCGACCACCATGCGCTCTTGTGCCTCGGAGAGCCACACCTCCCAGGGCTCCAGCCCTGGGTACTTACGTGGAACGAGGTCGAGTTCGACCTCGGCCCCCACCCCCTCGGCCATCTCACCGATCGCCGATGACAGGCCGCCCGCACCGCAGTCGGTGATCGCCGAGTAGAGGTCCTCTGCGCCGATCAGCGCATCGATCAGGAGCTTTTCGACGATCGGGTCACCGATCTGCACACTCGCACCGGCGACCTCGCCCGTGGTGGCGTCCATGGTCGCCGACGAGAACGTCGCCCCCCGGATGCCATCGCGACCGGTGGCGCCTCCCAACACGACGACACGGTCGCCGGGGAAGGGCCCGGTGTGCAGTGGGCGTGACGCAGCGGTGCCGATACATCCGGCGAAGACGAGTGGGTTCGTGGTGTACGCCGGGTCGTAGAGAATCGCACCGGCGACGGTCGGCAACCCGATCTTGTTGCCGTAGTCGGCCACACCATCGATCACGCCGTCCCTGATTCGGCGCGGGTGAAGTGCGCCATCAGGGAGGTCGGCCAACGGGAGCTCAGGGGGACCGAAACACAAAATGTTGGTCACGGCGATTGGCCGGTGGGCGATGCCCAACACATCGCGGATCACGCCGCCGACGCCCGTGTTCGCACCCCCGAAGGGCTCGACCGCCGACGGATGGTTGTGCGTCTCGGCTTTGAGGGCGATCGTGGTGCCGTCGGTGAACTCGATCACACCCGCGTTGCCGACGAACGCGGACCGCACGAACACGGCGTCGATCGAGTCGGTGCAGTCACGAAGTTGAACGAGCAACGGATCGATCGTGCGGTCGCCGCCGTCGCCGTCGGTGACATCGATGATGGCGCGGAACGTCTTGTGGGCGCAGTGCTCGCTCCAGGTCTGTGCGAGCACTTCGATCTCGACGTCGGTGATGTCGCGGCCGAGCCGTTCGTACTCATCGCGGATCGCGCGCAGCTCCTCGATGTCCAGGTACAGCGAACGAGCGTCGTTCAGGCTCCGGAGTCCCCCGTCGTCGAGGCCGCGAATCGCGATGATCTCGACAGTCGCGCTCGATGGGGTGTCGTCGACGTGCGGTGGCTCGATCGTGCCCTGGCACCACCGTTCGATCACGGGGTTGGCCACCAACCGGCGGACCAGTTCGTCGGCGACGTCGGGCGTGACGTCATCGCCGAACTCCACGCGCCGACCGGTGGCCGCGGCCTCGGCGTCGACGCCGAGCTGGGCGGCTGCGTGCCTGAGCGCGTCGGCAGCGGTGTCGGTCACGCCGGGCAGGAAGGTGATCTCGACGCCGTCGCCCGTCGGGAGGTCCCAGCTGCCAGATTGCAGCAGGGGGTCGACGATCACGCTGTGCAATCGGTCGAGGTCGGTCGCGTCGAGTTCTCCGTCGATGAAGACGATGTCGGCGACCTCGATCGACTTCGGCGCCAGAATTCCGACTGAATGGGCAGCAGCGCTGAGCGCCACGGCTCGGGGGTCCCGGTCGAGCGTTCGAATGGTCAGTCGATGCCGGGTGGACACTGTGGCGACCCTACGGATCGCGCCGACGAGGCCCGTTCGGTTTGTACGAAATGTCTACGTCGATGCGCCTGAGCTGGCCCGATCAGATGCCGAGTCGGAACATCGACGATGCGGTAAGTGACTGCACCATGTCTTCGGTGGGAAAGACGGGCACCCAGGCCTCGCCCGACAGCGATGTGATCGTGATCGTTTCGGCGCCCAGTTCGACAGGTGTGATCGACTTGCGAACGATGCCGGAATCGTCGACCCAGAGTTCCACGCTGAGCGTCTCGACCTTGTCGGCACCGGGTTGCAGGATGACGCCGGGTGACAGCGTGGCAATGGGCGCAGGAGGTGGCGGTGCGAGGGTCCCGTCCGCAGGCGGCGGGGGAGTCGGCGGCACGGCGGTGGCCAGCGTGATTGCGGCAG
>JANPCI010000293.1:0-17718 GCA_031430875.1 Actinomycetes bacterium | reverse complement strand
GCCTCGTCGTAGGTGATGCCCTTGAACTGCATGACGAGCCGCGCCATCTGCTGCTGGCGGCCGGTGTCGAACCGCTCGGGCAGCAGTTGATTGATCGTCACGTTGTGTCGCACCGCGTCCTTCGACAGTCCCTTGAGGATGCCGGTGAGCCCGAGGCGCGGCCCGTGCGACAGGCTCATCATCGGATTCGGCGACTTCACCATCGCCGAGCTGATCGCCACGATCCGCCCGAACTGGCGCTCGCACATACCGGGCAGCCCGCGCTGGACGAACATCAGTGGGCCGACGAGCGACTGCTGGAGCGATGCATTCATCGCGTCGGCGTCGATGCGGTCGAATGGCATCGGTGACGGGCCCTCACCGTTGAGCAGGATGACGTCGGGCTCGGGACATGCCATGAGCAGTGCGTCGTGCACCTCGCTGGTCGCCGAGTCACCGACGACACCCTGCACGCGCACGCCGTAGCGGGAGCCCAGTTCCTCCACCGCTGCCTCGACGTCGTCGGCGGTGCGCCCGTTGATGACGACGTGCACCCCTTCGCGGGCGATGCTCTCCGCACACGCCCGGCCGAGACCACGACTCGATGCGAGCAGGATGGCCGAGCGGCCGCGGATCCCCAGGTCCACGTTGCGACCTCAGTCCCAGCCGAGGGCTTCTCGGGCGGCGCCGATCGCAGCGAGGTCGAGCGGATTGAAGAACTCGGGTGGCGGATCCTTCGGGCCCCACACCGAGAACCCGGCGGGGCCGTCGGCCCCCTCCCAGTCGCGACGGCAGTGGTCACGTTCCCAGGCGTCGTCGTCGACGATCTGGTCCATGTCGGAGAAGAACTCGAAGTACGTGCCGGCCGGATCGGTGAGGTACCAGAAGATGTTCGAGCCGAGGTTGTGGCGACCGACGCCGACGACGCTCGCGTCCGCACGCTCGGCGACCACGGCCGTGCCCGCCTTGCCGATGGCATCGACGTCGTCGACCTCGAACGCGTAGTGATTGAGGTAGCTGGTCGAGGCCGGTTGCAGGAGCAGGTTGTGGTGGTCCGACTCGATGCGTCCAAAGGTGGCGACACCGTTGAGGATCTGATCGGACACCTTGAAGCCGAGCCCGTCGAAGAAGAACGCGGTCGCCTCGGCGAGGTGCGGTGTGCCGAGCACGAAGTGACCGAGGCGTCGCGGCGGTCGGGCGTGCTCCTCGACCACGGCCTCGGCGCGGACGTTCGCACGGACGTGTTCGCCAGGGCCGTTGTAGGCGCGCTCCTGGGCGGGCGACAGCGGGTGGGGGGCACCGACGTCGATCACGACGCGGTGCTTGAAGACCGGGTCGACACACCGCAGCGTGGTGCCCGCGATGGTGGACTCGACCCCCATCGCACCGATCCGGCCGGCGATGTCGGCGAGGTCCTGTTCGGTGTCACAGCTCATGTGCAGCGCCGAGAGATGACGATGGCTTCCCTCGGACACGCGCAGCTGGACCTCACGATCGGCAGTGCCGAGCACACCGTCGTCGGTGCGACGCAGGCCCCGCCGTTCCCAGAACGCAGCCAGCTCGCCGGGATCGGGAACGCTGAGCTCGATGTCGAGCAACCCGTTGAGCGCCATCAGGCACCGACCTTTGCGTAATCGCTGACCCGGACACATCGGTTGGTCATCGTGCCGATGCCGTCGATGGTGGTGGTGATCACGTCGCCATCGGCGAGGAACTTGCCCTGGGCGGCGCCAATGCCCTCGGGCGTGCCGGTGAAGATGACGTCGCCGGTGACGAGGGTGGTGATGCCCGACAGGTAGCTGATGAGGGTCGGGACGTCGAAGATCAGGTTGGCGGTCGTGTCGTCCTGGCGGATCTCGCCGTTGACTGCGCAGACGATGTGCAGGTTGTTGCGGTCGGCGATCTCGTCGACCGACACCAACACCGGGCCGATCGGGCCGAACGTGTCGAACGACTTGCCGAGGTCGAAGTGCGGCGGCTTCGCGGCGAACTGGGCCGGTCGGTCGGAGATGTCCTGGCTGACGGTCAGGCCGACGACGTGGTCCCACGCATCGGCGATGCTGATGTCCTTGCCGCCCTTGCCGATCACGACGAGCAGTTCACCCTCGTAGTCGCAGCCGTCGCTGCGCAGCTCGACGTCGGCGGTCGGGCCGACGATGCACGACGGGAACTTCGTGAACACGAGCGGGCTCTCGGGCACATCCATCCCGCCCTCGGCGGCATGGGCGCGGTAGTTGAGGCCGACGGCGAACGACTTCTGCGGGCGCGGCACGGGTGGGCCGAGGACGACATCGGCGAGCAACCCCGTGACGGACGAGTCGTCGAGCCCAGCCGAGAGCTCGGCGAGGAGGTCGGGTCGGGCGAGTGCCTCCATCGGATCGGGCCCGAGCGCACCCGATGAGTGCGTGGCAAGGTCGGTGTAGTGGTTGCCGGAGACGAGCGCAGCTCGTCCGGCGATGTTGGCGAGGCGGAATCCCATCGCGACATCATGGATCATATATGATGTATGAGTCAACCCTGGATGTGAGAGGATGTGCGTGTGAGCGAATCGTCGACGACCACGATGCCGGTGCCCGTTATCCCAGCACCCGGCATCCCGATGACCCGTTCGGCATGGGCCGACCAGAGCTTGCGGGACGCAATCATCGGCGGTCGTCTGCAACCCGGCGACCCCCTGGTGATCTCCAGCCTCGCGAAGGAGCTCGGCCTGTCGGCCACTCCCCTGCGCGAGGCGCTCGGCCGCCTGGCCGCCGAAGGCCTCGTCGAGATGCAGGCCCACGGGTCGGCGCGGGTCGCAACGGTCGACCTCGGTGAAGCCGTCGAGATCTACGAGTTGCGCCGGGTGTTGGAACCAATGGCACTCGAGCGGTCGGTGGCGAAGGCCGACGCCGGCTACGCGGAGCGCGTCGAGGCGGCGTGGCAGGCGCTCACGGCGAGCAGATTGTCGACGGCGAGCGATCATGCGGGCTTGCACCGCGAGCTGCTGTCGTGCTGCGACTCGACGTGGATGCTGCGACTCTCGACGCTGCTGTCCGATCGGGCCGGGCTGATGATGAAGGTGAGCGTGCTTGCACGACCCGACGACTACAACCTGGCCGAATCGCACCGCCGGTTGAAGGATCTCGCCGTCGATGGTGACGCCGCCGGCGCCGCGGAGGAACTGGCCCGCCACCTCACCGGCACGATCAAGGCACTGGAATCGGTCCTCGCCCAGTCTGAATGAGACGCGGGCAAAGCAGCCCCGCGTCTCGTTCAGGCGCTCGCGGCGATGAGGTCGGCGAGGTCGGCCGGTTCGAGGAACTCGGGCGGGGTCGGCGGGCCGAACGAGTAGAGGAACTCGTGGCCCTGCCAGTCCTTGGGGCGGTAGAGGTCCTGCGCCGAGATCCGGTCGATGTCGGCGGTGTACTCCACGAACGTGCCGCTCGGGTCACGCAGATACCAGAACCAGTTCGACCCGATCGCGTGACGACCAACGCCCCACATGTGGCGATCGGGATCGGCGTCGACCATCGCCTGACCGCCGCGGACGACGTCGTCGATGTCGTCGACCTCGAACGCGATGTGGTGCGGGAACGCCACCGGCGCCGCCTGGATGGCAACGTTATGATGGACCTCACCGCAGCGGGTAAACGCGATGATCCCGGGTACCTGATCGCTGATCTCGAAGCCGAGGACGTCGGTGAAGAACTGCAGCGTCGTCGGCTGATCCGGGGTGCCGTAGACCACGTGGGTCAGATTCGACGGCGTGACAGGGTCGGCGGTGAGCACACTCTCGGCCGGTACGTCGAGTCGCTCGTTCACGCCGGGCCGGTTGAACGTGTGCGGCGCCGGCGTAACTTCGTACGGATCGGCGTGCGTGACCTCGACGAGAAGACCGGTCGCCGGTTCGCTGAGCACGAGTCGTTCACCGGTCGATTCGACGATCGAACCGAGGCCACTGCGCTCGACGCTGCCGGCGATGCGACCGAGATCGTCGAGATCGTCGGTCCCCACTCCCAGGCGCACGAGAGATCGGGTGGCGGACGGGACCAACTCGAGCTGCTCGCCTCCGTCGCGTGTGCACAACACGCCGTCGCCGGTGAGTCCGAAGTCGTGGAAGAAGGCCGTGGACGCGGCGACATCGGGCACGCCGAGGCTGATGGATGTGAGGCGATGGAGTCCCATGGACTGGACAAATTAGATCAGATGATAGATAATTGCAACCCATGGCTGCCACGACCACAACGACGACGGTGCCCCGACGACGACAGGCCCGGGCCACCGCCACACGCACGGCCCTGCTCGATGCCGCGCTGGCCGAGTTCGCGGCGCACGGTTTCGAGGGCGCGTCGACACGGCGAATCGCTGGCGCCGCGGGCACGCATCAGCCGCAGATCAACTACCACTTCGAGTCGAAGGAGGCGCTCTGGCAGGCCGCGGTCGACCACCTCTTCGGGCGGCTCGACAACTCGGTGCGAGAACACCTCGGCGACAACAGCGAGGGTTGGGGAACTCGGGCGGGATTCGCCGCCAACCTCCGCGCCTTCGTGCACGCCGCGGCGGGGCTTCCCGAGCTGAATCGCATCATGGTGCAGGAGGCCACGATCGACTCCGAGCGCCTGCGCTGGATCGTCGAACGGCACACCCGTCCTCGCTTCGAGGTGGTCACGTCACATTGGCGGCGACTCCGAGCCGACCGCCAGGTCGCCGACATCGACGAGGTAGTCCTGTACTACTCGCTGGTCGGGGCGGCGTCGCTCGCGTACGTCAACGCGCCCGAGGCCCGACTGCTCGGCCACGACACGCTCACCGACTCGTTCATCAGCGCCCACGCCGACGCACTCGTGACCATGTTCCTCGGCCCGGAGGTGCCGGCACGATGAGCGTCGTCGCGATGAGTGATCAGCAGCCGACCGACGTCGATGTGATCGTGGTGGGAGGCGGCCCGGTGGGCGTGACCGCGGCGCTGCTGCTCGCCCAACGGGGATTCACGGTCCGCGTGTTCGAGCGGGCGCCCGAGGTGTACGACCTGCCCCGGGCGATCGTGATGGACGACGAGATCCAACGGGTGTTCCACAACGCCGGGCTGGGCGACGAACTCGAGGCGATCACCACGCCACTGCTCGGCGCCGAGTTCGTACGGCCCGATGGCGAGCAGATCATCGGGGTCGAGCTCCCCCTCGATGCGCCGTGGCCACTGGGCCTGCACCCATCGGTGATGTACTACCAACCGGAGCTGGAGGCGTTCCTGCGCGCCGCCGCCGTTCGTCACGGGGTCGAGTTGGTGCTCGGTGTCGGAGTCGACTCGGTCGACCAGGACCCTGCCGGTGTGACGGCGCAGACTGCGGCGGGGACCACGCGAGGTCGGTGGCTGGTTGCCGCCGACGGTGCGGCGAGTCCGATCCGTAAGCGCCTCGGGACTTCCTTCATCGACCAGGGCTTCGATCAGGACTGGCTGGTCCTCGATGTCCGACTTCGCCGACCGGTGCCGTCACTCCCCAACATCGTCCAGCAGGTCTGCGACCCGGAGCGGCCCGCGACGTACGTCGTCGGCCACGGCGACTACCGCCGATGGGAGTTCCAACTCCAACCCGGCGACACACGAGAGGAGATGGTCGAGCCGGCCCGCGTGTGGGAGCTGCTCGAACCGTGGCTCACCCCCGACGACGCCGATCTCGTCCGCGCGGTCGTGTACCGCTTCCATGCGACCGTCGCCGACTCGATGCGTTCGGGCCGGATCTTCCTTGCGGGTGATGCTGCCCACCAGATGCCCCCGTTTCTCGGTCAGGGGTTGTGCGCCGGCATCCGTGACGCGGCGAACCTGGCGTGGAAACTGCGCCTCGTTGCCGACGGGGTCGCGGTCGACGCGCTCCTCGACACCTACGCCGACGAGCGGCTGCCGCATGCTGCCGGGGTCGTCGCGCACGCCGTGGACACGGGGCGCCTGATCGACGAGCTGTCGGGGCGAGCACCCGCAACGACCGGGCTCGATGCGGCATACGGCGGCAGTCGTCCGTTCCCGCACCTGACCCACGGGATGCTGTTCGGCGATCATCCGGCGGTCGGTCGCCAACTCCCGCAACCGATGGTCGACGGACGCCGCCTCGACGAGTTGTTGGGAGCCGAGTTCGCGATCATCGTCGACGACCGTTCGATCCTTACCGAAGCCGACGAGCAATGGGCCGACCTTGCCACCGTCGTCGAGGTGCCGGTGGGCGTGCTCCCCAACACCCTGCCGCCCGGTGGTGCCGTGATCGTGCGCCCCGACCGCTACGTCGCCGCCGTCGCCCACGACGCCACCGAACTCGCCACGGCCAGCACTGCCCTCCTCGCCCACCTCCACCCAACCGCAACGAAAGGGACCACACGATGAATTGGGATCCGCAGCACCTCGAGTTCCTCCGCTCACACCTCTGGGCGGTGCTCGCGACCGGGCGGTCGGACGGCTCACCGCAGCAGTCGATGATCGGCTACGCAGTCGATGACGAACTGCGGCTGCTCGTATCGGCCAAGGCCTTCACCGCGAAGTGGAAGAACGCTGTGCGTCAACCGAAGGTGTGTCTCACCGTGCCCGACGGGCGGATCCACCTCGTGGTGTACGGCGAGGTCGAACCGATCGACGCCGACCCGCTGCGAGCCGAATTGACCGCACAGATCTTCGGCGCGCTGTCCGGCAATCCGGCTCCGGATCCGACCACCATCATCCCGATGCTCGACGAACAAGAGCGCGTCGTCCTGCGCATCACCCCCACCAAGACCCTCTTCCAGGAGTGACTGTTACATCCGGGGTCAGACCCCAGATGTAACACGCAGAGGTCTTGTTCACGGAGAAACTGTTACATCTGGGGTCTGACCCCGGATGTAACACCGGATGGCGTCGACGAGCAGCGCCGCGGCCTCGGGAACCGCGGCTAACACTGCCGGGCTGAGGCCCTCGCCGTGGTCGAACGAGGCACCCTCGATGCCGAGGACTCGCAGTTCGGCGGGGAGCATGCCGAGCACGGCGGCGAGGTCGACAGCCTCGGAGAGACCGAGTGCGTGCCCGCCTCCGACCCCGCTCCAGGCGCTGTCGGCTTCGCGCAGTCGCGCCGCGTCGACCTCGTGGATCGAGCCCGGCGGGCGATCCGAGGAGGTGGCGTCGACGATCCACACCGTCGGCGATCCCTCCCACGCCAGCATCATGCGGACGGGTTCGCCGTCGAGTTCGAGGAGACGAACGCTCGCGTCGCACCCGAGCGATTCGCGCACGAGCGAGAGCACGGCCGCGCCGGCGCCGTCGTCGCGGCGATACGGATTGCCGACGGCGATGACCGTGACCGGAGGAGCGGGCTCGACCGACACGCTCACGACCGGTCCACCCGCAAGTCGAGGAAGTGGGTGGCGCACGAGATGCACGGGTCGTAGTTGCGCACCGCCTGTTCGCAGAGCGCTTCGAGGGCGGCATCGTCGAGGTCGAGTGAGTGGCCGATCAGGTGGGCCAGGTCGTGTTCGATGACCGGCTGGTTCTGCGACGTCGGCGGGACGATGCGTGCGGCCGCGACCAGGCCCTCGGCGTCGATCTCGTAGCGGTGCCAGAGCAGGCCGCGGGGCGCTTCACTCCAGCCACATCCGACTCCAGCACGCGCCTCGACGGGAACCGCCGGACGGGTCGGAGCTGCGTACGCCTCGGCGATCGCCAACGCCACTTCGCAGGCGTGCACAGTCTCGATCGCCCGCACGACGATGCTGCGGAACGGGTTGCGTTCGGCCGGCGTCAACCCGAGTTCGGTGGCAAGCGCAGCCGCGCTCGGCGCCAGGTGGTCGGCGTTCAGCGCGAAACGCGCGAGCGGGCCGACGAGGTAGTCGCCGCCCGCCAACATCTGTCCGTGCAGCGCAGTCGAGTGCTCCACCTGCACCTCGGCGAAGTGGTCGGGGTACTCGTCGACGCCGATGTCGAGGCCGCCAGTGCTCACGAGTCGCTCGCCGAGCATCGGATACTCCGTCGGGTGCCGCAGCGCCACGAGCGCCGTTCCGTCGGGCAGTTCGTGGTCGGGCACCGGGAACGTCGACACCCATCGGGCCACGTCGATCGCATCCCCGAGCGCCTGACGAAGATCACCAGCGAGCTCGCGCATCGCTGCCACCGTCGGAGTGCTGTAGAAGCCACCGACCTTGACGTTCACGGGGTGAACCGCGCGGCCGCCGACCACCTCGACGATCTGGTTGCCGACCTTCTTGAGCGACAACCCGCGCTCGACCTCGAACCGGTGATCGGCGGCCATGGCGAGCCCGCTGGGGTAGCCGAGGAAGTCGGGAGCGTGGAGCAAGTGGATGTGCAGCACGTGGCTCTCGATCCACTCGCCACAGTAGAGGAGGTGGCGCAGTGTCCGGATCTCGTCGTCGACCTCCACACCGCACGCGACTTCGACTGCCTGACACGCGCTCATCTGATAGGCGACCGGGCAGATGCCACAGATCCGAGCGGTGATGTCGGGCGGCTCGGTGTAGGCCCGCCCGCGCAGGAACGCTTCGAAGAAGCGCGGCGGCTCGAAGATGCGCAGGCGCACGTCGGCGAGTTCACCGTCGCGGATCTCCACGATCAGTCCGCCCTCACCTTCGACGCGCGTGAGTGCCTCCACCTCGAACCGTCGGGCTCGGTAATCGTGCGTCATCGTCGCTCATCGTCGCGCGTCACGGGCCGCAACTGCACCGCAACGCTCTGCGCCGCATCGTGAAACCCCGGCGCGGCGACGTTGAAGGTCTGCAGCGAGCGGAGCCAGTCGTCGTCGGAGACGCCCGCTTCGGTCCACGCCGCGTGGAGCGCGTCGGCGTTGACCGCTTCCGACGGCCCGAAGCAGCCGAAGCACCCGCGATGCAGCGATGGGCACAGCGCGTCACAACCGCCGTGGGTGATCGGCCCGAGGCAGGCAATGCCATCCGCTACGAGCAGGCACGGGTTGCCGCGCTGTTTGCACTCCACGCACACGCTGTGGCCGCTGACCGGGAGCCGCCGGCCCGCGACGAGCGCCGTGATCAAGTCGAGCAGCTGTTGCTTGGAGATCGGGCACCCGCGCAGTTCATGGTCGACGGCGACGTGGGCGGCGATCGGAGTGCTCGTGGCGAGTGTGTCGATCCAGTCGGGCCGGGCGTAGACCGCGCCAACGAAGTCGGCGACATCGGCGGCGTTACGCAATGCCTGGATCCCTCCTGCGGTGGCGCACGCGCCGATTGTCACGAGCAGCCCCGACCGGGCGCGGATGTCGCGGATCCGTTCGGCGTCGTGTGCGGTCGTCACCGAGCCCTCGACGAGCGACAGGTCGTAGTGGTCGAGGAGTTCCTCGTGGCCGGCTTCGAGGAACATGCGTAGGTCGAGTGCTGCGGCGATGGCCAAGAGTTCGTCCTCGCAGTCGAGCACCGTCAGCTGGCACCCGTCGCACGATGAGAACTTCCAGACCGCAACGGTGGGCCTGGCGGTGGGACCTGTCATCGCCCACGCTCCCGGAGCAGCTGGGTGACGCGATCCCAGCAGACCACGGCGCCGTCACGGCACAGCAGGAGCGGGCCGAGCTGGCAGCGTCCGCAGTGGGCGATCCCGCAGTGCATGTTGCGTTCGAGCGATACCCAGACCCGCCGCGGGTCGGCGCCCTGGATGACCGCAACTCGCGCTGCCGACGTCATCATCAGTTCCGGCCCGCACACGAACACCACGTCGTGGCCTTGGCCGAGTCGGGAGACGAGCTCGGTCGCAGTCCCCACTGATCCATCCCATGCTCGATCTGCGGTGTCGACGGTGACGTGGACGTCGGCGCCGAGCGAGCGCCATCGCCGCAGGTCGTCGGCGAACAGCACTTGGTCGGGTTCGCGGGCGCCCATCACCACCGTGAGGCGCGTCGGCCCGCCGTTGGCCAGGGCATTGATCGCCACGCGCAGCGGTGCCAAGCCGAGCCCACCGGCGATCACGAGCGCGTCGCGCCCCGTCGCCTCCGCGATCGGCCAGGCGGTGCCGTACGGACCGCGCAGGCCGAGGAGGTCGCCCAGGCGCGCAGCGACGATGGCGTCACTCACGGCACCGACGCCACGAACGGTCAGCGCAACAGCACCGCCGTCGGCGACGTCGCTCACCGAGACCGGAATCTCGCCGACACCGAAGGCCCACACCATCACGAACTGTCCCGGCCGGATGGCACCGAGTGCACCGCCGACCGGTTCGACCTTCAATGTGACCACGTCGGGTGTCTCGGCGACGACGCCGACCACCCGGTGCGGCGTCGGTGTCATCGGATCGGCGACGGCGGCGAGTTCGTCAACGGACATGGCCGTACACATCCACCAGTTGATGCCGGGTCGCCTCGAGCCGCGAGACCACCACCTGCAAGAGCCGAACCGTGATCTCCGAGCGAAGGCCGTCGCTGTCGCCGCACGCGTCGAGCAGACGCCTGGCGTCGATCGCGATCGACCGCACGTCGTCGAGCGCGATCACGTCGAACTGCCACTGTCGATCGAAGAACCACGACCACCCGATCACGCCCCCGGCGTGCACGGTTGCGACGATGAGGGGGTCTCGGCCCGGTGAGTTGATCTCGATTCCGGCGCGCCCCGACACGATCGCGTGGAACGCGTCGGGGTGCTCGCCGGCACGAGCGATCCACGACTGGGCGCGGTGGTCCGACCACGTCGCCAGCGAGGCGAGCGTGTCGAGGTGATGAGCTTCCATCCCGGCGAAGAAGGCGTGCTCGCCGAGCGCCGTACGAAGATCGTCGGTCATTCGCTTCCCCCTCCAGTAGGGCCGGCGGCGCCGATCAGCACCGCAGCCTCGCGGACGATGTCGATGCCAGCGGGGCACCAGGTGGTGCACCGGCCACACCCCACGCAGCCGGGCACGCCGAACTGCTCGGGCCAGGTCTCGAGTTTGTGCGTGAGCCACTGTCGGTAGCGCGAGGCGGTCGTGGCGCGCACGGGCCTCCCGGCGAGGTTCGAATGATCCAACTGGAAGCACGAGACCCAGTGCTGCTCGCGAACGGTCTCGATCGGCGCTGAGCCGTCCGCCGTCAGCTCGGTCGAGTCGTCGAACGTCGAGCAGAAGCACGTCGGGCACACCATGGTGCAATTGCCACACGACAGACAGCGCTCCGCGACCTCTTCCCAGTGCGGGTGCAGGGCCGTGCCGTCGAGCAGCGCCGGCAGGTCCGGCCCCGGCAGTCGCAGCGGCAGCTGCTCGACCGCGTGTTGCACCACGCCATCGGCGCCGACGCGGTCGACATCGGTCGCGAGCGGGCCGGGGAGCGCAGCGAGTACGTCGTGGCCGCGATCGGTTCCGGCCTCGACGAGGAGGCGGTGGCCGTCGGCATCGTCGAGTTCCGTGAGTCGCAGATCGAACCCGTGGGCGGGCTGCGGACCCCCGCCCATCGACGTGCACCAACACGTCGCCGACGGCACACCGCAGGTGACGGCGACGACGAAGACGTCGCGGCGGCGAGCGGCATATCGAGGGTCGGGTGTGTCGCCGTCGAGCAGCACCCGGTCGAGCACGTCGAGCGCCCGTACCTCGCAGTCGCGGGCGCCGATCATGGCGAGCGGGCGTTCCGGCGGAGGCGGAGCTTGTGACACCCACGAGCCGTCGACCCGGCGGATCCGCAGCACCTCTTGGTGGGCGGGGTACACGAACTGTTTCCACGAGTCGGCACCAGGTGTCCAGCCGAACCGCGTGAGATCGTCGTGGTGATGGAGCCGCCAGCGTCCCGGCGCCTGATCGACGGCGATGCCGGTTGGGAGCTCGTCGCCGTGGGCGACCTCGTCGTAGGCGATGACGCTGTCACGGACGACCGGACCGAAGACCTGATAGCCCGCGGCCACCAGCGTCGTCACGAGCGCATCGAGACCCCCGATCGGATCCATCGTGCGCGCACCGTCCCGAATCGTGCTCACGCCTCCAGCGTGCATGGCCCGGGGCCGCACAACCAGGGACGAACGTCACGGCCTCAGCAGATACGCGGCAACTGCTCGCCGAGCGGGACGTCGACGACCCGCCTGGCACCGAACGCCGTCTTGGCGACCACGACACCGGGGTGAGCGTCGACGACCCGACCGATCACACACGCGCCGCGCCCGAAGGGGTGGGCATGCATCGCGTTCATCACCGCATCGACACCCTCAGGTGGCACGAACGCGACGAGCTTGCCTTCGTTGGCGATCGTCATCGCGTCGAGGCCGAGGAAGGAACAGGCGGCGGCGACCGCAGGCGGCACGGGGACGGCTCGTTCGTCGTACTCCACACCGACGTGGGCGCTCGCGGCGATCTCGCACAGCGACGCCGTCACTCCCCCGCGGGTCGGGTCGCGCAGGACGTGGATGTCGCGAAAGGCCCCGAGCATTGCGGCGACGAGACCGTTGAGCGGCGCCGTGTCCGACTGCAGGTCGGTGCCGAACTCGAGGCCCTCGCGCGTCGACAGCACGGCGATCCCGTGTTCACCGATGGGCCCGCTGAGGATCACCACGTCGCCGGCGCGAGCGCGACTTGGGCGGATGTCGACGCCCTCGGGCACGACCCCGACGCCGGCGGTGTTGATGTACATCCCGTCCGCGTGGCCGACTTCGACGACCTTCGTGTCACCCGTTGCGATGCGGACCCCGGCCGCTGTCGACGCGGCGGCCATTGCATCGACGACGGCACCGAGCGTAGCCATCGGCAGGCCTTCTTCGAGGATGAAGCCGGCGCTGAGCGCAATCGGTTGGGCACCGGCCATCGCGATGTCGTTGACCGTGCCGTTGACCGCGAGATCGCCGATGCAGCCGCCGGCGAAGAACAGCGGTCGTACGACGTAGGAGTCGGTGGAGAACGCGAGGCGACCGCCGTCGACGTCGAAGGTGGCCGCATCGTGCAGTTCGATCTCGGTGCCGCCGTTGAACGCCGGCACGAAGAGGTGCTCGACCAGTTCGCTCGACAGCTTTCCCCCGCCGCCGTGGCCGATGACGATGCGGTCGTAGTCGCGTAACGGCAGCGGGCAGCTCCACCCCTCGACGTCGGGCCCGTCAGGCATCGAGCCGTCGGTACTGGTAGTAGGCCGCGCAGGCGCCTTCGCTCGACACCATCGTCGCGCCGAGCGGTGACCGGGGCGTGCACTCCACGCCGAACGCCGCGCACTCGAACGGCTTGATCAGCCCCTGGAGCACCTCGCCGCTGCGGCAGCGATCAGACTCGGGGCTGTCGATCGCGCCGACGTCGAACCGCACCTCGGCGTCGAACGCGCGGTACCGGTCTGACAGCCGCCAACCGCTCGCCGGGATCATTCCGATGCCGCGCCACTGGCGGTCGCACACGTCGAACACCTCGTCGAGCATCTGCTGCGCCGGGAGGTTGCCTTCCTCGGTGACCACCCGTTCGTACGCGTTCTCCAGGAGGGCCGTGCCCGATTCGAGTTGCCCGACGACGCGGCGGATGCCCTCCAGAACGTCGAGTGGTTCGAAGCCGGTGACGACGATCGGCACACCGAACCGCTCCACGAGCGGGCCGTACTGCCACGTCCCCATCACCGAGCAGACGTGCCCGGCGGCGAGGAAGCCGTCGACGCGGCTCGTCGGCGACGACGCGATCGCTTCGATGGCCGGCGGCACGAGGACGTGGCTGACGAGTACCGAGAAGTTCGTCAGACCACGCCGGTCGGCGAGGTGGACGGCCATCGCGTTGGCGGGTGCCGTGGTCTCGAAGCCGATGGCGAAGAACACGACCTCGCGGTCCGGGTTCTCGGCGGCGAGCGTGACGGCGTCGAGCGGCGAGTACACGACCCGGACGTCGCCACCTTCGCTCTTCACCTGGAACAGGTCGCGGCCGCTGCCGGGGACGCGGAGCATGTCGCCGAACGAGCAGAAGATGACGCCGGGCCGCGAGGCGATCTCGAGCGCTTTGTCGACGACGCCGAGCGGGGTGACGCACACGGGGCATCCGGGCCCGTGGATCAGCTCGATGGTGTCGGGGAGCAGCTGGTCGATGCCGTTGCGGATGATCGAGTGGGTCTGGCCGCCGCAGACCTCCATGATCGACCACGGCCGGGTGGTGATGCGGGCGATCTCGTCGAATAGAGCGGCGGCCAGTTCGGGATCGTTGAACTCGTCGAGGTACTTCATTCGAGCTCCTCGTCGAGGATGCCCAGTTCCCTGAACATCTGCAGTGTCGCGCGTGCGGAGCCTTCGTCGACCTTGGAGATGGCGAAGCCGACGTGAACGATCGCGTAGTCACCGACCTCGGCGTCGGGCAGGTACACGAGGCAGATCTCCTTGCGGATGCCGTCGAAGTCGACCGTCGCCATGCGGGTGCCCTGCTCCTCCCAGACGTCGACGATCTTCCCAGGAACGGCGAGACACATGTCAGTTCTCCTTGCCGGTTCGTTGGGTGCCGGTTCGATGGGTGTCGGTTCGATGGGTGCCGGTGCGGTGGGCGGCGACGAACGCCTGGCCGAGGGCGAGGCCACCGTCGTTTGGCGGGACGAGGTGGTGCGTGAGCGGCGTGAAGCCCGCCCCGCGGAGCGCATCGACGCACATCGTGACGAGCAGCGCGTTCTGGAACACGCCGCCCGAGAGCGCAACGGTCGCGCCGCGTTCGCGATGTCGCTGTGCCACGGCAACGACGACGTCGCGGACCGCGGCGTGGAAGCGGCGGGCGATGTCGTCGACCGGAATCTCGCGGCGCAGGTCGTCGACGATCGCGCGAACGACGGGGGTCTGGTCGATGATCGGGCCGTCGAGCGCGAACCGGTAGGCCTCACGGTCGGTGGACCCGACGGCGGCCATCTCCAGCTGGATCGCGGCCTGCGCCTCGTAGCTGATGTGATGGCGGAGCCCGAGCAACGACGCGACGGCGTCGAACAGCCGTCCCATGCTCGTCGTCGGCACGCAAGCGACCCGTCGGTCGAGTTGGCGGTCGAGCAGTTCGAGTTCGTGCCGCTGCAGCGCGCCGACCGGGGCGAGGTCGTCGGTCCACTCGACGCCGGCGTGGCGCAGGTGGGTCAGCGCGACGCGGCACGGATTGCGGACCGCGGCGTCGCCGCCGGGGAGGTCGACCGGCGCGAGGTGGGCGACGCGTTCGTATCCGTCGGCGTCGGCGAGCAGTACCTCACCGCCCCAGATGGTCCCGTCGTCGCCGTAGCCGGTGCCGTCGAACGCGAACCCGACGACGGGTTGGTGCGGGTCGCATTCGTGCTCGGCCATGACCGCCGCGATGTGGGCGTGGTGGTGCTGCACCTCGACGATCCGATCGGGGTGGTGCGTGCGCGCCCACCTGGAGGTCGCGTAGCCGGGGTGGGCATCGACGGCGACAACATCGGGCTCAATCGCGTGGATCCGTTCGAACTGCGCGACCGAGCGTTCGAAGGCTTCGATCGTTTCGAGGTTCTCCATGTCGCCGAGGTGCTGGCTCATGAACGCTCGCTCGGGTGATGCCACACAGAAGGCGTTCTTGAGTTCGCCACCCACGGCGAGCACCGAGCGGCGGCCGTGCCCGACCGGCACGGGCAACGGCGCGAAGCCGCGGGCGCGTCGGATCGGGAGCAGGACGTCGCCGGCGACGCGGACGACCGAGTCGTCGCACGGCGCGTGGATCTCGCGGTCGTGCATGAGGAAACCATCGCAGAGACCACCCAGACGCGCGACCGCATCGTCGTCGAGGTGCGCGAGCGGCTCGCCGGCGAGGTTGCCGCTCGTCATCACGAGCGCGGGCGCTCCGAGGCGGAACAGGAGATGGTGCACAGGCGTCGACGGGAGCATGACCCCGAGCATCGGATTGCCCGGCGCCACCAGTGCCGACACCGGTGCGTCGACCCGGGCGCGCAGCAAGACGATCGGCCGGGCTGGGGCGAGCAGCTGGGTGGCCTCGGCGTCGCTCACGTCGGCGAGACGGCGGGCGTCGTCGAGGTTCGCAACCATGACGGCAAACGGCTTGTCAGGACGATGCTTGCGCTGGCGGAGGCGCTCGATGGCGACGTCGTCGGTCGCGTCGCAGGCGAGGTGGTAGCCACCGAGGCCCTTGATCGCGACGGTCCCACCCGAGCGGATCGTCGCCAGCGCCGCCGCGAGCGAGTCGGCATCGCCGGTCGTCGCCGGATCGCCGGTTGCGGTGCGGTAGTGCAGCACCGGACCGCAGTCGTGACAGCAGATCGGCTGGGCGTGGTAGCGGCGGTCGGTCGGGTCGCCGTACTCGCCCGCGCAGGCGTCGCACATGTCGAAGGCCGCCATCGTGGTGTTCGGCCGGTCGTAGGGCAGGTCGCAGATGATCGTGAAGCGGGGCCCACAGTTCGTGCAGGTGATGAACGCGTGGTCGAACCGTCGGTCGGCGGGGTCGTTCATCTCGGCGATGCAGTCGTCGCAGACCGCCGTGTCGGGCGAGATGAGGGTTCGGGCGCCGGCCGCGCAACGACTCTCGACGATCCTGAACCCTCGTTCGTCGGATGCAGCGCACGGGGTCCGCGTGATCGCCTCGACCCGAGCGAGCGGCGGCGCCTCCGCGACCAGCCGTCGGGCGAACTCGTCGAGACGCGTCCGCGGCCCCGTCACCTCGATGAACAACCGAGTCGAGTCGTTGCCCACGAACCCGTCGAGGCCGGACTCGGTCGCCAGGCGATGCACGAACGGCCGGAACCCGACGCCCTGCACGACGCCCGTCACCTCGATCCGTTCCCCATCGGTGCGCCCCATCCCCATTCCCCGATTGTTACCCAACCCGCCCCCGACGGCCACCCCCGCCCATCGGCGTCACACGGTGCCGGGTCAAACGTGACGTTTTGATCGATGGTGCGCGATTGGGGTCTGCGCAAGTGGGGTCGGACCCCAATTGCGACATGGTTCGTAGGCTGGGCTCGTGACTGTCGCCATCGGCCCTCGCTTCGATCTCGACGACTCGTTCGCACGTGAGCTGGTCGGTCTCCACGAGCCGTGGTTGCCGGTGCCGGTTGCCGAGCCTTCTCTGGTGGTGCTGAACGAGGCGTTCGCGGTCGAACTCGGCCTCGACGTCGATGCGCTCCGCTCCCCTGCCGGCCTCGCGATCCTCGCCGGAAACGCCGTGCCCGAGGGGGTCATCACGGTTGCGCAGGCCTACGCCGGTCACCAATTCGGTGGGTACTCACCACGGCTCGGCGATGGACGGGCCCTGCTGCTCGGCGAGTTCGTCGACGACGACGGGGGTCGACGCGACCTGCACCTCAAGGGATCGGGCCGCACCCCGTTCGCCCGCGGCGGGGACGGGAAGGCGGCGATCGGCCCGATGCTCCGCGAGCACGTGATCAGCGAGGCGATGCACGCGCTCGGCATCCCGACGACCCGTGCGCTGGCGGTCGTGGCGACCGGCGAGACGGTGCGGCGCGAGACGTCGCTTCCCGGCGCCGTGCTCGTCCGCATCGCCGACAGCCACCTGCGCGTCGGCACGTTCGAGTACGCGGCGCGGACGCTTGGCGACCGCGACCTGCTCGCCCGCCTGCTCGACCACGCGATCGCCCGTCACCACCCGGGCGCCGCCGACGCCGACGTGCCGGCGCTCGCGTTCTACGACGCGGTCGTCGCCGCTCAGGCCGAGCTGATCGCCCGGTGGATGCTCGTCGGATTCGTCCACGGGGTGATGAACACCGACAACATGACGATCTCCGGGGAGACGATCGACTACGGGCCCTGTGCGTTCATCGAGCGCTACGACCCCGAGACGGTGTTCAGCTCGATCGACCACGCGGGTCGCTACGCCTACGGGCACCAGCCGGTCGCCGCGCAGTGGAACCTCGCCCGGCTCGCCGAAGCGCTGCTGCC
>JANPCI010000292.1:0-46221 GCA_031430875.1 Actinomycetes bacterium | reverse complement strand
ATGGTGCCACCGAGGCCGGCGACCTCCAGCATCAGGAATGCGGCGACGATCGGCGATCCGATCAACGTGCTGATCGCCGCAAAACTGCCGGCGGTGGCGATGATGGCGACGGCGCCCGGCGGGGCATCACGTTTCACCGTTCGGATCGCGAGCGCCGCGAGGCCACCACCGATGGCGATCAACGGTGCTTCGGGGCCGAGCACCGCCCCGAGTGACAGCGTGGCCAACGCCGCCAGAAAGATGCCGGGGAGTTCGATCGGGAGCGTCGGGTCACCCTGCTGGAAACCGCCCGATGGTGAGTGGCCGGAGTTGCCTGGCAGCGACCGGATGCACCATGCCACGAGCAGTCCCGACAACGCCAACAGCGGCACCGGCCACCAGACCGGTGTCGTGTCGAATCCCAAGCCGCTCGGCAGGTCGGCGAACAGCGCCTCCTGAAGCCAGTCGACCAGCGCCAAGAACCCATAGGCAACCGCCGCGATCGGTACGGCGATCAACGCAGCCAGTACGAGCGCCTGCAGGTATTCCCTCGACCGGACGATCGAGAGCGGATCAGCCAGGTTCTCGTCGTCGGTCATCGTCGCGCCGCGATGTCGAGCATCAGCAGAACACTAGACACCACCGACCGGGCGACAGTCGATCCGCAGCGGCGTGGGTGGGTGTCGCTGCCCGCGAGCGAGCCTGGACCAGTTGGGCAGATGCGTCCGCGGGCGCGTCGGTTGCTGGGCCTGCCGGAACGCGCCGATTTTCGGGTGGCTGATGAAGGAGGCGTGCGATGGGCTTCGGGTGCGGATCGCGCACTTGCGCTGTCCGGCGTAGTCCCGTGTTGCGGTGCGTCAGTTGGTTCGCAGCGCGCTGTGCAACGCTGGCATCCGGTCGGTGGTGGATCCGTGGTGGGCGACGACGCCGTCGGGTCGGGTCCAGGTGGTCACCCGGTCGGGGGTCATCGTGAGCGTCCAGCCGCCTTCGTGGACGAGGTGGTGGTGACGTTCACACAGCGGGATCAAATTGTCGAGATCCGTCGGTCCGAGGTCCCGCCACCACCAGCGGATGTGGTGCGCCTTGCACGCCGAGAACGGCACCGTGCAGTCGGGGTGGGCGCAGGTGCGGTACATGGCCCGCAGCGCCCGGCGCTGGTGTGGGGTGACGCTGCGAGCTGACCGACCGACGTCGAGCGGCACGCCGTCGGTGCCGAGCACCATCGGGATGATCTCGGCGTCGCAACACAGCCGCCGCACCGTCGACACCGGCAGCGGCTCGCCGTTGTCAGTCTCGCAGATGCCGCGGGCGTGCAAGCCGCTGATCAGCGTCTGCAGGTCCGTCAGGATGGTGATTTCCGGTACCCGCCGAGCGTGGGCGAGGTCGTCGGCCTCGCCGACCGTGTCTGATTCGTCGCCGCTCGTGAGGTCACCCGGCGAACCGCCGGTATCACCGCCGGCACCCGGAGTGGTGAGGCCCCCGGCGGAGCCGAGGGTGACTGCTGCGACAAAGGCGTTGACCTGCATCTGGCTCCATGGGGTGTTGGCGTTGCCGTCGTTGTGGCGCATCGTGGCGAGTATCGAGTCGACGGCGCTCCACAGTGCCGCGTCACGAACAGGGTCGAGTTCGAGATGTGTGACGCACATCCCGGTGATCTTGTCGACCCAGCGCTTGACGACGGAATTGGCACGTTGGCGGTCGAGCTCCTCGGCGTCGGACGCCGCCCGATCGGCGACTAGCCGCCGGGCGAGTTCGCGACACATCCGGGCGAACACGTCGACGCGTAGCGACAACGCCGCAGCGAGCAGCGTGCATGCTCGAGCGGCGAACTCGGCGCGGGTGTCGGCGTCGAGGCGTTGCATGGCATCGGCCATGGCGTTGAGGTGGCCACTGGTGATGCGACCTTCCTGGAACGCCCGCTCGAACGAGTCGGCGGCGTCTGGCGACCCGTCGCCGGTCGGGTCAGAGCCGATCGAGCCGGAGTCGGCTCCGACCCCGCCGAGTTCGTCGAGCACGTCTGCTCCCTCTTCGACCTTGGCAGCTTCTCGATCCGAGCGGTTGCCCGGACCTTTCAGCATCGACTTGGGTGCATCGCCTCGGCCGTCGTCGGCGAGTTGTCGTGATCGCCGAACGCACTGGATCTCGAACGCGTCGAGCCAGCCCCGCACCTGTGACGCTGACGCGATCAGTGCACGCAGTTCGTCGTTGTCGACCACGAGCGGATCGGCGCCGGCCAACGATTCGAGCAGTGCTCGAACATCGATCGGACGCACCGGTGCACCCGGCCGCGATCTCGAAGATCCCGGCGGTGCAGTCGCTGTGTCGTGCATGTTGTCACCTCCCATCGAGTAGTTGGAATGGAAGGGGGAGTCGGTACGAACAACTCTAGACAGGGGGTGTCACAGGGTTGCCGCAAAGGGAAACGGAAAGCGAAGGAGACTCGTCAACCTCTGGCGATCAGGCCGCGGTACCCATCTGAAAAGCCGCTCGTGCGGAGCAACTCGACAAGGCCGCCGGGCACCGCTGCACCCATGAGGCCGTCGCCGTTCACCTTGCGGATCTCGACGGATTTCATCCGATCGTTCTTGACGAGCGAGACCAGGGCCTCACACCATGACGGGTCGTCGAGCGCGCTCGGGAACGTGACGAGATGGTGACCCCGCCGATCGAACCACACGAGCGGACGGCCGGCACGCAGCACCACGAGCGACGACGCGCTGCGCGCCGGCCGTCCCGCAGTGTCAGGCCAGTCGAGGGCCGCACCGTACGGTTGGGCAGGGTCGGTGGAGGCGAGCACGATGGGGTCGGGCACATCGTCGGGACGGATCACCGGATCGGGCGTCTCGCGTGCGGAACGTAACCGGTCGACGGCGCCGGGAACGGCGAACTGAGCTGCGCCGAGGCCGTCGACGAAGTAGCCCCGGCGGATCTGGCCGCGTTCCTCCAACACTTTAAGTACGCCGTAGACCGCACTGAATCCGCCGACGAGTCCCTCGGCCATCACGGCCTCGCGGGTCACCACTCCGTACCGCTCCACCAGCTGAAGGGCCTGGGCGTGGGCAGCCTCCGTGGCGGTCGGAACCGGCCGTAACAGCGGTGCAACGAGACTCCAGCGTCCCTGACCCGCCGGTGGGCCGATGCGGGTGAGCCGCCCCGGGCGGGGTCGGCTGCGCCCGTATCCGGCCCGAGCCGCGGTCTTGACCTTGGCCCCGCCGATCACTGATCGCAACGGCGCGAGCGAGTCGTTGGTGACCTCACCCGTCCACACGAGGTCCCAGAGCGCGGCGAGCAGTTCCTGGTCCTGCGCGCCGGGCGCGGCGGCACGGATCTGACCCCAGAAGCTCGCGCCGTGTTCGGCGAGCAGCGTGCGGATCGCCTCCTGGAGCGCGCCTTCGGCCGGCTCCCGTGTTTCCCAGCCGGGGGCGAGGAGCGCGAGTTGATCGGCGAAGCAGAGCCGCACCCGGCCGTCTCGGGCGCCGAGTGCGCCGGCGCCGACCCAGACCACTTCTCCGGCGGTACACAATTCGTCGAGCATCGGTGGCCGGAACGCCGACACCCGCACCGGGAGGACGTCGCGTTCGATCGTCGACGCAACCAGTGCCGTGCCCGACAACACGCCGAGCGTTTCGACGAGCGCCTCCATTCCCCGCCGCTGCGCCGGAATGCCGTGCCACGCCGTGAGGAACCGCGCGAAGGCCTCCTGCTCGACGGGTTCGACCTCCTTACGCAGGGCTGCGAGTGACCGACGACGCAACTGCCGCAGCACGTCGACGTCACAAAATTCGCGTGACACCCCCTGCGGGCGGAACTCGCCGATGACCACGCGTTCGTCACCAACGAGCGCAGCCAACGCGCCGGCGATCCTCTCAGGTGGCGCACCGAAACGCGCGGCCACGTCAGCAGCGACGAACGGGCCATGGGTGCGGGCGTATCGACCGACGATCTCCTCGAGCGGACGCGCCACAGGATCGGTGAACGCCATCGGCAACCCGAGCGGCAGCGAACACCCGAACGCGTCGCGATACCGCGCCGCATCCTCTGCCGCTGCGAAGCGGGACTCACCCGCAAGGGCAAGTTCGATGACCCGTCGCTCGTTGACGAGCTGAGCGAGCCAGCCGTCGGACGTCTCGCATCGCAACTCCACCTCATCCACGGTGAGGTCGCCGACCTTGCGGAACACGTCGTGGAGTTCGTCGGCCGAGCGGGCACGCCGGCCGTCGGCGACACACTGCAACTCGAGCTCGACGTCGGCGAGCACGTCGGGGTCGAGCAGATCACGAAGTTCCTCGGCACCGAGCAGATCACGCAACAGGTCACGGTCGAGCGCCAATGCGGCGGCTCGGCGCTCGGCGAGCGGAGCGTCGCCCTCGTACATATAGGCGGCGATCCAGTTGAACAGCAGGCTCGATGCCATCGGGCTCGCCCGAGCGGTGTCGACGCTCACCACCCTGATTGCCCGCGAGCGCAGCTGGCCGAGGACTTCGCGCAGGGCCGGCACGTCGAACACGTCCTGCAGGCACTCCCTCGACGTCTCCAGCAGGATCGGGAACGTCGGGTACTTCGAGGCCACTGCGAGCAGGTCGGCTGCCCGTTGACGCTGCTGCCACAGTGGAGTCCGACGGTCGGGACGCCGACGGGGCAGCAGGAGCGCCCGGCCGGCGCATTCGCGAAAGCGGGCTGCGAACAGGGCCGTCTGCGGCAGCGTTTCGACGACGAGTTCGTCGATGTCCTCCGGGTCGATCATGAGCGCTTCGATCGGTAACTCCACCGCCGATTCGGGCAGCCGGATGACGATGCCGTCGTCGCCCCACATCGACTCGACCGGCATGTCGAACTGGTCCATCAGCCGCCGCTCGATAGCCATCGCCCACGGCGCGTGCACCGGCGTACCGAATGGGCTGAGGATGCAGATGCGCCAGTCGCCGATCTCGTCCTGGAAGCGTTCGACCACCACGGTGCGATCGTCGGGCACCGCACCCGTTGCATCGGCCTGTTCCGCGAGGTACTGCTGCAGGTTGCCGGCGGCGAATGCGTCGAGCGAGTAGTGCGTCATCAGCCGCTCGATTGCCGCAGCGTCGTCGAGGTCACGGATCTCACGGACGAACGCACCGAGTGCCCGACCCAACTCCAGCGGCCGCCCCGGCCGGTCACCGTGCCAGAACGGCATCTTGCCCGGTTGGCCGGGTGCCGGGCTCACGGTCACCCGTTCGAACGTGATGTCCTCGATCCGCCACGTTGACGCGCCGAGCACGAACGTCTCACCCGGTCGGCTCTCGTAGACCATCTCCTCGTCGAGTTCGCCGACACGCGTGCCGTCGGGCAGGAACACCCCGAACAGACCACGGTCGGGGATCGTTCCGCCGGAGGTGACGGCGAGGCGCTTCGATCCGTCGCGAGCGCGCAGACGGTCGTTGATGCGGTCCCACACGATGCGGGGTCGCAGCTCGGAGAACTCCTCGCTGGGGTAGCGACCCGACAGCAGGTCGAGCACGTTGGTGAGCAGGTCGTCGGAGATGTCGGCGAAGCTGGCGCAACGCCGCACCATCGTTGCAACCTCGGCGACCGAGCACTCCTCTACGATGGCAACGTGGGCGACGATCTGCTGGGCGAGCACGTCGAGCGGGTTGCGCAGGTAGCGGGTCGACTCGATCTCGCCATCGATCATCCGGCGGGTGACGATCGCTGCTTCGAGCAGGTCGCCGCGGTGCTTCGGGAAGATCGAGCCGCGTGACGGCTCCCCAACCTGGTGGCCGGCCCGCCCGATGCGCTGGAGGCCACGGCTGACCGCGCCGGGCGACTCGACCTGGATCACGAGGTCGACTGCGCCCATGTCGATCCCCAACTCCAGTGACGATGTAGCGACGATCGCCCGGAGCTCGCCGCGCTTCAACCGGTCCTCGATCACCACTCGCTGCTCGCGCGCCAATGAACCGTGATGGGCTCGCACCAGTTCATCGATGACCTGGCCGGTCTCGGGGTCGACGATGCCCGGCACGCCCTCTTCGATGGCGAGTTCGTTGAGCTTGGCGGCGAGGCGCTCGGCCGAGCGGCGGGCATTGCAGAAGATGATCGTGGTTCGGTTCGCCAGGATCCGTTTGAGGATCTCGGGATAGATGCTCGGCCAGATCGACGTGCGGCGTTCCGTCAACGCCGCGGTTGCGGGGCCCGGCGTGAGTTCGACCTTCACCTGCCCGATGGTCGACATGTCTTCGATCGGGATGACTACCTCGACCTCGAGCGCCTTGCGGATGCCGGCGTCGACGATCTGCACCGGCCGCTTGATCCCCGGCTCGGCCCACCCACCCAGGAACTCGGCGACCTCCTCCAGGGGCCGTTGGGTGGCCGACAACCCGATGCGCTGCGGTGGCCGGTCGGTGATCTGCTCCAGGCGCTCCAGCGTGAGCATCAGGTGAGCCCCACGTTTGGTGGTTGCCATTGCATGGATCTCGTCGATGATGACGGTCTCGACCCCTGCCAGCGTTTTACGCGCCGCCGAGGTGAGCATCAGATACAGCGACTCGGGCGTGGTGATCAACAGGTCGGGTGGGCGGCGGATCAGTTTCTGGCGGTCGTTGGAGGCCGTGTCGCCCGTGCGCATCCCGACCTCAGGGGCGACGAACGGATCGCCAAGCCGTTCAGCTGCGAGTTCGATCCCCTTCAACGGGGCACGCAGGTTCTTCTCGATGTCGAACGCGAGCGCCCGCAGCGGCGAGATGTAGAGCACCCGCGTGCGATGCGAGCGTTCCTCGGGCCGCGTCATGGTGGTCAGCCGATCGATCGACGCGAGGAATGCGGCGAGCGTCTTGCCGGATCCCGTCGGCGCGCAGATCAGCGTGTGTTCGCCTGCGCCAATGTGCGGCCAGCCGAGCACCTGAGGCGGCGTCGGTTCGGGAAAAGATGCCGCGAACCACTCCCGAACGGCGGGCGAGAACGCCTCGAGCACCGGATGGTCAGCGATCCGCCCAACCTATCCACCCCCGGTCTTTCCGGACCCGACCCCAACAGACCGGACCGGTCTTTCCGGACCCGACCCCAACAGGCCGGACCGGCCTTTCCGGACCCGACCCCAACAGGCCGGCTTCGACGCGAACGACGGTGTCAGGCGATCCGTCGGCACAGCAGATGGCTCACGCCGCTGGCCAGCAGATCGCCTCGATCGTTCCACACCTGCTGGTGGCTGGCGACCAGACCATCGTCGGCGTGAGGACTCTCACCCTGCAGGAAGAACCAATCGTCTCCCGACCCGGGCCGGTGGAACTCACACGACACGTCGATGCTCGGCGCAATCCAGGCTTCGATGTCGAGGTGTCGCCGACCGATCGACGGCCACGCACCCAGATCCACGAGGAGCAGGAGTCGGGCGGCCTGGTCCCACGGATCGGTCGAGGGAGTGTCGTCGAGGAACCTCATCCAGTTCTGGTACAGCGGACGGCTGATCTCGCGGGTCTCCCAGTCCATGAGCCAACTCGGCGGACGCTGCTCGAAGTTGTCCCAGAAGCGGTGCCGCGTTCCGCCGTCGACGTCGGCAGCGGCGAAACGCTCGGCGATCGTCGGGAGTTCGTTCCAGGTGGGCACCTCGGGCATCGGCGCATCATCGTGAATGAGCCCGTCGAGGTCGCCGTCGATCGCCCAGATCATGGCCGCCAGAATCGGCCGGTCGCCTTGTGTGACCCGCACCGCCGTGCTCGTCGCCTGCCGGGCCTGCCGCTGGGTCTCGGCGTGCACGCTCACGGGTTCGTCGAAGTTCGCCACTCCGAGGAAGTGGACCGTGGCGTTCGCCGGTCGAGCCCGGCCCGAGTGCATCTGCGCGGCACGGAGCGCAAGTCCGGCGACGTAGCCCCCGTTCGGGCCCCAGATCTCCCAATCGCGCGACAACACCCGCTGGTACAGCCCGGGACCGATTTCGACGAGATCCGTGTCATTGCGCAAGCTCCCCATCCACCTGACGGTAGACGCCCCGAAACGATTCCCCGGCGTCGATTCTGCGAGATGAACCACTTGGCGCCACCTCAGGTGGTGTGAGAGATGGTGTCAGAGGTGGCGTTCCGCCACGATCCCACCGACCACGTCGAACGTGCGGGTCAGACGAACGCGATCGAGCAACGCTCGGTCGTGGGTGACGAGAATCACGGTGCCGGTGAAGGTGTCGAGGGCGGCTTCCAGCTGCTCGATCGCAGGCATGTCGAGATGGTTCGTCGGTTCGTCGAGCACGAGCAGGTTTGCCCCGTTCGCCATCAGCAACGCCAGCGACGCCCGCGTCCGCTCGCCGGGCGAGAGGGTTGCCGCCTCGCGATGGACATGCTCGGCGCCGAGACCGAACTTGGCCAGCAGTGTTCGAGCGTCGGCAATCGACATGCCGGTCCCGGCCGTGAACGCGTCGAGCAGCGAGTCGACGCCGAGCAGTTCGGAGCGCGCCTGCTCGATCTCACCCACGACCACGCTCGCACCGAGCGCGGCGGTACCGGTGGTCGGCTCGATCCTGCCGAGCAGCACGCCGATGAGCGTGGTCTTGCCGCTGCCGTTCGCTCCGACCAATGCAACTCGATCGCCAGATCGAAGGTCGAGGTCGACGGGCCCGAGACGGAAGCCGCCACGATCGACCTCGGCCCCGCGCAGGGTCGCCACGATGTCGCCGCTGCGACCCGTGATCGGGATCATGAGGCGCAACTCCCAAGGATCGCGTGGCTCGTCGACCGCCTCGAGTCGCTCAGCCGCCTTCTGGGTACGCGCCGCCCGACCGGCAAGTTGCTCAGTTTGGTTGATCTTGAAGCTGCGGATGTGCTTGTCGTTCTCGCCCGACTTCTTCGCCTTCGACTGACCCTGCGTGGCCCATTCCCTTTCGCGCTGAGCCCGCTGCTGCAGTGCCGAACGCTTGGTGTCGTACTCGTCGAAGCGCTGCTGGGCGTGCAAACGCTCGAGTTCACGTTCGGCGAGAAATGCCGACCAACCACCGGAGTACCAGTCGGCGCGGTGCGTGTGATGGTCGATCTCGACCACGTCGGTGATGACCCGTTCGAGGAAGGTGCGATCGTGGCTCACGAGCAATACCGGGGCGTCGAGGCCGAGGATCCATCGCTCCAGCCGGTCGAGGCCATCGAGGTCGAGGTCGTTGGTGGGCTCATCGAGCAGGAACACGTCGAAGCGCGACAGCAGCAGTGATGCGAGCGAACTTCGAGCCGCCTCGCCACCCGACAGCGTGGCCGTCGGCTGATCGAGCAAGGTGGGGTCGAGTCCGAGCTCCGCCCATGTCTCGCCCACGCGAGCATCGAAGTCGGCGGCCCCGAGCGACAACCAGCGGTCGAGCGCATCCGAGTATCGGTCGTCGCAACCGGCGGCCCCAGTGGCGAGCGCCTCCAGCGCACTGTCGAGTTCGATCTGCGCGGCCAGCACACCCGTCCGACGCCCGAGGAAACCCCGCACTGTTTCGGTGGCGGAACGCTCCGGCTCCTGTGGCAGGAGGCCGACGGTGGCTGTTCGAGGACTTGCCTCGACCGACCCGCCATCGAGAGCGACGGATCCACACAGCGCACCGAGCAGCGTCGACTTGCCGACCCCATTGGGGCCGATCAGGCCGACACGATGGCCAGGCGCGAGGACGAGATCGACCGCATCGAGCACGACGAGAGGACCTCTGACGACAGTGAGTTGACGGGCAATGAGCGACGCGGCCATGACGGCACCTCCAAACGAGAACGGACGGTGGGACGGCTCACTGGTCGGTCATCACCTCCCACGGTACCCCCTCCCCACCGTCACCAACCCCCGGAATTCTCCTGTCGGTGCGCGCTGAGCGCGCGTGTTGAGGAGAATTTCGGGGTTGGTTGGGGGTCGGGGGTCTCGGCGCCAGACTCGGGGGCCGATGCCGACCGTGACCCTGCGCCCGTGGCAACGCGCCGCCTACGAGCAATTCGGGGCGAGCACCCACCCCGACTTCCTTGCCGTCGCCACGCCCGGCGCGGGTAAGACGACCTTTGCACTCGCATGTGCACGCGCCAGCCTCGCCGCGCAACCACGCACGCTCATCGTCGTCGCGCCGACCAGCCACCTCAAGGTGCAGTGGTCGCTCGCAGCTCACCGCCTCGGCCTCCAACTCGACCCCGACTGGAGCCCTGGCGATGGCCTGGCCCGCGACGTGCACGGGCTCGTGACCACCTATCAGCAGATCGCCACGGGCAACACCGCCGCCAAGCTGGCAGGGCTGGCGGCGGATGGCTTCGTGATTCTCGATGAGATCCACCACGCCGGCCACGACAAGGCGTGGGGCGACAGCATCCGACTCGCCTTCGGCCATGCCGCGCGACGGCTCTCACTGTCGGGCACCCCCTTTCGCAGCGACGCCATCCAGATTCCTTTCGTTCGCTACGACGCCACCGGCGAGGGTGATCAGGCCCACGCCGACTTCACCTACGGCTATGCCGACGCGCTTCGCGACGGCGGAGTCGTTCGTCCCGTCTACTTCCCCCGTGTCGACGGCGACATGGAGTGGACGACCGCATCGGGCGACGTGATCAACGCCAGTTTCCAGGACGAGTTGACCAAGGACCAGATGTCGATGCGCCTGCGGACCGCGCTCAGCCTCGAAGGCGAGTGGATGCCGAGCGTGATCGCGCGCGCCAACGAGCAACTCCGGGCGATCAGGCAGGAACATCGTGACGCCGGCGGGCTCGTCATTGCAATCGATCAGGATCACGCCCAGGGAATCGCCCGCCTGCTGCGGGACCGCTTCGGTGTGCCCGCCGATGTGGTGGTCAGCGACGATCCGACAGCGTCGAGGAAGATCGCCGAGTTCACCCACAACGATCGCCCGTGGCTGGTCGCCGTGCGCATGGTGTCGGAGGGCGTCGACATCCCCCGCCTACGCGTCGGCGTTTTCGCCACGACCACCTCGACCGAGCTGTTCTTCCGTCAGGCCGTCGGCCGCTTCGTGCGCTGGCAATCGGGCCGCCCCGGCCAGAAGGCCTACGTCTACATTCCCGACGATCCGCGACTGCGCACGCATGCATTCGAAATCGCCGAGGCCCGCCGCCACATCCTGCGCCCAGCCGGCAGCGGCGACGATGACGACTTCACCATCGACGGTGGTCTCGACAACCAGGTCCACCCCGATGACGCAGCCGAACAACTGACGCTGTTCTCCGTGGTGTCCTCGACGGCGACCGACATCACTGTGCACACGATCACCGAGGACGGTGTGCGCTACGAACCGCTCTTCGACCTGACCGTGGCGAGATACGACGACGAGATCGAAATCCCCGAACCCAGCTTCGTGGCCGACCCGAGTCTCAGCCTCGACCTCCCCGAGGTGCCGACGGCGGCCGGGCTCGTACCGAGCGGCTCCCTCAGCGTCGCCGAACGCAAGGACGACCTGCGCACCCGCAACGCCCACGTGGCCAAACGCCTCGTCGACATCACGGGTTGGGGACACGCCAGAGTGCAGGGCGAGATGAACCAGCTCGCCGGCGTCACACGCGTGGCCACCGCCACGACTGAGCAGCTCGAACGACGTCTGCGCTACTCCGAGAGCTGGCTGCGCAAGCTCCAGCGCTGATTGTTGTTCGAGGTGTCTGATGACACCACGGGTAACTGGGCAGGCGAGCCGCTCGGCGGTGCCGGTAGGGTTCAAGCATGCCTGCGAGCGGTGAGCACCATCCCGCCTTCGAGGAGTACTGCGAGTGCATCTTCGAGCTGCACGAGGACGACGTCGACGTCATTCAGGCTCGTATCGCCGAGCGCCTCCACGTGTCGCGCCCGGCCGTGAGTGAGATGATGAAGCGCCTCGAAGCCGAGGGGCTGATCACATCCGACGACGGCATACGACTCACCGACGACGGTCGTCGACTCGGCGAGCGCGTCGTGCGCCGCCACCGTCTTGCCGAAGTGTTCCTGACCGAGGTGCTCAAGTTGTCGTGGGCCGAGGCTCACCATGAGGCCGGCAAGTGGGAGCACATCATGAGCGACTCCGTCGAGCGTGCGCTCAACGACCTGCTCGGTGCGCCCACCACGTGTCCACACGGCAATCCGATCCCCGGCTCGGACTACGAGGCGCCCGATTCCGCTCCCCTGTCCGACGTTGCGGTCGGCAGCGCGTTCACCGTCCGGCGGATCACCGAGGAGCTGGAATTCGAGCCCGGTCTGCTCGAGTATCTCGAAGCCTCCGCGATCCAACCCGGCAACCGGGGGGTCGTCACGGCTGCATCCCCCGATGGCACGCTCACCGTGGAGATCGACGGTCGTCACGTTGGGGTGGGCTCGTTCGCCAGCGAACGCATTCTGGTCACCTCGTGACGCCGGCGCGCCTCGGGGTGCTCGCTACTGTCATCGCATCGGCGCTGGTGATGTCGGCATGCGCCGACACGGTCGTCGAGGTCGATTCCGACACGCCCACCGAGCGCACCGACGCCAACGGGTCGATTGAGGCCGTCACGATCACGACCGTGCCGATCGTCGGGACGACGGCCGAACTGCTCGCCGAGATGGCCACCGACATGAGCCAACTGAGCGCACAGATCGCCGACGAGGGCGACGAACAGGCGACCCTGCGCCGAATCGAAGCGATCTGGCTGGTGGCTCAACCCGACGTCGAATCCAGCCGCCGTGATCTCTCCGGTGGCATTCAGACCACCGTCGACTTGGCCCGCAACGCCGTTGTCAGGATTCGTCCGGCCGACGCCGACAAGGCGTTCAAGATCCTCACCGACCTCGTCGACCGCTACACCGGCGACGGCTGACGGTCACTAACAAAAGGGGTCTGACCCCTGTTGTTAGCGCAGGGGTTCGGGAAGCTCGTCGGCGTGGACGATGCTCAGGCGTTGCGTGGGCCGTGTGAGCGCCACGTACAACGAACGCATGCCGTGCTCGTGGTCGGCAACAATCCGGGCCGGCTCGACCACCACGACCGCATCGAGTTCGAGGCCCTTCACGACACTCACCGGGACGAGTGTGACGCCCTCATCGAGCCCGGTTCGGGTGGCCGTGCCGTGGTTGATGCCGGCCGCGGTGAGGTGCTCTGACAGATCGTCGATCATCGAATCGGGAGCGATGACCCCGAGGCTGCCATCCGGAATGGTCGCCGTGAGCGACCGGACCTCATCGGCGACCGCCCGTGCCAGCTGATCTGGCGAGTCTGCACGAACGATCACAGGCTGCGCATCGCCGACACGAACCGACACCGGCGAACGCAACGATGGCGTGGCGACCGCCATCACCCGGTTGGCGAGTTCCATGATCTGGCCGGGGATGCGGTACCCGACCGACAACCCGATGATCCGCGCCGGCTTGCGATCGGGAAGGTGGTCGAGCACGTCGTCCCAGTCGGTCGGTGCGAGTGGCCCGGTTGCCTGCGCGAGGTCGCCGACGATCGTCATGGCACCGTTGAGGGAGCGGCGGGTGGCCATCTTGAGCTGCATCGGCGTGAGGTCCTGGACCTCGTCGATGACGATGTGGCCGTACGTGCGAATCTCATCGGTGTCGTCGATCTTGCCGTTGCGACCGGGCTTGGGGCCGAGCACGTCGCGAGCGTCGTCGAGGAGTGCAACATCGGCCGGGGTCCATCGCACCTCGTCGATCGATTCGGAACGGGGACGAAACAGTGCCAACGCCTCGGATTCGTCGAGCACTCCGCGCGCGGCGAGCTTGAGCAACGCCTTCGACCCGAACAGGTCGTGCAGGAGTTGGGCGGGCGTGAGCAGCGGCCACATCCGGTCGAGTGCCTCGCGGATCTCCGGGGTTCCCCGCAGCGTGTCCTTCACCGAGAGCGGACCGATCTCCGAATCGTGGAAACTCGCGGCGAGCGCGGACCACAGCTCGTTCTCGACGAACTTGCGCCCGCTGTTGTGGCGACGGAAGCGACGACGTGCGGTCCTCACGATCCGCGCCGACTCCTCGGATCGCAACCGGACGTATCCGGTTCGGAACGGAATCACGAGGTCGTCGCGCAGCGCTCGTTCACGGCCCTCGATCGCCTGGTCGATGACGTCGGACATGCGCACGTCACCTTTGAGACGAGCAGCGGTTGGGCTGTCCGCGCTCGCCCGGTCGTCGGGTCGCAGGAACTGCACACCCGGGACGAGATCGGAAAGCACCACCTGTTCGACACCGGCCTCACCGAGCGACGGCAACACCCGCTCGATGTAGCGCAGGAACACTCGGTTCGGGCCGATCACCAAGACACCCTGATCCTCCAACGGAAACCGGTGGGTGTAGAGCAGGTAGGCGGCGCGGTGGAGCGCAACGACGGTCTTGCCGGTGCCGGGCCCGCCCTGGACCACGAGCACGCCATGTTGCGGCGACCGGATGATCTCGTCCTGTTCCCCCTGGATCGTCGCGACGATGTCGCCGAGGGTGCCGGTACGGCCTCGTTCGAGCGCCGCCAGCAGCGTGGAGTAGCCCCGCAGCCCCTCCGGGGCGGACGTCGATGTACCGTCGAGGCCTTCGTCGTGGCCGAGTCCGAGATGGCCGTCACCGAACAGTTCATCCTCGACACCGAGTAGGCGCTGGCCTTCGACGGCGAAGTGGCGACGGCGGACCAGCCCCATCGCATCGCGGCCGGTCGCGCGGTAGAACGGCTCGGCGACCGGTGCCCGCCAGTCGACCACCACCGGCTCGCGGTCGACGTCGGCGACGGCCAGACGGCCGATGTGGAAACTCTCGACCTCGTCGGGGGATTCCGCCGACCGGTCGATCCGGCCGAACACCAGCGACGAGCCACCGAGTTCGAGGTCGGCCAGGCGCTTCAGCAAATTCTCGTCGAACGCATTGCGCTCGAAACGGGCCTGGAAGGTGCCGCCGAGGTCGGCCTCGGTGAGGTCACGTAACCGCCAGGCGTGCTCACGGCTGACGCGCAAACACTCATACGCGTGGTCGATGTAGGCCTGTTCGTCAGCGAGATCGGGATGCTGCTGGGTCATATCGGGTCACGAAATGCTATCGGCGCCAACCCCACACCCTCCCCCACACCCTCCCCCCAACTGTTTGCGTGACACATCTGTTGGCCCGTCCCAACCAAACTGTCACGCAAAGCTGAATTGCACGATCTCGGGCCGCGCCAGACCCGGCGGTAGCGTGACGCCGGTGAACACCGCCATCGAGCAGCACGACGCGCCCGCAACGAGCGCCGCCGACGCATTCCTGGCGGCCGCTCACGGCAAGCCCGGCCCGCACACCCCCGTGTGGTTCATGCGTCAGGCGGGACGATCGCTTCCCGAGTACCGCGCCATCCGTGGCGAGGGCTCGATTCTCGACGCCATCAAACAGCCTGAGTTGGCCGCCGAGATCACGATGCAACCCGTTCGTCGCTACGGCGTCGACGCGGCGGTGCTCTTCAGCGACATCGTCGTGGCCCCGCACGCCGTCGGATTCGGCATCGACGTGGCGCCGGGGACGGGCCCGGTCGCCGAACATCCGCTGCGATCGAGCAACGACGTCGAGCGCCTGCGTCCGCTCGAGTTCGACGACATCGGCTACGTCATCGCCACCGTCGAACGCCTCGTCGCCGAGCTCGACGTTCCACTCCTTGCGTTCGCCGGGGCGCCGTTCACTGTCGCCAGCTACCTCATCGAGGGACGTCCGAGCAAGGACTACCGCCACACCAAGGCCCTGATCCACACCGACGAAGTGCTCTGGCACGACGTGATGGAGCGGCTCGCCGAATCGGCGATCACTTTCATCGACGCCCAGCTCTCGCACGGCGCAGCAGCGTTCCAGCTGTTCGATTCGTGGGCCGGAGCGCTCAGCCGTCGTGAGTACGACCGCTACGTACTCCCCCACTCGCGCCACGTGTTCCGCGAGCTCGAGCGCCGTCACCCCGAGTCGCCCGGGATCCACTTCGGGATCGGCTGTGATCATCTCCTCGAATCGATGCACAAGGCAGGCCCGACCGTGGTGGGCCTCGATTGGCGAACCCGGATCCGTGATGCCCGAGCGCGTCTCGGCGACGATGTCGTCATTCAGGGAAATCTCGACCCGGCCCTCGTACTCGCCGGAGTCGAGCCCGCCCTCGACGGCACCGATCAGGTACTGCGTGACAACGAGCTCCCCGATGGCACCCAGCATCCGGGCCACATCTTCAACCTCGGCCACGGTGTCAACCCCGAAACCGATCCCGGTGTGCTGCAGGCCGTCGTCGATCTGGTCCACGAGCGTACGAGTGTCACGCCGTGAGCGCGGGCGAGCCCAACGTCGCAGTGCTCCTGATGGCCTACGGAACCCCGCGCCACGCCGATGAGATCGAGCCGTACTACACCGATATCCGTCGTGGGCGCCCGCCGACGCCCGAGGCCCTGGCCGACCTGACGGCACGTTACGAAGCCATCGGGGGCATCTCCCCGCTCGCGCAGCTCACCGAGGCACAGTGCGATGCACTCCAGGCGGCGCTCGACGCCGCCGAGCCCGGCCGCTTCCACGTGGCGCTCGGCCTCAAACACGCCGATCCGAAGGTGGAGGCCGCTGCGGGTCGGCTCGCCGACGACGGGTTCGACACCATCGTCGGCCTGGTCCTTGCACCTCACTACTCGTCGTACTCGATCGGTCAGTACCTCGATCGCGCTCGCCAGGGCGTCGACGACGTGGGGGGTTCCGCCCGGGTCTTCGGCATCGAGAGTTGGGCGGTCGAGCCGGCGTTCGTCTCATTCCTGGCCGACGATCTTGCCGCTCGCGTCAGCGCCATGCGCGATCGGACCGGCGGCCGGGTGCGGGTGCTTTTCACCGCTCACTCGCTGCCCCAGAGGATCATCGATGGGGGTGATCCCTACCCCGACGAGCTGCGCTCAACCGCGGAAGCGGTCGCCGCGTCCATCGGCATGGCCGAGGGCGACGACTGGCAGATCGCATGGCAATCTGCCGGCCGCACCCCTGAGCCATGGATCGGTCCTGACATCCTTGCCGTCATCGACGAACTCGGCGCGGACGCCGACGTTGCCGGCGTGATCATCTGCGCGTGCGGGTTTGTCGCCGACCACCTCGAAGTGCTCTACGACCTCGACATCGAAGCAGCCCAACGCGCCCAGACGCTCGGCTTGGCCTTCGATCGCACAGCGTGTGTCAACGATGACCCCACGATCATGGCAGCACTCGCGACGCGGGTGATTGCCGCCGTCGCAGGTTGAGTGCCATGCCTCCACGCGTGGCGGTCGTCGGTGGAGGGATCAGCGGCCTGTCCGCCGCGCTCGCCGTGCTCGACGCCGACACCGGCGCCGATGTCGTGGTGTTCGACGCCGCTGAGCGCGTGGGTGGCCGCATCGACACGAGCCCGTTCGCCGGGGTTGCCCATGTCGATGAGGGCGCCGACGCCTTCCTTGCCCGGGTTCCGGAGGCAGTTGCACTCGCTCGTCGTGTCGGTCTCGGCGACGACCTCGTGTCACCCGAAGCTGTCGGCGCCGCCGTCTGGTTCCACGGGCTGCACCCGATCCCTGACGGGCTGCTGCTCGGTGTGCCCGGACGTCTCGGACCACTGGCCACCACCGGCCTGCTGTCATGGAGGGGCAAGGCCCGCGCCGCGCTCGAACCATTCCTGCCCCGCACCTCCACGGATGCAGACTCGATCGGCGAGTACGTACGTGCCCGGTTCGGCAACGAGGTGCACGAGCGGCTGGTCGACTCGCTCGTCGGCAGCATCTACGCCACCGATACCGACCGATTCAGCCTGGCCGAGGTGCCGCAGCTCGCGGCGTTGGCCCAGAGCAACCGCAGCCTGCTGTTGGGCGCGCGGCGCCAACGCAGCGCCCAGGGTACGGCGACGGCAACCGCGAGCCCGATCTTTGCGGCACCCCGCTGCGGCATGTCGGCGCTCACCGGGGCAACGGCCGACGCGGTCTGCGCTGGGGGCGGCGACGTCGTGACCGGCGTGACGGTTGGGTCGTGTGCGCCGACCACCGACGGCCGCTGGCGCCTCACCAGCGACACGGCGACCGGTGACGACGTCTTCGATTCGGTGATCTTCGCCACGCCCGCCCGTGTGACGGGCGCGCTCCTTGCCGAGGCCGCGCCCGAGGCGGCGGCACTGCTTGCGAGGGCGGAGACCGCCGACGTCATCATGGTGACGCTCCACGTCGCCGCCGACCAGTGGCCCGAGCGCCTGCGCTCTCTGAGCGGCTACCTCGTCCCCAAGCCGGCCCAACGATGGGTCACCGCAGCATCGTTCGGGTCGCAGAAGTGGGCGCACTGGCGGCCACCAGGCGGCGGCGAGATCCTGCGGGTCTCGCTCGGTCGCGACGGCCTGGAAGTGCTCCACCTCGACGATGACGAAGTGCTCGACGCCGTGCTCACGGATCTTGCGCTGCATCTTGGCGTCGCGTTCGACCCGCTCGAGGTTCGCATCACCCGATGGCCGGGAGCATTCGCCCAGTACCGGCCACACCACGCGAGTTGGGTCGATGCCGTCGAGGGCACCCTCCCCACCGGGATTTTCATCACAGGTGCCGGTTTCCGCGGCATCGGCATTCCGGCATGCGTGCGATCGGGGGCAGCAATCGCCGGGCGGACGAGCACCCACCTCGCAAATCTGGAAGAATCATCGCCGTGACCGAGGTCAAACCACCCTCCTTCATCCGGCGCCCGGCGGTGCCGTTGGCGGCCGTCGTCGTCGCGCTCGTCATCGCCGTCGGGTTCTTCGCGATGAACGGCCGGTCCGAGCCCGACACGGTGGCGATTTTCGATGCCGACTCCGCTACCACGACGACCGCTCCGACCACTACTCAGCCACCCACGACCACGAGCACGACCACCACGACCACCACGACCACCACGACGACCACGACGACGACGACCACCACCACCGAGCCCGCGCCGCTGCAGGCCACCGCACCAGTCGCCCCACCACAGGACGCTCGAGGGGCCGAGAACAACCCGCCGCTCGGGCGAATCGCGATCCCCAAGGTTGGTCTCGACTCCGAGCTCGGCCAGGGAATTCGCCTCACCACCCTCAACCGAGGGCCGGGACACTGGCCCGGATCAGCAATGCCCGGGGAGATCGGCAATGTTGTGGTCGCCGGCCATCGCACGAGCCATGGCGCGGAGTTCCGTCACCTCGACCAACTTGTGCCCGGCGACGAGGTCATCTTCACCACAGCGGCCGGCACGAACACCTACCTCGTGACCGGCACACAGATCGTCACTCCCGACGCCTTGTGGATCACGAATCCCACGAGCACGCCGACAGCCACCCTGTTCGCCTGTCACCCACTCGGCTCCACGGCGAAACGGATCGTCGTGAGTCTCGCCCTCGCGACTTGAGCCTCATCGACGACGGGTCGCTACCCGCCCGGCGACGGCCCGTCCACGAACGGATCGCGCGTCCAGCTCTCGCACTCGGAGCCGGCACGCTCGTGGCGCTCTCGATGCCCCCGTGGGGGTTCTGGCCGCTCGCGATCGTCGGCGTGATGCTCTTCGAGGTGGCACTCGGCGAGGGCCTGTCGCGACCTCAACGAATGCTGCTCGGCTTTCTGTTCGGCGCCGGCTGGATGTACCTCGGATTGGCGTGGATGGTGCAGCTGACCCTGCCGGGTTACCTCGTTGCCGGCGCCGTGTTTGCCGGATTCCACCTGGTGGCGGAGTTGGTGACGCCCGCCGGGTCGTGGCGTGCGATCGGACGCCCTGCTGCGCACACGCTGGCCGAGGCTGTGCGGTTCTCGTTCCCGTTCGGCGGCGTTCCGCTGGCGACGATGGGAATGTCGCAGGTCGATGGCCCACTCGTCGGGATCGTGCGCGTCGGCGGGGTGATCCTGCTCACCTGGGTGGTGTTCCAGCTCGGCATCTCGCTGGTCGACATCGGGCGCCAACTCCGCGACCGACGGCGCGGCACCAGCCGCGGTGTGAGGTCGACCCCGCAGGCTGCCATCGCCCTCGGCGTGATCGCTGTCGTGGCCGTTCTGGCCGCAGTTGCTCCACGAGGGTCGGCCACGGGCGAGACGCTGCGCGTCGCCGCGGTGCAGGGTGGCGGCGAGCAGGGCACGAGCGCCCTGGAGGTTCCACCACGCCTCGTGACCGAACGCCATCTCGAAGCGACCCGGTCGATCCCCGACGATGCCGACCTCGATCTCGTGCTGTGGCCCGAGAACACGATCGACGTCGATGTCTTCGAGGGTTCCGAGATCTACGACGCCATCGTTGCGGAAGCAGCGCGGCTCGACGCACCGATCGCCGTTGGCGTCACCGAGGAACCGCGGGTCAACTCCCAGACCCTCGTGGCACCCGACGGTGAGATCCTCGGCCGCTACGTCAAGGTCCGCCGGGTGCCCTACGGCGAGTACGTGCCGTTGCGCGGGATCCTCGAAGCACTCGGCGCTCCCGTCGGGCAGGTGGGTCGTGACGCAGTGGCTGGCGTCGGCCCGGCGGTGCTCGACCTCCCCGATGGCACCCGGCTCGGCGTGGTGATCTCGTGGGAGGTGTTCTTCGCCGGACGAGCCCGAGAGGGCGTGAAGCTCGGCGCTGAGGCCATCATCAACCCGACCAACGGCGCGAGCTACACGGGCACCATCGTGCAGAGCCAGCAGGTGGCGTCGAGTCGGCTGCGAGCGATCGAGAATGGTCGCTGGGTGGTACAGGCCGCACCGACCGGTTTCACCGCGGTCGTCGATTCCGACGGCACCGTCCTGCAACGCACTGCCGTGAGCGAACGCAACGTGCTGTACGACACCGTCGAGTTGCGTGAGGGGCGTACCTGGTACACCAACCTCGGCGACGGCATCTTCATCGCCGCGCTGCTCATGGTCCTCGGCGCCTCACTCTGGTTCGCCCGCCGCTCCGCCGCCGCGGACGGTCGCCGTACGCCCCGGGTTTGTGTGAGCGACAATCGCTAGCGACGACCTTGTTGCTCACACCAATCGTGATGCTGCGGGCTCCGCGCGGATCACACGTTGCACGAGCGTTCGCTTCCGTGCAATATCACCCGGTGCCCGATGACGATCCCACCCTCCGCCTCAACGCCGGCGACGTCATCCTGACAGTGCATCCCGACGCCGGGTGCAGGATCGGGCAGATCTCCGTCGCCGGCCAGCCCCTCCTCGTCGACGTCCCTGACGGTGGCCATCCCATGAGCTGGGGTTCGTTCGCGATGGCGCCTTGGGCCGGGCGCATCCGCAACGGTCGGTTCACGTTCGACGGCGTCGGGCACCAGCTCGACATCAACCACCACGACGGCGATGGCCCCGACCGCGCCCATGCGATTCACGGCCTCGTGTTCGATCGCCCCTGCGTACACGATGTGTCTGACACATCGTGTACGTCGACCTGGGAACTCGACTGGGTGTTCGGGGGACGGGTGATCCAGACGATCGAACTGCACCCCGATCGGGTCACGACCACCCTGACGATCGAGTCGACCGGTCGAACGTTTCCGGGCGAACTCGGCTGGCACCCGTGGTTCTGCAAGCCGGATCGCCTGGAGTTCTCGCCGACGGCCATGTACGAACGTGATGAGTTCGGCATCCCGACGGGGGCGCTCGTCGAACCCACCGAGGGCCCATGGGACGACTGCTTCGTCAACGCCGAGCCGGTGACCCTCCACTACGTGCGGGCGGTCGCTCCGACGGTGCGCGTTGCATCCGACTGCGATCACTGGGTCGTCTACGACATGCCCGCCCACTCGACATGCGTCGAACCGCAGTCGGGACCACCTGATGCCTTCAACCTGCGCCCGCACATCGTCGATCCGAACACACCACTGCGCCGCACCATGACCATCTCCTGGTGACCCGGTCTTTCCGGACCCGACCCCAACAGACCGACCCGGTCTTTCCGGACCCGACCCCAACAGACCGACCCGGTCTTTCCGGACCCGACCCCAACAGACCGACCCGGTCTTTCGGGGTCTGACCCCGAAAGACCGCCGATTCTCGTGCGCCGATAGCCTCGATCGGATGTCGCCGGCCGGACTCGATCCTGACGCACCGCTCAAGATCGCGTATCTCACGTATCGCGGCAAGCCCCACGTGGGTGGCCAAGGCGTGTACACCCGCCATCTCACCAAGGCACTCGCCGACCTCGGCCACACGATCGAAGTGTTCGGCGGCCAGCCGTACCCGATTCTCGACGACCGGATCACGCTCACGAAACTGCCGAGCCTCGACACGTTCAACGAGTACTTCCCTGGTCGCTTCCCCGGCTTCTGGGAGCTCAAGACCCGCGAAGACGCACTCGAGATGGCCCAGTTCATGACCGGCGTGTTCCCCGAGCCCCTCGCGTTCAGTGCCCGCGCCGCCCGCGAGCTCAAACCCCGCGCTCGTGAGTTCGACCTCGTGCACGACAACCAGTGCCTCGGCTACGGCATCTTGAAAATCGAGGAGGTGATCCCCACGATCGTCACGCTGCACCATCCCATCACCAAGGATCGCCAACTCGAGATGAGCCACGCCAAGACCCGAATGAAGCGGTACTCCGTGGGCCGTTGGTATTCCTTTGTGAAGATGCAGGGCAAGGTCGCATCGAAGATGCCGCGCATCGTCGTCGTCAGCCAGAACTCCATCGACGACATCCACACCGACATGGGCGTGGAGATCGACCGCATGCGGCTCGTTCCGGTCGGCGTCGACCCCGACCTCTTCAAGCCGCTCCCGCAGGTCGAGCGCAGGCCCGGGCGTCTCATCACGACGGCATCGGCCGACGTCGCACTCAAAGGCCTGTCCTATCTCCTCGAAGCCATGGCCAAGCTGCGCACCGAGCGCGATGTGACGCTCACGATCATCGGCAAGCCGCGCCCCGGCCATTCGATGGACCTCATCGATTCCTACGGGCTGGCACCGCACATCGAGTTCGTGTCCGGCGTGACCGACGAGCGCATCGTCGAGCTCTACGCCGAAGCCGAGATGGCGGTCGTGCCGAGCCTGTACGAGGGCTTCAGCCTCCCTGCAATCGAGGCGATGTGCTCGGGTACGCCGCTCGTCGCCACCGATGGCGGAGCGCTGCCCGAGGTCACCGGCATCGACGGTGAGACCGTGATCGGCTGCAAGGCCGGCGACGTGGATTCGCTTGCTGCTGCAATCACCCGTGGCCTCGACAACCCGGAGCTGCGCGCCAGGGTCGGTGCCGCGGGCCGCCAGCGCGTGCTCGACCGCTGGACGTGGAAGAAGTGCGCCGAGCAGACCGTCGAGCAGTACCGCGAGGTCCTGGCGATGCCGCAGAACGTCGCCAAGCTGCGCGCCAACGGGCGGCTGTGACATGTTGACGATCCGCTTCGACCAACTCGGCCTTGTCGCGGGCGATCGCGTCCTCGATGTCGGCGCCGGGTTCGGTCGCCACGTGTTCGAGTGTGCGCGTCGTGGCGCCAACGTCGTGGCACTCGACTACGCCGAGGATGAGGTCGTCCAGACCCGAGCCACACTCGGCGGCATGGTCGACGCCGGCGAGATCGACCTCGAGCGTTTCAAAGGGGTGCTACGCGGCGATGCGACGAAGCTCCCGTTCGCCGACAATTCCTTCGACGTCGTCATCACCTCCGAGGTGCTCGAACACATCCAGGACGACGTGTCGGCAATCGCCGAGATGGTTCGGGTGCTGAAGCCCGGCGGCCATTTCGCTGCCACCGTGCCGGCCTGGTTCCCCGAGAAGATCAACTGGATGCTCTCCGACGAGTACCACGCCCCGAAGAGCGAGGGCGGCCACGTCCGGATCTACAGCTCGACAGAATTGTCGGCGAAGCTCCGCACTGCCGGCCTCGAGCTGCAGGGCAGCCACCGGGCCCACGCGCTGCATTCGCCGTACTGGTGGCTCAAGTGCGCCGTCGGCCCACGCAACAACGACCATCGCGCCGTGAAGAAGTATCGCGAGTTCCTCGAATGGGACATCATCGAGCGACCCACGTCGACCAAGGTCGCCGACCGCGTACTGTCACCCGTGCTGGGCAAGAGCATCGTGTTCTATGGCGTGAAGCAGGCCGAGCCGTCCCGATGAGCCACCTTCCCGATCTTCCCGGCGTGCTCAGCGCAGACGAGCTGCACCTCACCGGCCGGCATCTGGCCTCGCTGCAGCTCGACAACGGCATGATCCCCTGGTTCCCCGGCGGCCACTGTGACCCGTGGAATCACGTCGAGACCGCGATGGCGCTCGACGTCGCCGGCTTCCACGCCGAGGCTGAGCGGGCCTACGAGTGGCTCGTCGACACACAGCGACCCGACGGTTCGTGGCACGCCTACTACCACTGTGACGGGTCGGTCGAGGACGACAAGCTCGACACCAACGTCTGCGCCTACATCGCCACCGGCGTTTGCCACCACATACGCAACACCTGGGATCGAGGGTTCGCCGAGAACATGTGGCCCACCGTCGAGCGGGCGCTGGAATTCGTCCTGTCGCACCGTCGCCACGACGGAGTGCCGCTGTGGGCGATCGAGCCGGAGGCTCGTCCGTGGGACTACGCCCTACTCACCGGTACGTCCAGCATCCAACACGCACTGCGCTGCGGTGCCCGGTTGGGCGAGAGCGTCGGCGAGGCTCGACCCGATTGGATCGCCGCCGCCGATGTGATGGCCGATGCGGTGCGGAATCGTCCTGAAGCCTTCGAACCGAAGACCCGATGGGCGATGGACTGGTACTACCCCGTGCTGACCGGCGTGCTCACCGGCGAGGCCGCCAAGGCCCGGATGGCCGATGGCTGGGACGAATTCGCGATGGAGGGCCTCGGCATCCGGTGCGTGAGCGACGAGCCCTGGGTCACCGCATCGGAGACGGCCGAGTGCGCACTTGCCTACGCAGCCATCGGCGACACCGCCACGGCGACCGACCTCTTGACGTGGACGCGCACGCACCGTCGCGACGACGGGTCGTACTGGACGGGCATCGTCTATCCGGGGCCCGTGCTCTTCCCATTCGACGAGCACACCTCCTACACCGCTGCGGCCGTTGTGCTGGCGGTTGACGCAATCACCCGTTCCACTCCAGCCAGCGACGTCTTCGTCTCGTCGTAAGTCGGGTGCTGCCCCGCAGCGGGGCGAATGCACGTCGGCTGTTACGTTCCTTCGCATGAAGTCGACGTTTGCCCGGACCATCTTCTCGATCTGGAGTTGGTTCGCGCTCGGCGTCATCATCCTCATCTGGACCCCGATGGTGGCGATCGTTCGACTCGTCACGATGCCGTTCGACAAGGGCGCATACTCGGCTGGGTATCTCTTTCGTAAGCTCACAGTCGTCCACGAACGGTTGACACCGTTGTGGACGTTCCGTACCTCGGGCACCCTGCCAGACGACATGCGCAACCCGTACGTGGTGGTGTCGAACCACGAGAGTTTCGTCGACATCTTGCTGATCTCGCACCTGCCGACCGAGATGAAGTGGATGTCGAAGATCGAGATCCTGCGCATCCCGCTCGTCGGATGGATGATGCGTCTCGCTCGTGACATTCCGCTCGAGCGTGGCGACGCCACCTCGATCGCCAAGGCCCTCGAAGCGTCCCGTGAGCGGCTGGACTCGAAGGTGTCGGTGATGATCTTCCCGGAGGGAACCCGCTCGAAGACCGGCGAACTCCGGCCGTTCAAGACCGGTGCCTTCCGGCTCGCTATCGAGGCCCAGGTCCCCGTGCTCCCGCTCGCCGTCTACGGCACACGCGACGCCCTGCGCAAACACGACTGGCGCCTCGGATATGCCGAGGCCGAGGTCCGCGTGCTCGACCCGATCAGCACCGTGGGTCTCACGATGGACGACGTGTCGGCGCTGAGCGATCAGGTCCGAGGGGTCATCGTCGCCGCTCGCGACGACCTGCGCGCCGAATTCGGCGACTGAGCAACGCCGTGTCCGTTCCGGTCCGGCTGCTCGCCGCGGCCAAACCAACGGTGCCAACTGCGCTCCTGGTCGCCATTGCGACGAGCACGGCCGTGTTCACCGCAACACCGTTCTTCCTCTCCTCGGTCGCCGCTCAGTACAACGTCGCGATCGGCACCGCCGGGCTCACGTCGACCGCACAGCTCGGTGGCTTCGTTGTCGCATCGTGGGTAGGGGGCCGCTTCCTGCATCCGGTCCGCAACATCTTCGTGATCGGCACGTTGCTCGGCGTCTTCTCGAACTTCGGATCGGCAGCTGCGACGTCGTTCGAACTGCTTGTCGCGTTCCGTTTCGTCAGCGGGCTCTCACTCGGTGTCGCTGCGTGGATTGCGTGGCAGGCAGCGTTCGGCCACCCCGCAAAGAGCGGCGACGTCGCTGTCGTCGGCCCACTGGTTGGCGTCGTTGCCTCCCCACTCATCGCCATCGTCCTGCAGTCGGCGGGCCTGAACTGGCTGTTCGTGGTCCTCGCGTGCATCACGGCACTGCCGCTCATCTTCACCCGTCAGGTTCCCCGCCTCGATCACCTCCGTCCGCACCGCACCCGCCACGTCGCAACACGCGCGGCGAGGGCAATACTGCTCGCTCTCTCCCTGCTCACGCTCGGCGGATCGTCGGTGTTCGTCTATGCGGCGGCGATCGGCGAGAACCTCGACGGACTCTCGCCGCTCACCGTGTCGCTGCTGTTCAGCGCCAACGCGCTTGCGTCGATCCCGTCGGCGCGGTGGACCGGCCGTCGCGGGCCGGCCGGCTTCTGGTTCCTGATGACGGCGCTGTGTGCATTGACGATCGCTCTGTCGCGCAACGGGTGGCTGTTCGGGGCAGCGATGGTCGGTTGGGGGTTCGTGTTCTTCATGGGTGTTCCCGCCGCCTTCAACCTCCTTGCGGCCCGATCCAATTTCCCCGAGGAACGCGCCGGTGATGCCCAAGCGGTCATGGCGCTCGGCCGCGTCTTCGGGCCCCTCCTGGGAGGTGCGCTCTACGCCGCTGGTTCGACCCGCACGCTCGGCATCGTGGCGGCATCGGTGATGACGATCGGCGCCGGCCTCCTGCTGTACGTCGACCGCCAGCGCTTCGTCGTCGCTCGCTAGTGGGGCAGTTGGACGACGAACGCCACGTCAGTCGACACGACGCAGCACGCGTAACGACCCAGTGGCCGACACGAGCGCGAACCGACCCGACTCCAACGCCGGGCGGAAGATCTGTTCGTACGGGGGCCGACCGCCATCAATCGGGTCGGGGAACACGTCGTGGATCGCCAATGTGCCACCAACGGCAACATGCGGCGCCCATCCCTCGTAGTCGAGTCGGGCCGGTTCGTCGCCGTGGCCGCCGTCGATGAAGAGGAACGACAAGGGCGTCGTCCAGGTCGCCGCGACGAGGGGCGAGCGGCCGACGATGGCGACAACGGATGCCTCGAGCCCGGCGTCGTGGATCGCATCACGGAAGAACGGCAGCGTGTCCATCTTGCCGGTCCGGGTATCGACCACGTCGGTGTCGTGGTGCTCCCAGCCGGCTTGATTCTCTTCCGAGCCCCGGTGGTGATCGACGGCGAACAGCACGACACCGGCCGACTCGGCCGCGTCACCGAGCCAGATCGTCGATCGTCCGCAGTAGGAACCGACCTCGAGCATGGGCACACCGGGGACGGCGGCACCCGCGGCGCGGGCCGCATCCCAGAGCGCATCGCCCTCGTCGGGCGGCATGAATCCCTTCGTTGCGAGCGCCAGGTTGCGACGCTCGGGCGTCACCAGGTCTCCCAGTGGATGATCACGTCGGCGTGGGGTCGCAGCGCCCGCTTGACGTCGGTACCTGCGTCACCGTCATCCGCGGACCGATCGAGCAAGGTCATGCGCCGACTGTACGACGTGCCAACATGACGACTGCCATGGAGACACCGACCGCCGCGTCCACACCCGAGAGCCAAGCAGCGCTGGACGACCTCGTCGCGCTGCTCGACCTGGAAGCCATCGAGGTGAACATCTTCCGGGGCAACTCACCCGACGAGAACCGTCAGCGAGTCTTCGGTGGGCAGGTCGCCGGTCAGGCGCTTGTTGCGGCTGCTCGCACGATCGATGAACGCAACCGGCTCGTGCACTCGCTGCACGCCTACTTTCTGCGTCCCGGTGATCCGACCGTGCCGATCCTGTATGAGGTCGACCGCATCCGCGACGGCCGCAGCTTCTCGACCCGGCGAGTCGTTGCGATCCAGCACGGCCGGGCCATCTTCAACCTGCAGGCAAGCTTCCATGACCAAGAGGATGGCCCCGACCATCAACTCACGATGCCGGCCGACATGGGCGATCCCGCTGATCTCCCCGATTTCCGAACCCGGATGGCGCCGTATGCCGAACAGATCGGCGACTGGTACGACCGGCCCCGCCCGATCGATCTGCGCTACGTCACCGGCGATCCGGTCAGTCGCAAGGGGCAATCGGCGACGAGTCAGCAGGTGTGGTTGCGCGCCGACGGCACACTTCCCGACGATCCGGTACTGCACGCCTGTGTGGTCACCTACGCCAGCGACATGACACTGCTCGACACCACGATCATGCCGTTCGGGCTCGGCTGGGACACGCCCGGCATGCAGATGGCCAGCGTCGACCACGCCATGTGGTTCCATCGGCCCTTTCGCGCCGACGATTGGTTGCTGTATGACCAGTCGGCGGTGTCGACGGGCTCGGCTCGCGGGATGGCTCAGGGCTCACTGTTCACCAGCGACGGCCGCCTGGTCGTCAGCGTCGTGCAGGAGGGCCTGACCCGCATCACCGAATGATGAGCCCGACAGGCGCGCCCGTGCCTTGTGCGGTAGAGATGGAGTGATGCGTTTTCGAACACCCTCCATTCGATCATTGGCAATCGCTGCAGTGGCGCTCAGTGGAGTGGCAACAGGTTGCGGCTCCGACAGCCCACCTCAGACCGACAGTTCCTTCGGCGCCGGACCGTCGGCCACCCCCGACACCGCACCCGTGCCGCCCGCCACCGCTCCAACGACCCGGCCCGTGCCCGCCGTCTCGCTCTACGACGTCGGCGCGTTCGACCAGCCGGTACAGGTGACCAACCGTCCGGGCGACTCGGTGATGTACGTGGTCGAACAACCTGGTCGTGTCGTGGCCGTCACCGATCTGTCGAGCGATGTGGTGCTCGACATCAGCGACCTCACCAACGCCGATGGCGAACAAGGTCTGCTCGGTCTCGCGTTCCACCCGACGGCCGACCTCGCCTATCTCAACTACACGGACACCTCCGGTGACACGGTCGTGGCTGAGTTCATCGTCGATCCAGCGACCAGCCTGTTCGACCCGTCATCACGTCGCGAGGTGCTCACCGTCGATCAGCCGTACTCGAACCACAACGGCGGCCAACTGGCGTTCGGGCCCGACCAGCTGCTGTACATCGGCCTCGGCGACGGCGGATCCGGCGGCGACCCCCAACGCTACGCACTCGATCTCGGGTCACGACTCGGCAAGATATTGCGCATCGACCCTGTCGCCAGCGGCGATCGGGCGTTCACGGTGCCGGCCGACAACCCGTTCGTCGACACCGCTGGTGCCGACCCGACGATCTGGGCGTACGGCTTGCGCAATCCATGGCGCTTCTCGTTCGATGCGCCGACCGGTGATCTGTGGATCGCCGACGTCGGCCAGGGCGACTGGGAAGAGGTCAACCGAGCCCGAGGCACGCCCGACCGGATGGATGCCGGCCGTGGCGCCAACTTCGGTTGGAGCGCCATCGAGGGCTTCGAATCGTTCAACGACGACCAACCGAATGAGGGCGCACTCGACCCGTTGTTCGTCTACGACCACAACGACGGGCGGTGCTCGGTGAGTGGCGGCGCAGTCGCCCGTGGCCAATCGGTCCCCGACCTGCAGGGATGGTACGTATTCGGCGACTACTGCACCGGCCAGATCTGGGCCCTCGACCCAACCGTGCCCCCGAGCGAACCCCGCGTCATCGAGATCGCCCGTCTCGACGGCCTCGCGGCGATCGCGCAGGGCCCTGACGGCGACCTCTACGCCGTCTCGAATGCCGGCACCATCGCCCGCGTCATCCCCGCCTGAGCCCCCCAACCGTCACACGGTGCCGGGTCAAACGTGACGTTTCGTCGTTCCCTCACAGGAAACTGAGGAGGTCGGCGAAGGTCTCTTCCGCGTCAACGGTCAGACCCCGGTGCTGGAACCATCCACAGATGTTCAGGACGTCGCGGTGCAGAAAGTCGAGGCCCTGCATGTTGGCGGCAATGTCGATCGACTGCGGGAAGTCGATGAACCACAGCCGCCCCTCCCACCACAGCAGGTTGTACGCCGACAGGTCACCGTGGGCGATGCCCGCCGAGGTGATCCCGCGGAGGCCCACCATCAGTTGAGCGAAGGCGTCGTCGAGTTCATCGCGCATCAGCCGGGCGCTCGACAACTGCGGTGCGGCCGCCTCCCAACTCCCGACGTATTCCAGATCGAACACATCGTCGGCATATCCGATCGGATACGGCACCGACACCCCCAGTTGCCACAGCCGTAACATCACCTCGTGCTCGGTCCCAGTCCAGCGGTCCTGCAGGAGGCGCTTGCCGTAGGTCGACATCCGCTCGATCGCTCGACGGTCGCGTGACTTGCGGAACTGTCGACCCTCTCGATACTGCACGTCGTGACGGAACGCAGAGGCGCGCTGCACGCCGAGTGCTTCGAGCTGACCCTTCTGGGTGACGTGGCGGGGCAGATAGCGCTTGCGGGCGATGAGACAGCTGTGACCGCCATCGTGATCGCCGTCGCCGACATTGTCGGCAATGCGTTCAACCAAATTGACCTGGGCCTCCTTGCCACTCTTGATGACGCCGTGATCGACGTCGTGATACGGCTCGTCGACGAGCCACTGCGGATGATCTGACATGGTGGAACAACCTCGTGTGTGTGGGAACGAACGGGTCACCGGTCGGCGCGGTGCTCGGCTCGAACCTGCTCAGCAGGCGAGGGCGCGACCGGAGGGGAAGAACACAGATGCAGTCATGTGAACAACCTCCCTTCGATCGACGGAAACCAAACCATACGCCAGTGCGCCATGGCCGTCCACCGAGTATCGGACGATGCCGGGGGAAACGTCACGTTTGACCCGGCACCGTGTGACGGTTGGGGTTACCAGGACTCGCCGTGGTCGGGGAGTTGCTCGGGGGTTCCCACAATGAGTGGGTCGGGGATGCCGACGATGTCGAGGTCTTTGCCCTCGTACGGCACTTCGGCGAGGACATGCCGCATGGCGTTGACACGACCCCGCTTCTTGTCGTTGCTCCGCACGATCGTCCACGGCGCGTACTCGGTGGAGGTCCGCTCGAACATGGTCAACTTCGCCTTGGTGTAGTCGTCCCACCGGTCGAGCGAGGCAATGTCGGTCGGGCTCAACTTCCACTGCCTGACCGGGTCGATCCGCCGGATCGTGAATCGCGCAATCTGCTCGCGTCGCGACACCGAGAACCACAGCTTGATGAGCTTGGTACCGGAATTGACGAGCATCTGCTCGAACTCGGGGACCGCCCGCAGGAACTCCTCGTAATCCTCAGGGCTGCAGTAGCCCATCACCGGCTCGACGACCGCCCGGTTGTACCACGAGCGATCGAAGAATCTGATCTCGCCACGCGTCGGCAGGTAGCGCACATACCGCTGGAAGTACCACTCACCCTGCTCGCGCGGCGACGGCACACCGAGCGCAACCACATCGGCGCCACGAGGATCGAGGTGCTCGCGGAACCGCTTGATCGTGCCACCCTTGCCAGCGGCATCACGCCCCTCGAACACGAGCACCAACTTGTAGCCGGTGTCCTTGATCCAATCCTGCGCCTTCAACAGCTCGATCTGCAGACCCCGCTTGTGCTCTTCGTACTCGTGGCGACCCATCCGCTCGTCGTAGGGGTAGTGCTCCCGCCACGTCATCACGGGAAGGCCATCGGGCCCGAGCAGAACGGGATCGTCGATCTGATCGAAGGTTCCCTCGACCGTGAATCCTCGCTCAGCGATCTCCGCTGACGACATCGACCGAAAAGCCTCGATCAAGTGGTCGATATCGGTGGCGTCAAGATGGTTGACGCGGGGAGTGTCGAGGCCGTCCACGCTGGCAACCTAGCGACGCGCCCCCATGAACATGCCCTTCAGCGCCTCATAGTGCTCGATGACGTGGCCCGCACCGAGCACCACGGCCTCGAGCGGAACGTTCGACATCTTCACGGGCACCTCCGTCTCACGCTCGATGCGCTCGGCAAGGCCGCGTAGCAGCCCGCCGCCGCCAACGAGGTACATGCCTCGCACGAGGAAGTCCTGCGACAGTTCCGGCGGGGCCTTCGACAGGCACCGAATCACCGACGCCACGATCGACGACACGACATCCTCGATCGCATAGCGAACTTCCTCAGGCGTGAGGATCACGGTCTTCGGCAGGCCCGTCATCAAGTCACGGCCCCGCACCTCCGCCTGGTTCTCGTCGGGCGTCGGATCCGCCGACCCGATGGCAACTTTGATTTCTTCGGCCGTCCGCTCGCCGATGGCGATGCCATGCTCACGACGCACGTAGTTCTGAATCGCCGCATCGATGTCGAACGACCCGACACGAACCGCCTCGAGCGCCACGATGCCGCCGAGGCTGATGACGGCGGTTTCGCTGGTACCACCGCCGATGTCGATGATCATGTTGCCGACCGGTTCGTCGATCGGTAGATCGGCGCCGATGGCTGCGGCCATCGGCTGCTCGATCAGGTTGGCGTCGGCGGCGCCGGCTCGACGGGCGGCGTCGGTGACCGCCCGACGCTCGACCTCGGTGATCGCCGAGGGCACACAGATGACCACCTTGGGTCGGGTGAAACGACTGACCCCGACGCGTTGAAGCAACAAACGGATCATCCGCTCGGTGATTTCGAAGTCGGTGATTGCTCCGCCGCGCAGCGGACGCACGGCGACGATGTAGCCGGGCGTGCGACCGATCATCTGCCACGCCTCGCGACCCGTGGCGAGCACCTCGCCGGTCTGACGGTTGAGCGCAATGACCGACGGCTCGTTCAGAACGATGCCGCGGCCCTTCATGTAGACGAGCGTGTTTGCAGTCCCGAGGTCGATAGCGAGGTCACGCGCCACGGGAGATCCTCGTTGCGTCAGGTGCCATTGCCACCATCATCGCCGGTCGAGCGCCCATCGGACGGTTTCATCCGATCAGACGTCTCGCGGCGCGCTTCCGGCGACAGCGCATCGATCTGTCGCCGGAACGAGTCGATGTCGTCGGGTTGGTGACGATTGCGCTTGGCCGCGGCAACGAGAAAGAGCAGCAGGGCCACGACGGCGACGACCACGATGACCACGAGCGGCGTCATTGGCCGACCGACCGCGGGTCACGCAGTTCGTGCGCCCCCGAACCCCAGTCGGAGCCCTCGGCCCACACCTCGTGCTTCCAGATGGGAGCCGATTCCTTCAGTGCGTCGATTGCGAACCGTGCCGCCTCGAACGCCTCGGCCCGATGCGGCGCCGACACCACGGCAACGACCGATGATTCGGTCACGTGAAGCCGTCCGGTGCGGTGCAACAGCGCGATACGTCCGGTATCGGGCCACCGCCGACGCAGCTCCGTACCGATCTCGGCGAACCGGGCCACGACCTGTTCGTCATACGCCTCGTAGGTGAGATGCTCGACACCGCTTCTTCCCTCGGAGTGGTCACGAATGGTGCCGCTGAACAGCACCACGGCGCCGCAGTCAGCCCGCACGGCCCACTCGTAGGCTCCACCGATCGGCAGTTCCGACTCGCCGAGGGCGAACCACTCGTCGACGTCGGAAGGTCCCTGCACATTGGCAGCGTAACCACCAGCGGTCTTGCCGCGGTCACGGGGTCTCCTACGAGTTGTACGATTTCGCATTCGTGGAACCCGGGCCGCTGCCTCCTCATGAACGAGCGTGGAGACACCCGTCGGAACTCGGCCCCACGAAGGCCGATATCGAACCCGGATCGTCCAGCCACCTCGCGGCGCTCGCGGTCGGCACGCTCGCTGTCATCGCTGTTGCGGGGCTCGTCATCGCCATGACACCACGAACGTCATCGAGCCCGATCGCGCTCAGCGCAACGACCGCACCGGTCTCCGTCGCCGCCTCGGTACGAGTGGCGACCGCAGCTGCGTCTGGCCTTCCGGCATCGCGGATTCCGATCCGCGCGCTGCTCACGTCGTTCTCAGCATTCCCGCACGCCATCACATCGGGGCCGCAGCTCACACTCGACGGCACCGACGTTGCGAACCGACTGCCAGACGACGACGACATCGTGCTGGTGCGCACCGAGGCGGTCACCTACGAGCTTCCATGGGGCGAAGTACCCTTCTTGGGAATACCGGACGGTTCCGTGGTTTTCGACGCTGCCGGCGCGCTGCTCGCACATGTTGCCGGTGGTGAACTCGTCACACTCGTCGGCGACTGATCCGCCGTCGCACCACCACGGCGGCGATGAGCGCGACGACCGACGCTCCCACGACCCCCGCGCCGAGCGCCAGTTCCTGGCGGCGCTTCGGTGACACCATGGTCCACCACGGAGCCTCGGTGCTCTCGACGTAGGTCTGTTCGTTCGTGACCGTCGGAACCCAACCAGCAGCGCGTAGCCGACCGTTCGACACCACCCACGGTTCCAGTGTGTACGACAACAGCCCGGGTGGGATCGGGCCGCGCTGGAAACGCCATCTCAAACCGGCCACGAACTCGGACAAGCGCTCGGGCAGCGCGAGCCGGGGGCGTTCACCCGACAGCGCACGCACTCGCTCGCCGGCCACCCAGCCGTCTGGAGCGACGTTGTAGACGCCGTCGAGCCGATCGGTCACCGCGAGCACGACAGCGGCGGCGAGATCGTCGAGATGAAGAAACTGCGAGGGCGGATCGGCTTCGGCAAGGCGCCTGCCCAACCCCGACACGATGGCGGTTGCCAGGCGGGAGTCGCCGCCGGCTGCGAGCGAAACAGCCGGTCGCAGGACGCAACTTGCCCGACTCGGCTCGGACAGATGCCACTGTTCGACGAGTTCCTCTGCCGAAGCCAGCTGCCTCGCAAACACGAACTCGACGTCCGGGCGAAGTGTGGCCGCCTCGGTCAATGGCACAGGATTGTTGGAGAGCGCTCCGTACACCATCGCCGACGACACGAACACAACCTGCGACGCACGAAGACGATCGGCCGTGGCAAGCGTCTCGGCAGCGAACTCGGTGACGCTTTCGCGCCGGGCGGCGCGCCGGTCGTAGTCGCTGCTGCCGAGATCGACAACAACGTCACACTCGCCGATCGAGCCCTCGACCGGAACCCCTGGCTGTTGCACCACGACATCGATCGCCCGCGCGCCGGAATGGGAGGGTCGTCCACCGCTGGGATGCGACCGCCGCTCGCTGTGGGCCCGCAATCCGTCGATCACTCGGTCGCCGAGCGCTCCCGCGGCACCGGTCAGCACGACGATCATCGATCGCACCATACCGAAGCCACGGTGGCCTCGGTGGCCGCGGGGACGCGACGAGTCGGGCGAACCCGTAACATCGGACCATGGCCGATGAAGACGAACCCGGCGAGTCGATCGATCCCTTCGCAGGGCTGCCGCTCTTCGGCGATCTGTCACGGGCGTTGTCGGGACAGGGCCCACTCAACTGGGACGCCGCGCGGCAATTCGCCGTCATCGCAGCCAGCGGCGGTGGGCTGCTCGCCGGTACCGGCACCACCACGCCGGCCAATGTCGATCCCGCCGTGCGGATCAAGTACGACGAACTCGCCAAGATCGCCCGACTCCACGTTGCCGACGTGATGCAACTCGAGGTTCCTGACACCGAACCCTCCGTCGCCACTGCCGAGCAGTGGGCGCAACAGACACTCGAGGCCTACCGCCCGTTGTTCACCGAACTGGCAACTTCACTCGGCTCAACCGACGAGCTGCCGGCCGAACTCGCTTCCGACCCCATGGCACAAATGATGGCCGGACTCGGCAAGATGATGGCTCCGGCGATGATGGGCATGAGCGTCGGCTCGATGGTCGGCAACCTCGCCCGGCGTGCGTTCGGGGTCTACGACCTGCCGATCCCCCGTGCGACGCCGGCACTCGTGCTCGTTCCGTCGAACATCGACACCTTCGCCGACGAGTGGTCGATTCAGCTCGATGAGATGAGGCTGTGGGTGCTCGCACACGAACTCGCCGGGTTGACGCTCTTCTCGGTCGACCACATCGCCGACCACCTCCGCTCTCTGGTGCAGCGCCACGTGGGCGCGTTCCGTCCCGACCCGTCGGCGATCACCGACAAGTTGACCTCGCTCGAGATGGATCAGAGCGATCCGATGGCCGCGATGCAGCAGGCGTTCGGCGACCCCGAGGTGCTCCTCGGCGCGGTCCGCTCACCCGAGCAGGTGGCACTCGAGCCCGAACTCGATGCAGCCGTCGCCGTCACGATCGGCGCCATCGATTGGGTGGTCGATGCCGTGTCGGTGCGCATCATCGGCGGCAACGCATTGCAGATCGCCGAGGCAGTCAGGCGACGTCGCGCCGAGACGTCACCCGACGACATCTTCGTCGAGCGATTGCTCGGCATCCGTTTGGGCGCGGAGCAGACCGCCCGCGGCAAGGCATTCGTGCAGGGTGTGGTCGATCGGGCAGGCGAAAACGGTCTCGAGCCGTTCTTCACCGATCCGGCGGCGGTGCCGACCCCGAACGAGATCGAGGCTCCCGGCCTCTGGCTCGCCCGCGTGACCGGCGAGTGACCCCACCGCCGGACCGGCGGCCCCAGAGGTAGACGCTCGCGCCCGCGGCGCCGAGCCCGACCACGAGAAAGCCGATGGCGCCCGGCGCCTGGATCGCCACGGCCAAGAACGCACCGAGCGCCCACGCCAGCTGGAACCGGGTCTCGAACACGGCAAACGCCCGCCCTTGGTTGGCGCCCGGGGCATCGCGCTGCACGATGCTCTCGAAACTCAATCGTCCCAGCGAGGCCATCAGGTTCAAGACGCCTGCGAGTACCACCGCTCCGACCGGGCCACCCAGCACCGCCACGCCAAGGCCGGCGGCAGCACACACGAGCAACGAGATGCTGAGCATGGTTTCCTCACGGACATGCGTGCGCACCGACGAGGCCACGGCGTTTCCGACCATTGCCGCCAGCGCCGACACGCCCACCACCGCCGCGAACCAGACCGTCCCCTGGTCCTGCGATCGCAGCCAGAACGCGAGGTGGAAGAACGTGAAGCCCACGAGCGCGCGCAGCACCGTCATCGAGATTGCTGCCAACTCGATGTTGGAGGTGTGCAACTCGCGGGTCTCTTCGGCGTCGGCCGCGTCGGCCGCGACAACCTCCGACGGCAGCCGGGTGGCGGCAACGAAGGCAGCACCGAACAGCAGCGCGCTGTAGACGAGCGTGGCAGGTGCGCCAACCAGTTTGAGGAGGATCGCCGCCGGAATCACCGCAACGGCACCCGTCAGTCCGGCAATCAGGCCGAGCTTCGAGTTCGCCTCGACCAGTTCGGTTTCCGAACGAACAGTCGACGGCACGATCGCCGACTTCGAAATCGTGTACGTCTTCTGCAGCACCAACGCCCCGAAGACCAACGGGAACAGGGCCAGTGCATCGAGGTACCGGGCCATCAGCAGCGCCAACGCCACCCGGGCCACCGCGACGAGTTGGATCACGAATCGCCGCCCGCCCGCCACTCGATCGATCAACGGACCGATCAGCGGGGCCACGATCAGAAACGGCGCGAACCCGATCGCCAGGAACAGCAGGACGCGCGATCTGGCAGCGTCGAGGTCGATGTCGAAGAACAGCGAATCGGCGAGTGCGACGATCATCGCCGCATCGCCCCCCATCATCAACGCATGGGTGACCGCCAGCCGACGGAACTTCGATGCTGGTGGGCGTCGAGGAGTGCTCGCCGTTTCCACCGGCGCGATCTTACGCTGGTGAGGACTTCTCGTACTTGTAGCCGAGGCCTCGAATCGTCACGATGCGCGTTGGTATCGCCGGGTCGGATTCGATCTTCGAGCGAAGCCGCTTCACGTGCACGTCGAGGGTCTTGGTGTCGCCGACGTAGTCGTTGCCCCACACTCGGTCGATCAACGTTTCGCGGGGCAGCACGCGGCCGGCGTTGGCGAGGAGGAGATGGAGCAACTCGAATTCCTTGAGCGGAAGACTGATGTCGTCACCGGCAACCTTCACTCGGTGTTCCTCTGGATCGAGCAGCACGTCGCCGACCTCGATCATGCCGGGCGCCAGAACCACGCTGTTTGTGTTGGTGTCGGAGCGACGCAGCACGGCTCGCATCCGGGCAACGAGTTCGCGTAGCCGGTACGGCTTGGTGACGTAGTCGTCGGCGCCCACCTCGAGGCCGACGACCGTGTCGATCTCGGCGCCCTTGGCGGTGACCATGATGATCGGAACCTGGGTCCGCTTGCGAAGCTGACGACAGACATCGATGCCGCTCACCTTCGGCAACATCACATCGAGGAGCACGAGATCGGGGTTGATCTCGTCGAACCTCTCGAGCGCCTCGGCACCGTCAACTGCAACGACGACCTCGAACCCTTCGCGTCGTAGACCGATCGTGAGCGCCTCGACGAAGCTCGCCTCGTCCTCCACGACCAGAATCACTGCTTCACTCATGTTGCTCCTCGCTCATGGCCACGTGGCTCCGTCATCGGGTCGTTACGAATCACCAGATCGACAGGGAGACGCAGCACGAAGGTCGACCCCTCACCCTCCTGCGATGACACGATCACCTCACCGCCGTGATTGGTCGCCACATGACGAACGATCGACAGCCCGAGGCCTGTGCCGCCGGTCTCGCGGCTGCGGGCCTTGTCGACGCGATAGAAGCGCTCGAAGACCCGGTCGATGTCACGGCTCGGGATGCCGATGCCCTGATCGGCCACCATCACCTCGACGGCGTTCTCGTCGACCCGCGTCCGCACCTGCACCACATCGCCGGGCCGGCTGTACTTCACCGCGTTCTCCACGAGGTTCCCGACCGCGGAGATCAGCTGTCGTTCGTCGCCGCGGATCAACACGTCGTCGGTGGAGTCGAGCGCCATCAACTCCACGCCGCGTCCCCCGTCGACTGCGCGACCGCGGGCAATCGCCGTTTGCACGACTGCGGTGAGGTTGACCACCGTGTCGCCCGGCCGGGTCGACTCGATCTGCGACAGCTTCAAGAGGTCGTCGATCGTACGGACGGCGCGATGAGCCTCCTCGACGATGTGGTCGGCGAGGCGGTGAACCACCTCGGGGTCGGGCTCGTCGATCAGTGCCTCGGCCAGCACGGCAACCGCACCCACCGGAGTCTTCAGTTCATGCGAGATGTTGGTCACGAAGTCGGTGCGCATCGCGTCAATCCGGACGCGTTCACTGATGTCCTGGATCGTGGCGACCACACCACCGCCGCCGGGGATCGAGTCGGCGCTGATCGCCAACCAGGTCTTGGGCGGTCCCTGCAACTCGACCACACGCGCCATGCTGTGCCCCGCGCCGGCCTCGTCGATGATCGACGTGAGGTTGTCGTCGACGAGCACCCCGATATGCGTCCCGCGAAATGCACGCGCCGCAGCGTTGCGATACACGACGCGGTTCGGTTCCTTCGCAACGACGACGCCGATCTCGAGGTGGTCGACGGCGCTGGCCAGCAGGCTCGCCACCTCGTGGTCAGTCGACGTTGCGGGCGATCCGTCGGTCTCCGACGGCTGCCCTGCAAGCACCTTGGCCACGACGAGGGCCACGACAAAGCCGATCGATGCGCCCACAATGAGCGCAAGCACAACAGCGAAGATCATCGCTCAGGTGTCGTCGGTAGCGGCGACCGCGACGACCTTGGGCGGCTCGTTGCCGCTTTCGGGGTACGGTCGGTCGGGGAGCCACCCATTGATGATGTAGCGGGTGCGGTCGCCGACGTTGACAGCATGGTCGCCGATGCGCTCGTAGAAGCGGGCCACCACGGCGAGCTGAACGGCCACCTGCAGATCGATGTTGCCGGCGGCATGGCTCTCGAAAATCACCTGAATGAGCTGGCGATGCAGATCATCGAGGTAGGCGTCCATGTCGTGAAGGGCAGCAGCGCGGACGCCATCGAGATTGAGATAGGCCTCGGTCGCCTCTTTGAACAACACCTGCGCCTGGTCGCCGACTTTCTGGAGCACGCCGCGAAGGTGCGGATCGAGCTCATGGCCGTAGATGCGCCGCGCCGCCTTGCAGATGTTGACACACAGGTCGGCCGACCGCTCGACGTCGGCGATGATCTTGATGGCCGAGACGACGGCGCGCAGGTCGGTCGCCACCGGCGCTTGCAGGGCGATGACGGTGAAACATCGTTCCTCGAGGTCGAGCGCGCGCCTGTCATATTCGTCGTCACCGAGGATCAGGTACTCGGCGCCTTCGAGGTCCATCGTCAGCAGGATTTCGGTCGCCCGTGGAACCAGCTCCGTCACGCCCGCCGACATGCGCGCGATGCCCGTCTGGATCTCGTCGAGCTGTTGGTGGAACTCGGGGCGAAGTTGATCGGACATCAGCCGAACCTCCCGGTCACGTACTGTTCGGTGCGGTCGTCATCAGGCCGCGAGAAGATCTGGTCGGTCGGGTTGTACTCCACGAGCAAACCCGTTCGTCGGTCGCTCTCCGGGTTCACTTCGGTCGTGTAGAAGGCGGTCATGTCGCTCACGCGAGCTGCCTGCTGCATGTTGTGCGTCACGATGACGATCGTGTACTTGGCCTTGATCTCGCGCATGAGGTCCTCGATCCTGGCCGTGGCGATCGGGTCGAGCGCCGAACACGGTTCGTCCATCAAGATGACCTCGGGGCCAACGGCGACGGCTCGGGCGATGCACAGGCGCTGTTGCTGGCCGCCCGACAAACTGAGGCCGGACGATTTGAGGCGATCCTTGACCTCGTCCCACAGCGCGGCGCCGCGCAGCGACTGCTCCACGATCTCGTCGAGCTCGGCGCGTTTGCGCATTCCGGCCAATCGTGGCCCATACGCAACGTTGTCGTAGATCGATTTCGGAAACGGGTTCGGCTTCTGGAACACCATGCCGATACGCCGACGCACCTCGGTCGAGTTGACGGCGGGGTCGTACAGGTCGACGCCGTGGTAGTTGATCGAGCCCTCCACCTTGGCGGTGGAAATGAAATCGTTCATCCGGTTGAGGCATCGCAGGATCGTGGTCTTACCGCACCCGGACGGACCGATGAACGCGGTGATCTGATTCTTGCGGATCTTCATGGTGGTGCCGCGAACGGCGCGGAAATCACCGTAGAGGACACTCACTTCGTTCATGTCGAACACAACTTCGGCATCGTGGTCGACCTCGTTGTCCGCGACCGCGACGGGTCGGGTCGTCAAGGAGTCTGCCGCAGGCTCGGCGGTCACGTCGACGTTCTCCGTCGTGCTGGTGGTCGGTTCCATGTTCGACTCCTGGTCGGGATGAGGTGGGTCGGGTTGATCCGGCGGTGGAGACGTTGCCGGGCCGGTCATTGACCGACCCGGGTCTTCTCGAACCTGTTACGAAGGTAGATGGCGAAGGCGTTGAACGTCAGTACGAGCAACAACAGCACGAGCCCCGCAGCGGCGGCGGCATTTGTCCAGCCGATCTCCTCGCCGGGCACGTCGGGACGCCCCGACCAGTTGTAGATCAGCATCGGGATCGCCGTGAAGCGCCCGTCCAGGCTCGGCGACGGCAGGAGCCCGGTCACTGCGCCGAGCATGATCAACGGGGCCGCCTCGCCGAGCGCCCGAGCCAGGGACAACACGACGCCCGTGAGAATGCCGGGCGCGGCATAGGGCAGCACATGGTCCCTCGTGACCTCCCAGCGTGATGAACCCACGCCGAAGCCGGCGTCTCGAAGCCCCTCGGGCACCGATCGGATCGCTTCCATCGCCGTGATGATCACGATCGGGAGCACGAGGACCGCCATCGTGAGCGCCGCAGAGATCACCGAGGAACCGCCCGTGATCGGCTTGAGCCAGCCAACGAAGATGATCAGGCCGAGCACGCCGTAGATGACCGAGGGCACGCCGGCAAGGTTGCGGATGTTCACCAGCAGGAAGTTCGTGACGAAGTTCGGCTTCGCATACTCCTCGAGGTAGATCGCCGCACCGACGCCGATCGGGATCGTCAGGACGACCACGCCGACGCCGATGAAGAACGACCCGTAGAGACCGGGCCAGATGCCCGTGGTCGCCGGGTTGGAGCCGATGGTGTTGGTGAGGAACGCAGTCCCCTCGCCCGTCACGACCGGCATCGCGTCGCGAACCACGCGCCCGATGAGGACGAAGAGAATCAGCAGTGTCGAGATGAGGGTGAACAGCAGGGCGACCAGCATCACGATGCCGGCGACGTCTCGCTTCGACGTGGTCAGCTGCGCCGCTGTGATCTCGCCGGCGGTCTGGCCAGCCTTGCCCGGTGTCATCAGTGCCATGTCAGGAGTCCCATCAGTACTTCTGGCGCACGCGGTTCACGAAGACGGCGCCGATGCTGTTGAGCCCCAGCGTGATCAGGAACAGCAGAAGGCCCACGAAGAAGAGCACGTCGAACGCAGGGCCGGCTTTCACAGCGTCGGTGCCGCCGGCCGCGTTGGTCATCGCGGCGGTCATCGTGAGACCGGGCTTCAGCACATTCCATCCCGTGTAGGGACCGGAACCGTCGAACCCTCCCGCCATGGTGGCGACCATGGTCTCGCCGATGGCTCGGGACACCGAGATGATGAAGGCGGCAACCAAGCCTGATACGGCGGCCGGAATCACGACCTTGGTGACCGTCGTGACCCGTTTGGCGCCAACGCCATAGCTCGCTTCGCGGAGTGAACCGGGTACGGCACTCAAGGCATCTTCGCTGAGCGACGCCATGATCGGGATCACCAGGATGCCGATGCCGAGGCCGGCAACGAGCATGTTCCGCGACGTGGTCGGATCGAAGATCGGGTCGACGAAGTCAGGGGCGATGACCTTGAGGGCGAAGAAGCCCACGATGACAGAGGGGATGCCGGCGAGCACCTCGATGACCGGTTTGACGACCGAGCGCACCCGCCGTGACGCATACTCCGACAGGTAGATCGCCGTGCCGAGGCCGAACGGGACAGCGACGAACATCGCCACCGTTCCCATGATGATCGACCCGGTGATGATCGTTTGCAGATCGAAGCGCTCTCGACGCGGGAACCAGCCCGTGTCGCGGAACAACGACCAGTCCCAGTCGATGCTGACCATGAAGTTGATCGCACCGTCGACCAGGACGTAGAGGATCAACAGGCTGATGGCGATCGACAGGATCGCCGCAAGCCCGAACAGCTTGCGCATCAGTCGTTCTCGGTTCGCCTGCTTACGGTTGCCCTGCAGGTCTTGAATCGTCAGCATCCGTGCGGAGTCCCTCGGGTCGGATCAGCAGTGTAGGAGCATCGGTGATCGGCCGCCAGCGAGCTGACGGCCGATCACCTATGCCAACTGAGTTCAGCTACCCCAGGCGGTGCGAGTGGCTTCGATCCGGTCGTCGGGCAGGCTCACGTAGCCGGCCTCGGTGACCTTCGCGAGACCTTCGTCCGAGAGGTACAGCTCGACGAACGATGCCACTGCCGGGTTCTCCGCGGCCTTGGCCTTGTTCACGTAGATGTACAGGCTGCGCGAGAACGGGTACGAGCCGTCGGCAATGGTCTCGGGCGTTGCCGGGACACAGCCCTCTCCGCCGTCGATCTCGACGTCCTTGAGACGATCACCTTCGGCCTGGTAGTACGCGAAGCCCACCCACCCGAGCGAGGTGTCGGCAGACTCGATGCCCTGCACGATGAGGTTGTCGTTGGCGCTCGACGAGTAGTCGGCGCGGGTCGCAACAGGCTGCTCGCGCTCTTCGGCGAGACCCTTGATCGCGAACTCGACGAAGGAGTCGTACGTGCCGCTCTCCTCACCGGGCCCATAGATCGTCAGAGGCGCATCGGGGAACGGGGTTCCCTCGACGGCGCCGACCTCGGTGGCGAGCGCGTTGTTGTCCGCCCACGTTGCGGTGCCTTCGGACTCAGGCCCGATCAGGGCGTAGAGGCCAGGGATGTCGAGGCACGTGATCGCGTCGTTGGCCGGGTTGGTCACGACCGAGAGACCGTCGATGGCGATCTCGAGCTCGGTGTACTCGATGCCGGCATCGGCACAGGTCTGGGCCTCTTCGTCCTTGATCGGACGCGAGGCGCCCGTCACGTCACCTTCACCGCCGCAGAATTTCGCGAAGCCGTCACCCGTTCCGGGGCCTTCGACGGTGACCGCGAGGTCACCACCTGACATCTCGCTGGCGAGTTCGCCGACGCGGATGGAGATCGGCTCGACGGTCGACGAGCCAGTGACGAATACTTCACCGGCAGCGAGCTCGGTACCGCTTCCGGCAGCGGTGCCTTCGGTCGCGGCATCGGTGGTACCGGCGGCATCGGTGGTGTCAGGCGCGTCGGTGCTCGACGAGCTGTCTTCGTCGCTGCCGCATGCGGCGGCAACAAGGGTCAATGCAAATGCTCCGGCAAGAATGCGGCGCTTGGGAGAGTTCACGCTTCCAACTCCGTTCGTAGTTTCTGGTGGTTTTGATTGGACATCTTCTGTTCATGGACGGGCAACGTCATTCGACGTTGTGGTCGACCGGCGGGCAAGTTACGGCAGCAAAGTGAACTCGAACCCGTCATCAGGTGAACGAGAGGTGAACGGAAGCTGTCCAGTGGGCGAACTGTGGATCGGGCCGCTCAAGGGGCCACCGTTCAGGAGTGCCTCAGGAGCGGCCGGCGAGCTGTTGCTCGACTGTCCAGCGATACATGCGCTCTTGCGAATGCGGCTGGAACGAGTTCGTGGCACCCAGACGCGTCCACGTGTCGTCGGGCTGCAACTCCCAGCGGACGATGTCGTCGGCCAATGCGAACTCGAGCGCCTGATCGAGTGCCGCGGTGTGCCGAGCATGTTGAATTGGCACCATCACCTCGACGCGGCGGTCGAGGTTGCGGGCCATCAGATCAGCCGACCCGATCAGGTAGACCGCATCAGATGTGGCACCGGCGAGCCGTTCGCCGTGCACGATGTTGCCGTGGTCGAATCGGTAGATGCGGCTGTGTTCGAGGTAGCGGCCGAGGATGCTGCGTGCCCGGATGTTGTCCGACAGTGCCGGGACTCCGGCGCGCAGGCAACAGATTCCCCGCACGATCACATCGATACGGGTGCCCGCCGCGCTGGCGGCATAGAGCGTTTCGATCAGTTCGTCGTCGGCGATCGAATTGCACTTCAGGGTGATGTGGCCGTCGGCTCCGAACGAGGCTTCATGCTCGATCAGGTCGACGAGCTGGCGGCGAAGATCGCGTGGGGCGACGAGGAGGTTCTGGTAGTCGTGGGATCGGCTGTAACCGGTGAGGTGATTGAAGAGCTGGGCCGCATCGTCGCCGATATCGGGGGCACACGTCAGCACACCGATGTCTTCGTACACCCGGGCGGTCTTGGCGTTGTAGTTCCCGGTGCCGATGTGGACGTAGCGCCGGAGCTGATCGCCGTCGTCACGAACCACCAACGCCACTTTGCTGTGCGTCTTCAACCCGACCATGCCGTACACCACATGCGCACCCGATCGTTCGAGCTGACGTGCCCACTGGACATTGTTCGCCTCGTCGAATCGAGCCTTCAACTCGACGAGCACCGCCACCTGCACCCCTCGTTCGGCCGCCCGCATGAGGCTGCGGATGATGCCGCTGTCGCCGCCCGCGCGGTACAGGGTCATCTTGATCGACTGGACCTTCGGATCGTCGGCCGCCTGGGCGATGAACGCTTCGACGCTGCTGGTGAAACTCTCGTAGGGATGGTGCACCATCAACGCTCGATGGCGCATGACGTCGAAGATCGGACGGTCGGTCTCCTCGGCGGCGATGATTCGTCCCGCTGTGACCGGCGGCCAGGCCTCGTCCTTGAGGTCGGGCCGGTCGAGTTCGAGCAGCTGCCACAGACAGCTCAGGTCGAGCGGCGAACGATGGAACGTGACGTCGTTCATCGTCAGGTCGAGCTCGCGCACCAGCAGTTCGAGTACCTCGGCACCGATGTCGTGCGACACCTCCAGGCGAACGGCCTTGTTGAACCGGCGTCGTCGGAGCTCCATCTCGACGGCTTCGAGGAGATCGTCGGCCTCCTCTTCTTCCAAGGTGAGGTCGGCATTACGACTGACACGAAACGGCGCCCAGTCCTCCACGATCATGCCCACGAAGAGCCGGTCGAGCTTCGCCGCGATCAGCTGTTCGACCGGCAGGAAACGACCGGGTGAGGGCTCGACGAGTCGGGGAAAGAGACGGGGAACTTTGAGACGGGCGAACCGGCGGTCGCCGGTTTCGGGGTCGGCCACATTGACCGCAAGCGACAACGCAAGGTCGGAGATGTATGGGAACGGGTGGCCCGGATCCACCGCCAGCGGGGTGAGGACGGGGAACACGCGCTCTTCGAACCACAGGTCGAGCAACTCGAGTTCGTCGTCGGTGACGTCGGCCCACGAGATGATGTCGAC
>JANPCI010000291.1:0-6193 GCA_031430875.1 Actinomycetes bacterium | reverse complement strand
TCGGTCGTCGTACAGCCAACGCGGCGGGAGGCGCAGCGGTCGACGGCTGAAGCCGCGGCGGACGTCGTCGATCAGGGCTCGACGCGACCACTGAGCGTCGAGATGGACGTCGAAGGTGGGTTCGGTGATGGCGGGGTTCATTGGGGTGCGCCTCCGGTGGCGAGTCGCACGCCCGTCATGGGCCAGCGTGCAGCGGGTGGGAAGAAGTTGCGGTAGGTGGGGCGAACGTGACGAGGCGGGGTGAGGGCGCTTGCGCCGCGCAGCACCATCTGTCCCGACATGAACTTGCCGTTGTACTCACCGACTGCTCCGGGGGCCGGGGCGAACCCGGGGTAGGGCAGATAGGCGCTCGCAGTCCACTGCCAGCACTCCCCCGCCAGCTGTGAGAGCAGCGCACCGTCTGGCGGCGCAGGTGATGGATGGAGTCGTTCGAGATCGAATCCTCGCGACGGTGCCGATGGCTGACTGTTCGCAGCGTGCTCCCATTCGAATTCAGTGGGCAGACGCGCTCCGGCCCACCGCGCGTAGGCGTCGGCCTCGTAGAAGCTGACGTGGCACACCGGCTCGTCATCGAGCGCGGGGCGGGTCCCACCCAGCGTGTGGACCATCCATCGGTTGCCTTCAGAGCGCCAGTAGAGCGGCGCCGTCCAGCCCTCGGACTGCACCGTGTGCCAACCATCCGACAGCCACAGGTCAGCTCGCTCGTAGCCGCCGTCGTCGACGAACTGGATCCAGTCGCCAGCGGTGACGAGTCGATGTGCGAGCCGGAACGGTTCGAGGAACACACGGTGGAACGGTCGTTCGTTGTCGAATGCGAACGCTTCGCCGCGATGCCCTGTCTCGACCACGCCGCCCTCGACGTCGACCCATCGGGCAGGACAGTGCTGCTGCGTCGGCGGGTCGGCTCGGCACTGTGGCCGATAGACGGGATGAGACGGATTCTGTGCGAGGACGTGCTTGATGTCCATGAGCATCAGCTCCTGGTGCTGCTGTTCGTGATGCAAACCCAACCGCACCAGCTCGGCAGCGTCATCGGGGAAGCGCTCATCATCGAGCACGACTCGCATACGTCGATCGACCTCGGCCCGGTAGTCCGCGACCTCGGCGATGCCGGGGCGTGTGATGACACCGCGTTGCGATCGTGGGTACTGCTCGCCGACAGTGTCGTAGTAGCTGTTGAACAGCATCCGATAAACGGGGTCGAACGGCTCGAAGTCGGTGTCGTACTGCTCGAGCACGAACGTTTCGAAGAACCAGGTCGTGTGGGCGCGGTGCCATTTCGTCGGGCTCACGTCGGACATGGACTGCGCCGTCTGATCCTCGCCCGACAACGGTGATGCCAGCTCCTCGGTCAACTCACGAATCGTGCAGTAGTCAGCGCAGATGGCTACATCGATCGGGCTCACCTGTGAGAAACCCGGTGAGCCGCCGGAGCATTCCGCACATGAGCAGATGCGTAAGGTCTGCAGGAGATGAGTAGCTCGACCGTCGACGACCGCTCGTTCGAGCGGTACGTGCTGCCCGAAATCGAGGTGTTGCTTCGTGTTGCGAACTCGTTGACTCGCAACCACGCCGAGGCCGAGGATCTCGTCCAGGACACGTTGCTTCGCGCCTACCGCGCAATCGACGGCTTCGACGGCCGCTATCCGCGGGCGTGGCTGCTGACCATCTTGCGCAACACGCACATCAATCGGAACAGGCGCCGCCGCCCGGAGTTGCTCCGCGACCCCGATGCCGCCACCGAACGGATGGTCTCGGCGGCCTCCGACGAGCGCGCCGACGCCAGTATCGACGACGAGATCGACGCGGAGATCCTCCGAGCGTTGGCGTCACTCGACGAGCTGTTCCGCCATGTCGTCGAACTCGTCGACATCGACGGCCTCAGCTACGCCGAAGCGGCCGAGGTGCTCGACGTGCCGATCGGGACCGTGATGAGCCGCCTGCACCGCGCCAGATCCCGAATTCGCGACCGACTCGACCGGGTCGGCTTCGTTCCGAGGAGTCACCTGTGATCAAGACGTGGATAATGAACCTGCTCGGCATGACGCACGGCGGCCTGACCTGTCACCAGGTGGGTGAGATCCTCCAGCAGTATCTTGACGGCAACATCGACGCCGATCGTGCCGGTCGGATCGAGATCCATCTCGAGGAGTGTCGTCGCTGCGGCTTGGAGGCCGAGACCTACGAACGCATCAAGGCCACACTCGCCGCCCAGCGTTCCGAGATCCCCGCTGAATCCGTCGCCCGCCTCCGGGCGTTCGGCGAACAACTCGCTCGTGACGGAGAACCGACCAGACCCTGAACGCTCGGTCCGGTCACGAGAGGTTCCGGAGGGCGTCTTCGACGCCCCGGTGGAAGGTGGGGTAGGCGTAGATCATCGATCGGAGTTCCTCGATCGGAATACGGGCGTGCACGGCGAGGGTGAGGAGACCAAGCACCTCGCCACCGCTCGGCCCCATCGAGGTCGCACCGATGACGACGCCGCGAGGTCGGTCGACGACCAACTGAATGAACCCGTCGTTGCCGACCTTGTGCAGCCACCCCCGCGCGGTGGATGGCACCTCGGCGCGGCCGACGGCCACGTCGATTCCAGCATCCATCGCCGCTCGAGCGGTGAGCCCGACGGAACCGACCTCAGGGTCGGTGAACGTGACCCGAGGAACGGCGGAGTAGTCGGCCGGTGTGTGGGGCTCGCCGAGGATGTCGGCAATCGCGATCCTCGATTGGTACATCGCCACGTGAGTGAAGGCGCCGCGACCGGTGACATCCCCGACCGCCCACACGCCGTCGATCACCCGAAGATGTTCGTCGACCGGAAGCACCCGGGCAGTCGTCGTGTCGATGCCAAGGGAGTCGGCGCCGATCCCGGCGAGGTCGATACGGCGACCCGTGGCGACCAGGAGCTTCTCGGCGATCAGCTCGCGGTCGTCGGCGAGCTGGACGTGGAACTTGCCGTCGTAGGAGACGTTGATCGCAGAAATCCCGGTGACGACGTTGATGCCTTCGCTCCGGAACACGTCGCCGAGAAGCCGGCCTGCCTCCGGTTCCTCGAGCGGTAGGAGACGATCGAGGGCTTCGACGATCGTGACATCGACACCGAAACGGGCATACACCTGGGTGAGTTCCGAACCGATCGCCCCACCGCCGAGCACGATGATCGACTTGGGAAGCTCGCTCGCTTCGATCGCCTGGTGGTTCGTCCAGAACGGGGTGTCGGCGAGACCGGGAATCGGTGGGACTCCGGCGGTGGTGCCAGTGGCCACGACCACGGCCCGGGTGGCCCGATAGCGGTGACCGTCAACGTCGACCACGTCGGCGGCCACCAGCCTGCCGCGGCCACGTACGAAACTGCCGCCCTTTCCGACGAAACGGTCGACGGCGACGGTGTCATCCCAGTTGTCGGTCGCTTCGGCGCGGATGCGCGCCGCGACGGGCGCCCAGTCGGCAGTCACCGTCGAAGTACCCGCGAGCCCGGGGACCCGGCGAGCCTCCGCGAGCGCATGTGCCGCACGGACCATCATCTTCGACGGGACGCACCCCCAGTACGGACACTCTCCGCCGACCAGGCCTGCTTCGATGCCCACCACGGACAGACCGGCCGAGGCGAGTTGTCCGGCAACCTCCTCGCCGCCCGGCCCCATACCCAGCACGATGACGTCGACAACGGCGTCCACGTTGACGGCAGCGTCGATTGGCTTGGTCGCGGTTGTGTCCTCAGCTTGAACCATGGAAATCGTGCCCTTCTCGATCTTGATGTGCGGTCGGAACCCGGTGACACCCGTTCCTCTTCCCGAGCGAGGCGGGTCCGTCAGGTCCTGGAACAGAGATCGGTCAGGGAGGGTTTCGTCAGCACCACTCAGGAGGAACCACGACATGGACCACGAACTCGACGAGCGTCACGACGCCACCCGCCAGGCGCTGCATCGCATCGCCAACCACGTGCTCGCCCGCGCTGAACACGCCGCCACCGGTCAGCTGGGGCTCCGAGCAACACCAGGCGGTTTCGGCACGACGACGATCCGGCCCGACCGCGAGCGGATCCGGATCAGTGGCGGCACACTCGTGCGGGAGGCCGCAGCGGCCGGCGGTACCTGGACCCGCTCGATCGAGATCGACGGTTCGACGCTCGCCGAACTTGCCGCCTTCGCAGACGTGGATCTGGCTGCCGAGTTCTGGGCGGGTGACGCCACGCCACCGGTGGGTGACATCGACGAGCCGATCATTGTGCACCTTTCGTCGGCCCGGCTCATCGGAGGCTGGTACGCCGTCGTCACCGAGGCACTCGACCGTTTGGTACACACCGCGCCCGCGTTCAGCGCCCCGTCGCTCGTCCAGCTGTGGCCAGAGCATTTCGACGCGGCGCTCGACATGGCGTTCGATGCCGGGGCACCGACAGAGCGCCGGGTCAACATCGGTGGCTCGCCCGGTGACGGCTTCCACACCGCCCCATACCTCTACGTGGGGCCTTGGACGCCGGAACGACCCGGCGATCCGGCGTTCTGGAACGCGCCGTTCGGTGCGGTCCTCGGCTACGACGACGTTGCAGCATCACCGGACCCGGTCGAGGCCGCGCACGTGTTCTTTCGCAGCGGATTCGAACGGCTGGCAGGATGACCGAAGTGGATGATCGACTGCCGGCACCTTCGACCGAGCCGGTGCCGGTGCCGGACGGACCGCACGAATGGCACCGGGTGCTCGAGCCCGACGAGCTCGGCGACCAGCGGGTCACCACGGTCGCGGTCGGCCGGCGAACCCTGTGCGTGACGCGCGTGGGTGACACGTTCGGGGCGCTCGACAATGCGTGCCCACACCAGGGCGGGCCGTTGGGCGAGGGGTCGATCGAGCGTGGCTGGCTGAGATGCCCGTGGCACGGGTACGACTACTCGCCGTGCAACGGTGCTCCCCCGCCGGGGCTCGATGACGCGCCGGCGGCCTTCGCGGTGGACGTTCGCGACGACGGTGTGTACGTTGCGCTGCCGCCCGAGCCCGAGCGGGTGCGAACGGTGTCGGACGTTCTGGTCGAGACGATGACCAACTGGGGTGTACGGGCCGTGTTCGGCATGGTCGGGCACTCCAATCTCGGGTTCGCCGATGCGCTCCGTGCCGCCGAAGGGCGCGGCGAACTGCGCTACGTGGGGATCCGTCACGAAGGCGCCGCCGCGTTTGCCGTCAGCGCCTACTGCAAGCTCACCGGCCAGGCGGCTGCATGCTTCGCGATCGCCGGGCCGGGCTCCACGAACTTGCTGACCGGGCTCTATGACGCACGCGTCGACCGTTCGCCGGTATTGGCGATCTCGGGACAGGTGCCGTCGAAGGTGAAGGGACGCGGGGCGTTCCAGGACCTCGATCTCGAGCGGGCGTTCGCCGACGTCGCCGGCTACAGCCAGACGGTGCAGGCCGGATCCGACCATGGCGAGCTGATGACGATGGCGTGCAAACACGCGATCGTGGGGCGCGGGGTCGCGCATCTCGTGCTTCCCGATGAGGTGCAGACGATCCCGTCGACAAAGGCGGCGGGGGGCCCGGCCGGTCGTGTCGGCGACCGTCGCGTCGCGCCACCCGCGGACGCGCTGCGCACAGCCGTTCACGCGCTGGCGACCGCACGGCGCCCGGTGTTCGTCGTCGGCCACGGTGCCCGGCACGACATGGAGCCGATCACCGTGTTGGCGGAGCGTCTCGGCGCGCCGGTGCTCACGACGTTCAAGGCCAAGGGGCAGTTCTCCGACCACCACGAGTTGGGCGGTGGGGTGCTCGGGCGAAGCGGCACGCCCGTGGCGAGTTACCTCATGAACGAGTCGGACCTCCTGGTCGTGTGGGGTGCGTCGTTCTCCAATCACACGGGGATCGCTCCCTACAAGCCGATCATCCAGGTCGACGACGACCCGATGGCGCTCGGTCGGTTCCATCCGGTGGAGATCCCCGTACTCGGCGACGTCGCCGTGACCGCCAAGGCGATCGCAGCCGCGCTCCCTGACGCCGTGGCGGCGGTCGATCAGCGCGCGGACGTCGCCGAACGGTGGACGATCTGGCGGGCCGAGAAGCGCTCACGTGTGGGTGACGATCGTGGCCGCGGCGTCGGATCGGCAGCGCTGTTCGACGCGCTCGGCCGACACGTTGACGACGACGCCGTGGTGTGCGTCGACGTCGGCAACAACGCCTACTCGTTCGGGCGATACTTCGAGGTCGAGCGACA